>CAMPKJ010000421.1 GCA_946887105.1 uncultured Acidobacteriota bacterium | reverse complement strand
GTGTTCCTTTACCGCGAGGTTCTGCAGGTGCCGCTGATCGTGAAGCTTCCTGGCTCCCATCGGCGCGGCGAGACGATCGAGCATCCGGTGCAGTTGATCGATGTCGCTCCGACCATTGCGGCACTGACGTCGAGCACGCCGCGAACGCCTTTCGCCGGAACGTCGCTGCTGGATGCACCGCAGCACGAACGGCGCATTTATGCCGAGACCATGTTGCCGCGCATTCATTTCGGATGGAGCGGTCTGCGCTCGCTCGTCGACGCGCGCTATCGCTTCATCGAGGCACCGCGATCCGAGATCTACGATCTCGTCGCGGATCCGGGAGAGCGGAAGAACGTCGCGCAGGAAAGCCGGCGCGTGCTCGCCGACATGCGCAAGGCAATCGAGGCGCATCCCGCCGAGTTCGCGTTGCCCACGGCAGTCGATCCGGAGGAAGCGGCGCGCCTCGCCGCACTCGGCTACCTCGGCCAGGCGCGCACGGGCGCCGATGCCGCAGGGCTGCCGGATCCGAAAGACCACATCGCGGAGCTCGAAGAGTTGAAGGCCGGCTCGGATCTCGCGCGTCGCGGAGAGCTGACCGGCGCGGCCGCGAAGTACGAATCGATCGTGGCGAAGAATCCGAAGTTCGCCGACGCGTGGTTCCGTCTCGCAGACACTCAGGAACGAATGGGTTCGCTCGAGGATGCGGTGCGCTCGTACCGCGCCGGCATCCAGGCGGCGCCGATGCTCGCTCAGCAGATGGCCGTCGCCGTCGGGTCGCTTCATCTGCGACTGCGGCAATTCGGCGAAGCGGACGCCCACGCGCGATTGGTGATGAAGACCCAACCGGGCGCCGCGCACCATCTGCTCGGGCGAGTCGCTCTCGCTCGCGGCGATCATGCCGGCGCCGAACGCGAAGCGCGACTGGCGATGGAGGATGCTCTCTATCGCGAAGCCGGCGCGGTCCTGCTCGCACGCACGGCGATCGAGCAGGGGAGATTCGCCGAGGCGCTGCAACTGCTGGATCGGGTCAAGCAGTCGAGCCGCGCCCCTGTTCCGGATCTCGAATCGACGCGCGGCGATGCGCTGGCACGAATGGAGCGCATTGCCGACGCAGAAGCTGCGTTTCGCAGCGAGGTCGCGGCGTTTCCGAACAACCGCGAGGCGTACACGCGCCTGGCGGTTCTCTACGCGATGCTCGGCCGCGCGGGCGATGCGGAGAGAGCGCTCGAGCGGATGTTCGACGCGAATCGCTCGGCATCGACGGCGGAGCTGGCGGCGGAAACGTGGAATGTGGTGGAGAACCGAGGTGCCGCGGAGAGGTGGAGAAAGCGCGCGGCGCAGATGCGGTGAGGGGTTGCGGGAGGAGCGCCTGATCGTTCAGCGCCCCGCCCGCACGAGATCTTCTTCAGTTGCGTGAGGTGAGCATGTGCCATTCGGGCTCTTCGCGCACATACGCCGGACGCTTGTCGGCCACGCGCTTGTTCTGGTCGGCGCGCTTGACCTGATCGACTGCCGTCGCCGTTTCGAGCATCAGCTCGAACTTGGCCACCATCGCCTTCTGCACCGGGCGCGGCAGCTCCCGAAGCTCTTCGACGAGACGCTGTGCGGCATTCTCCTCGTCGTCCAGCTCCCACGGGGCGATCTGGCGTTCGACGGTGCCGCCGAAGAACTCGGCCTCGGTCAGGCCGTACACGCCGAGCATTCTCTTGAGCTGCGCCAGCTTCAGTGAGCCGATCCGCTGTCCGGTCTCGAATGAGCTGATGGTCTTTTCTCCGACACCGGAGAGGCGGGCTACATCTTTCTGGCTCAACCCGCGGAGCCTGCGGATTTCACGGAGTTTCAGTACGAGATCCATCGCTTCCTCTTCCTTTGACAGAACGCTGTTTCAGAAAAAACGGTTCAGAACCGTCGCATCAAACCAACGACCACACCCTGCACCGCGACGTCGCGGGCAGCGGCGTAGATCGGACTCATCATGGAGTTCGCCGGCTGCAGCCGGACCTTCTCCCCTTCCTGGTAAAGGCGCTTGAGCGTGACCTCCCCGTTGACATTGGCGACCACCATCTCGCCGTTGTCGGCACGCTCGCGGCGGGCGATGATGACCAGATCTCCGTCGAGAATCCCGTCATCGACCATCGAATCTCCGCGGACCTTCAACACGTAGTTCTCACCGCGGCTGGTGAGGTGCTCCGGAACGGCGATGGTCTCCGCCGAAACCTCGACGTCGAGCGGCCGGCCCGCGGCGATGTAGCCGAACAACGGCAGCTCGCGCGCATTGGGGGCGCTCTCGCGCGATGAGGTCCCCCTCGTTTCCGGCTGTTCGACCAGCTCCACCCCACGCTTCTGGTTCCAGTCGCGGCGGATCAGCCCTTTCTTCTGGAGCAGGGAAAGGTGCTTGTAGACCGTGCCGTAAGAGGAGAACCCGAAGTGGTCGCAGATCTCGCGGTGGGTTGGCGCCACCCCCCGCTCCTTCTGGAAATCGCGGATGAAGTTCAGAATGTCCCGCTGTCGTTCCGTCAGGTATTTCATTGTTCCGCCTTCGAAGCGCAATGTAGGCGGTAAGAAGGCGAAAGTCAAGCGTAAGTAGCGAGAATGAGGCGAAAGTTC
>CAMPKJ010000420.1 GCA_946887105.1 uncultured Acidobacteriota bacterium | reverse complement strand
GTACCTGGTCATGGAGCATCTCGATGGCGAGACGCTGCGGCGGACCATCATGAGCGGACCGCAGACGCTGGAGAACGCGCTGGCGTTGCTGCGTCCGGTCGGCGACGCGGTCGATGCCGCACATCGCGCCGGCGTGATCCATCGCGATCTGAAACCGGAGAACATCATGATCGTGCAGGGACACGATTCGCGCGCGACGCCGCGCGTGCTCGACTTCGGCCTCGCCAAACTGACCGGCCCGATCGGCGAGAACGACGCCACGCAGGTGCAGTCGGGGCAGAGCGCGGGCATCGTCGGAACGCTGATGTACATGGCCCCCGAGGTGCTGAGCGGACACGTTGCGGATCCGCGCGCGGATCAGTACAGCCTGGCCATCATCGCGTACGAACTGCTGGCGGGGGAGCATCCGCTGGGAATGGCCACCGATCTCGCGTCGGTGGTGCGGGGACACACCGATCTGCCGATGGTCCCGATCGCGGACCGCGTCCGCGTTCCGCGCAACGTGGCCACCGCGATCGATCGCGCGTTGTCGAAGAAGCCGGCGGACCGGTATGAATCGGTGGGGGAATTTGTGGGGAGTCTGTGAGGGTGGCGTTGGGAGCCATGCGCGCTGCACGGCGCGCATGGGGGAGCCGCGGCGCCAGAGCGCCGCGGGGGCGCTTGGGCCGTCTCGCGTTACAGCCCAAGTTGCGCGAGAGCGGCCTTTTCGCGAGACGGCCCAGACGCCCCCGCGCGCCCTGCAGGCGCACGGCTCCTGACGCCAACTCCTAAACCACCATCACCGGCACGGGCGCGTGCCGTACCAGATCGATCTTGCGCTGGCTTGGTTCCGCGGCGGCGTTGAGGAAGATCGCGTCGGCGTCCACATCTTTCGTGTATCCGAGGAGCTCGTCGTTCGGGTCTTTGCCGCGGACGATGGCGGTTTTCGCTCCGGGGACGTTCGCGGCGAGCTCGCGCTGGAGCGCTTCGGCGCGCGCCTGGTCTTCGTCCGGGCAGACCGTGACCAGATGGATCTCCGTTGCGATGCGCGCGGCGAGGTCGAGAGCGCGGTGCGAGGTCTGCTGCAGGTGCACCGGAACGACCACGCGGCTCATCGACGAACGCTTGCGCGTGCCGTAGCGGATGGCCAGCACCGGACAGGGTGGATCCTTGAGCACGGCCATGGTGGTCGAGCCGACGAACAAGTGCGCGACGTGATGCCGCGCGTGCGTGGCGATGACGATCAGGTCGACGTTCTCCGATTTCGCGGTGCGGCAGATCTCGTTGCCGGGATCGGGCGCGTGACGGACGATCAGGCGCGCGGGCACGGATGCATTCGCGCGGCGCACGCGGTCGCGCAAACGCTCCAGCTCGAGCCGTTCCGCGTATTCGTACAGCGACGGATCGGCGGGAAAGCGCAGCTCGCCGGGATGCGAAGCCCAGGTCATGCGCACGTGCAGGATCAGCAGCTCCGCGTCGCTCGAGCCGGCGATGCGGACCGCGTCGTCGAAGATCCACTCGGACGCGGTGGAGAAATCGGTCGGGATGAGAATGCGCTGGAACATCGGCGTCGCGCGTGCGACTCTATCGTGCCACGGGCTGGGCAGCCACAGGATTCGCCGCGGTGGCCACGGGCGCCGCAACCGGCCGCGGCGTGACGATGTAGCGGATGACCGTCTTCGGCTCCGTCTCCGTCTCGGTGACCTGCAACGTGACCTGCTTGCCGTTCGGGTCGAGCGTCGGCCCGGGGATGAACGGATCCTGCATCGCTTCGTTCAGCTTGATCTCCAGCGTGCGCCAGTTTTTCTGCGCGGGCGGATAGGTCTGCTGCGAAGGGAAGGCCCGGAACTGGGCGAGGTAAGTCGTGTAGTAGTGATAGACCTGCGGGAACGAGTCATCGCTGGCCAGCGTGTACACCTCGGCGCCGGGGCCGTAGCGATTGCGGATCATCACCTCATCGCGGCGGGTGAGGTCGTCGCGGAACTCCGCGCCTTCGTAGATCGGGATGGAGCGATTGATCGTGGCCAGCGCTTTCTGCGCGTCGACTTCGGTCCGCGACGCCGCCGAGCTCTGGTCCGCGGCCGCCGTCTTCTCGTCCGCCGCCTTCGACTCCGTGCCGCCGGTGCAGGCGCCGGCGAGGAGCGCGGCGGACAGCATCAACGCTGCAAACACGTGTGTCGTACGAACGGTCATCACAGGTCGATAGAGCAATGGAAATGCCACGCTGCTCAGTTGTTTTGCGCGGAAACGGCCACCGTACGGTGCCGTTTGGCGTTGTTCCGCAGGCGCTCCAGCGCGGTCTCGCCGCCGTATTTCGCGACCAGCTTTTCATCGTAGAGATCGGAGACGCTGGCTACGCTGCCGAGCGAGGCGATCAGTTGCTCGGGGCGCAGGCGCCGGCCGAGGAATGAATGAGAGTAGAAGATGTCGTTGTCGACCAGGCTGAACGCGCCCAGGCTGGTCTCGGAATTGAGGAGCAGCAACTCCTGCATCAGCTCGAACGTCGGCTCCACACCCTGCACGCAGAACGCGAGGATGGAGATCACGGCGTCGTCTTCCTCGTACGCGTCGATGGAGATCTCCAGTACCGTCGATCCGTACTTGAGATAGAAGTCGCAATGGTCCGCGTCGTCGA
>CAMPKJ010000419.1 GCA_946887105.1 uncultured Acidobacteriota bacterium | reverse complement strand
GTTCGACTACGATCTTCGGACGGCGCTCTTCCAGCGCGCGTGCAAAGGCGGCTTCGCGCGGGCGTGCCGGCGTTGACGCTGTCGTCATCCCGAGCGTGAGTCGAGGGACCTGGCGGATGCGCGGTACAACGCACGTCCGTCGCGCCACCCGACCACCAGGTCCCTCGACTCACGCTCGGGATGACACGGCGGATCTGCTACGATCCAGCGCCGGAACACGTTCAGGAAGGACGAATCAAACATTGGCCAATCCCTTCTCCATTGCACGCTCTCGCGAGGGCGGATTGACGGTGCTGGCGCTGGACGGATTCCTCGACGCGCACACGGCGCCTGAATTCGAGAAAGCGATCCAGAGCGAGATCGATGATGGTCACCGGCAGTTGATCGTCGACTGCTCGCGCCTGACCTACATCTCCTCGGCCGGCCTGGGCGTGTTCATGGGCTTCATCGAGGAGCTGCGCGATCAAGGCGGCGACATCAAGATCTGCGGCCTGACCCCGAAGGTCGAGCAGGTCTTCGAGATCCTCGGGTTTCACGCGCTCTACGACATCGTCGGCGACGTGCCCGCGGCGGTGCAGCGTTTTGCCGAATCGCCGGTGAAGCAGGTGTGAGCATGACCGCGATCGAAAACACGTTCACGCTCGACGTTCCGTCCACGACGCAGAACCTGGCCATGATCCGCGAGTTCGTGAATCGCGTTGCGGCGCAGGCCGGGTTGAGCGAGATCGAAGTCGGACAGCTCGAGCTCGCGGTCGACGAGGCATGCGCGAACGTGATCGAGCACGCGTACGGCGACGACAAGACGAAGCAGGTGATGGTGCGCGCGATCTTCGACGAGGACACGCTGCGCATCCACGTGATCGACACCGGCAAGGGTTTCGATCCGACGCAGGTGCAGCAGCAGGACCTGAAGGAGCTGATCGCCAAACGCAAGACCGGCGGCCTGGGCATGCGTCTGATCAAGACGCTGATGGACGAGGTGCACTACGACATCGAGCCGGGCAAGCGGAACGAACTGCGCATGGTGAAAAAGCTGCGCAAATGAGCGTCACGTTCGAAAGCGCGCGGCTCGAGGCACTGGTCGAGTCGGCGCGCATGCTCCAGGGCGCCACCGACGTCGACCAATTATTGCAGCATCTGCTGCGCTCGGCGATGGCGCACGTGCTGGCGCGGCGCGGTTTCGTCGCGCGCGATGGCGCGATCACGCACGCGCGCGGGCTGTCCGGCGTGCACGCGGGCGCCGCGTACGACGAGGATGCGCTGCGCGCCGCAGGGATCGAGCTGATCCTGCCGGTCGGCGCGAGCGCGCGGGTCGGCGTCGGCACGACCCCCGCGCCGATCCAGCCGGATCAGGAACAGTTCCTCGCGGCGCTGGTGGGCATCTCGGCGGGCGCGGTGGAGAACGTGCGTTTCGCGGCCGACGTACGCCGTCTCAACCTGCATCTCGATCGCAAGCTGCAGGAGTTGCGCACGCTGCTCGATCTCGTGCGCGGCTTCACGTCCGTCGTCGATCCCGATGAAGTGGTGCGGCTGCTCGCGCTGACGCTGGCGGGGCAGTTCATGCTCTCGCGCTACGTCGTGGCGGCGTGGAAGGAAGGGCAGCCGCCGATCCTGCGCGCGAAGGGCGCGCGCATCGAGAACATGGCTCCGCTGCGCGAGATCACCGCGGCGATGCCGGTCTCCGATCTCGATGCCGCAGAGGTGCGCGAGGAGTTGATCGCGCAGAAGATCGGCGCCGTCGTGCCCTTGCGCACCGGCGAGCAGAGCATCGGCGTGCTGCTCCTCGGCGCGAGGCCATATACGCCGGACGAGCTCGAATACACGCGCGGTCTGGCCGATCAGGCCGCGGTGGCGCTCGAGAATGCGTGGCATTTCCGCGAGACGGTCGAGAAGAAGAAGCTGGAGAAAGAGCTCGAGCTGGCGGCGGACATCCAGCGCCGGCTGCTTCCGGCGGCGCTGCCCGCGGTGGCCGGATATGAGGTCGCGGCGAATACGCGTCCGGCGCGTCACGTCGGCGGCGATTACTACGACGTCATCCAGCACGCCGAAGGGCGCATTCTCTATTGCGTCGCGGACGTGTCGGGCAAAGGCATCGCGGCGTCGCTGCTGATGAGCAACTTCCAGGCGTCGCTGCGCGCGCTGCTGTCGAGCGGCGTGCCGCTCGTCGAGCTGGTGGCGCGCATGAACGATCTGATGCACGCCTCGACCGCCGCGAACAAATACGTGACCGCGATCTTCATGGACGTCGACCCGCAAAGCGGCCACGCGCGGGTGGTGAACGCGGGACACAACGACGGCGTGATCCTGCGCGCTGACGGCAACGCGGAGCGCCTGAAGGCGGGCGGGCTGGCGGTCGGACTGATGCCGGCGCGCGCGTACAGCGAAACGGAATGGCAGCTCGCGCCCGGCGATCTGGTCGCGCTCTACAGCGACGGCGTGACGGAGGCGAACGACCCGCAGGAGAACGAGTACTCGATCGAGCGGCTGATCGATTTTCTGCGCGAGCAGCACAGGCGCAGTGCGGAGGAGATCGTCCGCGCGACGTACGAGAGCGTGGACGCGTTTGCGGATACGGCGCCGCAGTACGACGACATCACGGTCATGGTGATTCGAAG
>CAMPKJ010000418.1 GCA_946887105.1 uncultured Acidobacteriota bacterium | reverse complement strand
GGTGGCCGTGGCGGCGGGTTCGGCCGGCGGGGCGGGCTGGTTTCTTTCTCCGCAGGCGATGGTGCTGACGGTCAGGGCGGCGATGAGTGCGAGGGACTGTGCGAGTTTTTTCATGGTTTGATGATCGGTCCGCGCCTCCGGGGAGTCTTGACGGGGACGTGAGAGAGTTCTGGGAAAATTCTGGGATGCGGCTTCAGTTCGGCGACTGCACGTTCGACTCGGCTGCGCGCACGCTGCACCGCGCGGGCGAGGAGGTGCGCCTCTCCGGCAAGGCCTTTCAGCTGCTCGAACTGCTGCTCGCGGCGCGGCCGAATCCGATCGCCAGGCAGGAGCTGTTCGCGAAGCTCTGGCCCGACACGTTCGTCTCCGATGCGAATCTGGCCAGCCTGATCAAGGAGGTCCGCCAGGCCATCGCCGACGACGCGAAGTCGCCGCGCTACATCCGCACCGTGCACCGCTTCGGCTATGGATTCCGCGACGCCGCGCTGCATGCGCCTCCGCCGGTGCGCGACGCGAAGCGCTACACGCACGACGCGGCCACGTATCAGCTCTATCTCAAAGGCCGCCATCACTGGAACCGCCGCAGCGTCGAAGGGATCACGCGCGCGATGGCCTTCTTCGAGTCCGCGATCGCACGCGACGCGCGTTACGCGCCTGCCTACGCCGGCCTCGCCGACGCGTACATCGCGCTCGCCAGCCGCGATCTGGAGCCGCCGATGCAGCTCTTCCCGAAGGCGGAGGAGGCGGCGCGGAAGGCGTTGGAGCTCGATGCGGAGCTCGCCGAAGGGCACGCCTCGATGGCCGCGATCCTGGAGGTGTTTCACTGGGACTGGCCGCGCGCGGAGACGGAATACCTGGCCGCGCTGCGCCTCGATCCCGGCTATGCGACGGCGCGGCAGTGGTATGCGCTCGCGCTGGCGCATCACGCGCGATTCGTGGACGCGCTCGCGCAGATGACCATCGCGTCGGAGAGCGATCCGCTCTCGTTCATCCTCAACGCCAATCACGCCATCGTGCACTACCTCGCGCGGGCGTACGACGCCAGCGAGGAGCTCTGCCACCGTGCGCTGGAGATCAATCCGCATCACGAGCCGTCGCACTTCACGCTCGGCCTCGCGCATCAGCAGCGCGGGCGTGTCGCCGATGCGAAGGCGTCATTCGAGAAGGCGCTGTCGATCTCGCGCGGCGAGCCGCACGTGATCGCCGCACTCGGCGCACTGGAACGCGATCGCGCGCGTCTCGCTGAACTCGCCGCGCTGGCCACGACGCGCAACGTCTCGGACGTGCACTTCGCCATCATCCACATCGCGCTCGGAGAGATCGACAGCGCACTGGCGTACCTCGAGAAAGCGGAAGCGGCGCGATCGGGATGGCTGGTCTATCTGGCCACCGAACCGCGCTTCGATCCGTTGCGCGGCGAGAAGCGCTTCACGGATCTCGTCGCTCGCATCCATCGAGCCTGAGTACAATCCACCGCCATGCGCTCAACGCTCGTGGCCCTTCTTCTGTTGCTCACGCTCGACACCCGCGCGAACTATCGCGAGTTTCTCGAAGTCGCTCCCGATCCCTCGCTGGAGACCCGATTGCGCCGTGCCGCCGAGACCACGTTGCAGGCGTATCCGAAACTCAAAGCGGACGATCTGGCCATCAGCATCATCGACGTCACGCAGCCGCACCTCGTCGCGCGCGGCGACTATCACGGCGACACGCCGTTCTATCCCGCCTCGGTGATCAAGCTGTTCTTCATGGCCGACGTCTACCAGACGCGCAAGGAGAAAATCGGCGACGTCGACCGCGCGCTGAAAGAGATGATCGTCGTCTCCGACAACGATGCCACGGCGTATCTGGTGGACATCCTCGCCGACACCGTTCCGGGTCCGCCGCTGCAGGGCCGCGCGCTGAACCGCTTCATCGAGCGCCGGCGCGAGATCAACCGCCGCTTCGAGAAGCTCGGCTACGAGAACAACGTCAGCGGGATGATGAAGCCGTGGAGCTTCGGACCGTTCGGCGCCGACCGCCAGGCTCTCGGCGAGAATCGCGTCAACCGCAACAAGCTCACCGCGAACGCCACCGCGTCGCTGCTGCTGTGGATCCAGCGCCGCCGCGCACCCGGCTCGCACGAGATGATGTCGCTGATGCATCGCCCGCTCGCGCCGCAGCGCGAGGACGAGAATCAGGTCAAGGAGTTCATCGGCGCGGCGCTGCCATCCGAGGCACGACTCTGGTCGAAGGCGGGATGGACGAGCGAAGTGCGTCACGACGCCGCGTACATCGAGCTGCCGGGCGGCCGGAAGCTGATCCTGGTGATCTTCACGCGCGGCATCGCGGACGATGTGACGCTCGTCCCGGCCGTCGCGAAGAACGTGCTGGCGGAGCTCTGACGCGTGCCTCGGGCGTTGCTGCTGCTCTTCATGCTCACCGCATGCGCGACCGGAGGTCCTGACCCTGTGAAGAATGCGGACAGGCTGATGCGCGACTACGACGGCAACGTGCCCGGCGCATCGCTGCTGGTGATTCGCGACGGAGAGCCGATCGTGCGCCGCGCGTACGGTCTCGCCGATGTCGATGGCGCGATTGCCGCGACGCCCGCGACGAATTACCGCCTCGCGTCGGTCACCAAGCAATTCACCGCCACCGC
>CAMPKJ010000417.1 GCA_946887105.1 uncultured Acidobacteriota bacterium | reverse complement strand
TGCACGCCATCGAGCGCATCACCGACACCACGCTGCAGAGCCTCGCGCTCGATGATCTGTTGCAGGAATTGCTGGCTCGCGTCCGCGGGACTCTGGAAGCGAATTACGCGAGCGTCTCATTGATCGACGAAGAACATCAGGAGATCTACATCAGGGCTGTATCCGGCAGTATCTTCGAGAACGTCCGGTCGATCCGTGCCCCGCTCGGTCATGGTGTGTCGGGCAGGATCGCGGCGGACGGCCAGCCGCGCATCATTCACGATCTCGAGGCCATCGATCTCTCGCAAATCGCGGGCACGACGCCGGAAGAGATCCGTTCCGTGAGCCGGTCGGTGCTCGGTGCTCCGCTTCGCGTCGGCGGCAAGGTGGTCGGGGTGGTGACCGCGGCGTCGCCCGAGCCGCATCACTTCGACGATGAAAAACTGAAGCTGCTGCAGGTCGTCGCCGATCGCGTGGCTCCAGCCATCGAGCGGGCACGTCTGATCGAGACCATCTATGAGGCACAGGAGCGGTCGAAAACGCTTTCGGCGCGCCTGCTCTCGGCGCAGGAGGAAGAGCGGCGCCGGATCGCGATGGAATTGCACGACGAGCTCGGGCAAGTCCTGACCGCGGTCAAGATCAATCTGCAGAGGATCGGCCCGAAGGTCGATGCACAGGCTCAGCCGTTTCTCGATGAAGGGATCCAGTCGGTCGACCGGGCCATGGAACGCGTCCGCAATCTCGCGCTCGATCTGCGGCCGGCCATGCTGGACGACCTCGGCCTGGCGGCGGCGCTGCGGTGGTACGCGCACCGATTCGCCAGCGACACGGGAATCACCGTGCACTTCTCCGCGACCGGCTCCGTGCGCATCGGATCGGTCGTCGAGACCGCGTGCTTCCGCGTGGCGCAGGAGGCGTTGACGAACGTGATGCGTCACGCAAACGCAAGGCAGGTCTGGGTGGAGTTATCGATGAGCGCGCTTGCGACCGAGCTGACCGTCCGCGACGACGGAATCGGGTTCGATGTGGCCGCGGCCCGCAAGCGCGCGGCAAGCGGCGTGACCATCGGCATACTCGGGATGGAAGAGCGCGTTCTGACGCTCGGCGGCGAGTTCGAAGTGCGCAGCGCTCGCGGAAAGGGTACGCGGCTCACCGCACGATTCCCGTCGCCGGAAAGGACCTGATCCGTTTGCAGCTCATCCGTGTCGCATTGGCCGACGATCACATCCTGGTGCGGGCAGGCATCCGCAGCCTGCTCCAGGATCTCGAAGGCATTGAAGTGATTGGTGAAGCAGAGGACGGCCCGAGCGTGCTGCAGCTGGTCGAGCGCTACCTCCCCGATATCGTCCTGCTCGACATCGGAATGCCGCGCATGACCGGCCTGGAGATCCTGCCGCACCTCCTGCGCATGCACAGCGGGATTGGTCTGATCATGCTTTCGATGCACCGCGAGGCGGAGTATGTGTTCGAAGCCTTGCGCTCGGGCGCGTCCGGATATCTGTTGAAGGATTCGACGGTCGGCGAGTTGGAGACGGCGGTGCGCACCGTCGCGCGCGGCGAGCGGTACCTCAGTCCCGCGATCTCGCGAACGGTGGTGGACATCTACGCCAGGTCCGGGACGATGCCGGTCGCGGAATATGAAGCGCTCACGCCACGGCAGCGCGAGATCCTGAACCTCGTCGCCGCGGGTCAGACCAGCAAGGAGATCGCGCAACAGCTGGGCCTGAGCTACCGGACCGTCGAAGTGCACCGCATGCACCTGATGCGGCGTCTCAAGGTGCACGACGTCGCAGGTCTGGTGAAGTTCGCGGTGACGATGGGCGTGGCCGCTCCAAAGAACTGACGGCGCGCATCACGCGGTGAGCGCGCGGTACGCTTTCAAATGCCGCAGCGCCGCCTGCTTGTCGCCGTTCTGTTCGTAGATCCCGGCCAGGTTGTAGTGCGCGTCGGCGTTGTCGGGATCGAGCGCGAGCGCGGTCTCGTACGCAGCGATGGCGTCGTCGATGCGGCCGAGGTCTTCGCGCGCCACGCCGAGGTTGAAGGCGGCGGTCTCGTGCTCCGGATCGGATTCGCATGCAGCGCGATAGTGCTTCTCGGCCGCGGCAGTGGAGCCCTGTTCGTGCAGGAGACGCCCGAGGTTCACGTGCGCGTCGGCGTGGTACGGATCGAGTCGCAGCGTGCGCTCGTACGCGTCCATCGCCTCCGCGGCCGAAGAGATCTCCAGCTCGCAGCCCAGCTCGAACCACTGGTCCGCGGTGGTCTCCTCCTGATCGCGCGCTTCCTCCGCGGCGCGCAATACGAACGGCGCGGCCTGCGCGGCGAGATCGGCAACGGAGAAATCGAAGAGCGACTGCCCCGACTCCGGATTCCAGACCGCTTCGCCATCGCGCACGATCACGCGGTCACCATCGGCGGTGATGCGCACCGCCGTCAGCGACCGGCCGGAGGGAAGCTGCTCGCGCAGCCGCTCCAGCACGCGCTGCACTTTTCGCGGCGGGATGTGCGCCGCGGAGAGCTCGCCCGCCGTGCGCAGCAACACCAGATCGTGAAATCCGAACCGCATCTCCCCGCGCGGCCCGCGCTCCGGCTCGAGAAAGCCCTTCTCCGCATACGCGCGAATCTGCGCCGGCGACAACCCCAGCATCGCGGAAACCTCGCGGAGGGAGTAGGACAT
>CAMPKJ010000416.1 GCA_946887105.1 uncultured Acidobacteriota bacterium | reverse complement strand
AGACTCTAAGACTCTAAGACTCTAAGACTCTACGACTGCTGTTCGTTTAGACTCACCTCCGCGTGGCCAACTACGACGACGAAGATACCGACCGGTTCGATAAAACGTTGTCGATGCGGCGGATGCCGTCGCGTCCACAGCCGGAGTTGCCGCTCGACAAGCGCGCGGCGGATCGACGTCAATCGAACGCGCGCATTCTCTTCGGCACGGTCATCATCATCGCCGTTCTGCATCTCGCGAAACCGGTGGTCGTGCCGGTGGCGCTGGCGGTGTTGTTCGCGTTTCTGCTCACGCCGATCGTCGTTCGGCTCGAGCGCACGTTCCTCCGCCGCACGGGCGCGATCGTGCTCTCGCTCGGCTTGACCACCGCCATTCTCGGAATCGGCGGGTGGTGGATCTATCAACAGTTCAACGCCGTCGCGGGCGAGCTCTCGACGGCGGCGACGAGCAAGAACGTCGACGACAAGCTGCGCTTTCTGCGCGACCAGGGTGGCGGGCGGATCGCGTTGCTCGAGTCGTGGTTGCAGCGCGTCGCGGCCGTCGGCGACAAGACCGAAGTCGCGGATTTGAAAGTGCGCGTGATTCCGGAGCGCAAGACACTCGGCGAGCGCTACGAAGAAGTCGCGCCGACCGTCGAAGGCGTCGCGGCGACGTTCCTGGTCGTGGTGGTCGTGTTCTTCCTTCTGCGCGACCGCGAGCAATTGCGCGACAAACTGCTGCGCATCGCCGGCCGCGCGCATCTCACGGTCACGACGCAAGCCATCGGCGAGACATCGCAACGCATCAGCCGCTATCTGCTCACCATCGCGTTGCTCAACGTCGGCTTCGGGCTGCTGATCGGATTGGGCCTGGCGCTGTTGCGCGTGCCGCACGCGGCGTTGTGGGGCGTGCTCGCGGGCCTGCTGCGCTTCGTCCCGTACATCGGCGCGGTGCTCAGTGCCGCGGCGCCGACCTTCCTCGCATTCGCCGTTTTCCCGAACTGGTACACCGCGCTCGCCGTCCTCGGCCTGTTCGTGTTCAGCGATCAGATGATCGGCGGATTCATCGAGCCGATCGTGGTCGGACATCGCGTCGGCGTCTCGCCCGTGGCCTTGCTGCTCGCCGCGATTTTCTGGGGCTGGCTGTGGGGACCGGTCGGCCTGCTGCTCGCGGTGCCGATCACCGTCTGCCTCACGGTCGGCGGCGAATTCATTCCGGCGCTGCGGATCTTCTCGATCATGTTCGGCAGCGAAGATCCGCTGGAGGGCTATCTCAGCTTTTACAACCGCCTGCTGCTGCGCGATCGTACCGGCGCCATCGCCATCGCCGATCGCTACGCGGAAGCGGCGACGATGGAGGAGATCTTCAACGATCTCTTCATCCCGACCTTGTCGTTCGCGCAGGAAGAGCTCGATCGCAAACGCATCACCCAGGCGCACGATCACTTCATCAAGGACGTCGTGCGCGAGCTGATCATCCGCTTCGGCGACCGCAACTCCGGCACGCCCGATCCCACCAAACACATCGTCGGCGTTTCCGTCGCCGGCGAGCGTCTCTCCCTCGGCACGCTCATGCTCACGCAGCTCCTGCGCAGCGAAGGCTATACGGCCGACTACTTCACCGATCTTCCCGAACAGGAACTGGTCGCATTCATCAACGAGGTGAAGCCGGAAGCGGTCTTCGTCTCGTGCGCGAATCAGGACCACCTCGAGCAGGGCTACGCGCTGCTGCAACTCCTCTCCGCGAACTTCCCCGACCTGGCCATCATCGGCGGCGGCTCGGCCTTCTCGCGCGACCGCCCGCGCACGCTCGCCGCCGGCGCGACCTACGTGCCCTCGACGCTCAAGGAAGCGAAAGAAGACTTCCTCGCGCAGAGAAGAGGAGCGAGGAAGAAGAGCGGGAGATTGTCGGCCACATTCTCGGGCACGCGGTTCCGCGTTCCGCCGCCGGGCTAGCCGGGCGGCCAGCCGAACTTCCGTCCGCCGAGGAGGTGGAAGTGGATATGGAACACGGTCTGTCCCGCGCCGGGGCCGTTGTTGACGACCAGGCGATAGCCATCTTCCTCGAGGTGCAGCTCGCGGGCGATTTTGGTGGCGCGCAGGATGGTCTGGCCGATTGCGCCCGCGTCCGCGTCGGTCATGTCATCGAGCGAGGGGATGTGCTGGCGCGGGATCACCAGCACGTGCGAAGGGGCCTGCGGGGTGATGTCGTGGAAGGCGATCACCGCATCGTCTTCGAACAGCTTCTTCGCCGGAATCTCGCCGTTCACGATGCGGCAGAAGAGACATTGCGCGTCACTGGCCATGGCGCAGCGATGATACGACGACGCGCGGAATGCCGGCGAGGTCAGGCAGGAAGTCGTCGACGTCGAATCCCTTGATCCGCGCCAGCTCGCGCAGCATCGCCTCCTGTCCGTATCCGACTTCCAGAAGGAGAAGGCCGCGCGGCGCGAGCAGGACGCGCGCTTCGTCGAAGATCCGGTCGATGATCTCCATCCCGCTCGGCCCCGGCGTGAGCGCGATGCGCGGCTCGTGAATGCGCACCTCCACGGCCAGCTCTTCATACTCCGGCAGCGGAACGTACGGCGGATTCGACACGATCACGTCGAACGTTCCGCGCACCGCCGACCGCAGATCGGACGCCGCGAGCAGCACACGCGATTGCAATCGCGCGCGATT
>CAMPKJ010000415.1 GCA_946887105.1 uncultured Acidobacteriota bacterium | reverse complement strand
CCGCGCGCATGTTGGTCACCGAGGCGATGACTTCGACGCTGCCCTGCATCTCGTTGATCTTTCGCGCCGCGACGTTGCCCGCTCGTGCGCCGAGCGAGCGGTACTCCCGCGCGATCACGTTCGGCTCGCCGGTCGGATTCGCGGTCGGGATGCGGCCGTGATCGCCGTCGCCGAACCAGATCTCGCCGGTGGTGAGGTTGATCCGGAAGTGCATGTCGTCCGGACCGGAGGCGTAGAAGTCGTCGACCTCCTGCCACAGCTCGTAGCCGACACCTTCATCGATCTCGACCTTCACGCTGCGGATCGTCACCAGCCCGTTCTTCGTTGGCACGCGTTCTTCGCGATCGCGCACGACCACCGGCGCATTCGCGAGTACGAATCGCTGCTCCGGACGTCCGTCGCTGTCGCCGAGCACTTCATCGCGATTGGTGGTGGCCTGGCGCGCGCCGATGGTGTTGGTCAGCACCGCCTCGAGCTCCGGCGCTTTCTCGTACGTCGGCGCGCTCAGCCGCGCGCGGATCCAGTAGAGCGGCGTGGTCACTTCGCCTGCGGTGGTCTTCTTGACCTTCGCGCCGGGACCGGGGAAGAGCACGTGCCCGCTGCGCGTGAGCGCGCGCGTTTCGTCTTTGTCGAGCTCGAAGCGCTGCCACACGGTGCCGGTCCAGTACTCCCAGAGCAGCGTGGCCGGCGGCGGCATGGTGCCGAGGTCGAGGTCGCAGTGCGTGATGCCGTTCTCTTCCTCGGTGCGGACGTAGAACATCAGATTCACCTGCTGCGCGGTGAACGGCAGCGCGGAATCGAAGCCGAGGTAGAGCGCGGAGTCTTTGCGCGCGCGCGGGCCCAGCGGATGGAACGACTGTCCCGCCGCGGCGTTCTTCGTGGTCTCGTTCGTGAAGCTGTAGCCGTCGAAGCTCTGGATGGCCGCGAGCGTGGCCCCGAGGGCGATCAGCGTCTCGCCGGTCTCGAACACGAGCGGCGCCTCGCCGTCCTCGGTGGCTGCAGCGACCTGCGTGCCCTTCGGCACGAGCACGACGTCGGTGTCCTTGCGCGCCAGCGTGAACGTCAGTTCCGCGCTGGCCGGACGGGCCGGCAGCAACTCGATGCCGAGCAGCCTCAGGAAGGCGATGTAGTTGCGGTCCGGGATGCGGTTGACGCGGTACAGCAGCATCTCGGTCATCCAGGCGAAGAGCTGCACGAGAGTGATGCCGGGATCGCTCTCGTTGTGGTCCGTCCATTCCGGCGCGTAGCGCGGAATGAGCGTCTTCGCCTCGGAAACGATTTGCGCGAAGGTGCGGTCGTCGAGATTCGGTGCCTGCAGCGGCATGTCAGCTCTCTTTCCCTTCCTTCAGATAGAAGGGGTAGACGAGGTTGTGGAACGCGTTGGTCTTGCGCACGCGGTAGTCGACGCGGATGAGCAGCTTCTCCGGCTCCCCTTCCGGCGAATCGACGCGCACGTCGATCACGTCGATGCGCGCTTCCCATCGCGTGAGCGCGTTGCGCACTTCGGTGGCGATCGTGCCGCGCGTGGCGGCGTCGTTCGGTGCGAAGACGTAGCGATGGATGCCGCAGCCGAAGCGCGGCAGCATCTGCCGCTCGCCCGGCGCGGTGCCGAGGATGATCCAGATCGCTTCCTGAATGTCCTGCTCCGCCGACGACCACGAAAGGCCGCCGCGCGCATTCGTACGCAGCGGAAAGCGCCAGCCCGTGCCGAGGAACTCGCGGCCGCTCATGACCCGCAACCTCCCAGCCCTTCGGTGATCACGTGCAGCGAGTCGGCGACGCCGGTTAGTACTTCCAGCACCTTCTTCAGCGACTCGACGTCCGTCTCCGCGCCGATGGCCGGCAGCTTGAACGCCTCGATGCCGGCCATCTCCATGAGCGGCTGCACCAGCGCCAGGAACGCCGCCAGCACTTCCATCGACGACATCAGATGTTGTGCGGAGGTATTCGCGTTTTCCTGCGCGCACTCGAGACTCTTCTGGAGCTCGGTGTTCCCTTCATCGATGGCGATCTTGAGTTGCAGTTGCAGCCCGCCCAGCACATCCACCACCGACTTGAGACCGCCGATGAGGCAGCGCAGCATCTTCAGAATCAGGCAGAGGATGTCCTTGATGAAATCCTTCAGCTGCAGCGGAAGGGCGAGGCAGGGGCCGAGCTCCGCGGCCGCCACCGCAAAGTCGGAGATGGCCTTCACCGGCGGGAACGGCAGCCCCTTCACCACCTGAATGAGCGGCGCGAGGAGCTTGAGGATCTTGAGCAGGCACTCCATGCTCGCCAGCAGCGGTCCGATCTGGAGCAGGAGGCTGAACGCCATCGCGCAGTCGGTGGGGACGCCTTTCGAAATGTCGGCCACCGCCGTGAGCGCCGCGCCGGTGGGCAGCTGGATCTTCATCGGCGCCGGTTGCGGCAGCTTGATGTCGAAGCACGGCGGGATCTTCATCAGATCCTGCAGGTCGGCGCGAATGGGGATGTCGATGTTCGCCATCTCGTCTCCGTCAGATCGGATTCGCGTTCGGAGAGACCACGCGCCCGTTGATGGTCACGGTGGGCGCGCGCAGTTCGAGAACGGCGGTGCTCTTGAGGACGATCTTGCGGTTGGTGAGGTTGTTCGTGTGGCGGTGCGGGTCCTCGAGGTTCAGGGCGCCCTTGTCGGCGGCGGGGGGG
>CAMPKJ010000414.1 GCA_946887105.1 uncultured Acidobacteriota bacterium | reverse complement strand
TCGCGCCGTGCGCGGAGTGATCCATCGCCGCGCCTCCGTCGGCCGTGCCGGTGGCCGTGGCTGCGTGGCCTCCGTGCTCGTGGCCGCCGGTGACCGGGATTCCTTTCGCTCGTGCCTCGCGGTACGCGGCGGCGCTCTTCGACGCCATGGTGGTCTCCCGCCCGCAGGCGAGGACGCATACGGTCAGAACGGCGATCGTGGCTCGCTTCATCGAGCTCACGAACGTGCAAGTCGTAGTCCCGCGCGTTCAGGCTGCGGCGGCTGTGAGCGGCAGGAACAGATGCACGGTGGTCCCGGCGCCGGGCGTGCTCTCCACGAAGATGCTGCCGCCGTGGCGTTGCACGACCTGGTGTGCGACCGACAATCCGAGGCCGATGTGATTTTTTCGCGTGGTGAACAGCGGCTCGAAGACCTGGCGCAGCGTTTCCGGCGGCATGCCGGTGCCGGTGTCGCGCACGATGCAGTGCGCGAAGCGCTCCGGCTGGTCGACCATTCGCGTTTTTGCGCGCGCCCGCAGCACTTCGATGCTGAGCGTGCCGCCGTGCGGCATGGCCTCGCGCGCGTTGAGGATCAGATTCGTGAAGACGTGCTGCAGCTGTGTGACGTCGCCGTCGATCACGAAATCGGACGACTGCACGAACGTCTCGACCCGGCAGCTCGGCGGGACGAGCGTGCGCGCCTCGGCGGCGATCTTCTCGATCCACGGCTCCACCTCGAACGGAGCGATGCGCGGCGCCGCGGCGCGCGTGAAGCGGAGGATGTCCTCCGTGACGCGCTTGCCGCGTTTCAGCGCGCGGCCGATGTGATCGAGCGACGTTTCGACGTTCTTCCCGCGGCGGATCACTTCCACGAATGGCGAGATCCCCATCAGCACGTTGTTGAACTCGTGCGCCATGGTCGTGGCCATGCGCCCGAGGCTGGCCAGACGGTGGTCCTGTTCCCGCTGCGTCTCGCGTGCGGAGGCCGGTGGTTCGAACATCCAGATCATCTGTTCCACGACGTCGCCGCGGCCGCAGACCGGCGAGACCGTGACAATCATCCAGATCTCGTCACCGTCCGCGGTGATGTACCGCTGTTCGGTGCCCTGCTGCACGGGGAGCGCGAGATGCTTGCCGATCAGATCCTGCGCGTGGAAGCGCAGCATGGCCGCGAACGCGTCGTTGACCGCCACGATCTCGCCGGCGGCGGTGGTCGTGGCGACGCCGATCGGCGTTGGTGGAAGGGAGTGGCCGGGACGTCCGGCGATCTCCACATGAGAGGTGTGGACCAGGTGTTCCATCGAATTGTGTGGGTTTTGGACCGACCCGTAAGGAAGGATAGCCGTCACAAAAGCAGCGCACCATCGGACAAACGGGAAGGCGTGCGTCGGACGATTCTTACGACGCGCTCAGATCAGCTTCTTCTTCACCGCGTACACCACGATGTCGGCGTTCGAGCGGAACCGGGTCTTCTCGAGAATGCGCGTGCGATACGTGCTGGCCGTTTTCACGCTGATGCCCATTGTCGCGGCGATGTCGGTCATCGACAGGCCGCGCGCGATGAGGTGAAACACTTCCAGCTCGCGCGGGGAGAGCAGCTCGTGCGGCTCCTTCGCGGACGGCTGCATGATCTCGGTGGCCATCTGATTGGCGACCGCGGCGCTCACCCATGTTCTTCCCGACGCCACGACCGCGATGGCATCGAGGATGTCGTCGGCGGTGCTGTCCTTCTGCACATAGCCGCGCGCGCCGGCGCGGATGGCCGTCAGCGCCGCGTTTTCCTCCGGCGTGGAGCTGAGGATCAGCACCGGAATGGCGGGATGTTCGCGGCGGATCTGCGCGAGGATCTCCAGCCCGCTGCGGCCGCGCAGCATGAGATCGAGCACCACCACGTCGATCCGCTCCCGTTTCAACGCATCGAACAGCTCATCGGCCGTGGCCGCTTCGGCGGCGATGATCCATCCGGGCCGCTTGGCGATGATGAGCTGCATCCCGCGGCGCACGATCATGTGATCGTCGGCGACAGCAATCCTCACGGCCGCTCCCGGGCGGCGGCTCGAGTGCTAAGGCAAGACACCTCTACGTCGCGTACTTCCATCCAGCCTGCGGGATGGTAATACGGAAGTTGCGGCAAGGAGGGCCTGCTCGACCGCCGCGGCGGCAATGGTACGGATCAACTGACGCTCCTCGTCGCCCGCGCGCGCATAGCTGCTGCACAGCGTGGCGATCTCCGATTCGGCCGATTCCGCGGGGAGCAGAAATCCGTCTTCCGGCTGCACGCTGTCGGCTGTCGATTTCTTCTCCCACCAGGAACCACGCAGCCGGCAGCGGATGAAGGACCCGGTCAATGGCGCGGAGGGGGCCTGCGATTCTTCGCTCCAGCCGCGCAGGTTCGCGACCCAGCGGACCACTTCGCGGCCGGCGATGCCGTCCAGCACCGTCGCGAGCACGTTTTCGGACTCGGGATCGACGGCGATGAAGCGCACGCGCGATTCGTACGACGTTCCCGCGCCGAGGCTGATGACGCGCGCCGACAGCACCTCGGCGGTGGCGGAGAAGCGCATCTGCTCCCACTCGAAGCTCGCGCCGTGGCGCCGCGGCGCACCGGCGACGAGTGGCGGATGCGCGCGCCGCGCCGGCTGAGGTCGATCAGCACGCCCTCTCCTCGGCCGAAGATCACCGGCACGGTGCCGGCCACGTGCAAACGCTCGGCGCCGCGCCGATCTTGCAG
>CAMPKJ010000413.1 GCA_946887105.1 uncultured Acidobacteriota bacterium | reverse complement strand
TCTCCATCTCGTACAGGCGGTGCACGCCCGTCGTCGTCTCCTCGGACACGCCGCGGATCGCCTCGGCGACCTTGGTCCAACCGCCCGGGTTCTCGGCGATGGTGCGGCGGAGCGTCTCGAGGATGATTCCCCACTCCTCCGGATCGTTCTCCGCGTCGAACTCCGGCACGGCACCGCTCGCCTCGTACTCCGCGCCCTTGTGCACGAGCAGCGTCGCGTCGCCGCCGTCGTCGAGGATCATGTTCGGGCCGGAGCCGTCGGGCCACACGAGCGCCTGCTCGGTGCACCACCAGTACTCCTCGAGCGTCTCCCCCTTCCAGGCGAAGACCGGCGTCCCCTGCGGCTGCTCGACCGTGCCCGTCGGGCCGACGGCGACCGCGGCCGCGGCGTGGTCCTGCGTCGAGAAGATGTTGCAGCTCACCCAGCGCACGTCGGCGCCGAGGATCTGCAGTGTTTCGGTCAGGACCGCCGTCTGCACGGTCATGTGCAGCGAGCCCATCACGCGCGCGCCCTGCAGCGGCTTGTCCTTGCCGTATTTCTCGCGCACGGCCATGAGGCCCGGCATCTCGTGCTCGGCCAGGCGGATCTCGTTGCGGCCGAGGATGGCCAGGCTCAGGTCGCGAACCTTGTACGGCTCGCGATTCGCGGACACGGCCGCGTCAAACTGGTGCGTCATTTCGAGAGTTGCAGTCACTGATACTCCTTAAGGTTTGTCATCTGGAGGCGCCGGCGGCGGGCCGCGGTGCCGTGAAGGAAAGCGGCATTCTACCGTAACGCACCGCACACTGGTCCCGTTCCGGGCAGCGTAGAATCCCCGCATTCGCTCCAGGAGAAGGCCCAACCATGTTCGAGAGCACTGCGATTCCCCCGCGCTTCAAGGCGCGGTTTCCGGTGAAGATGCCTTCGTTTTCATTCCGCGGCGGCAGGTTCATCTCGGTTCTGCTGCGGCTGCTGCTGATCGTCTCGCCGCTGCTGTTCCTGCGTGCCTGCGTGATCACGTACGTCGCGCCCGATCAGATCGGCATGCGCCAGATCGCGTTCGGGCCGAGCAAGGGACTGCAGAAGACGCTCGTGCGCGCGGGCTATCGCCGGCAGATCGCCGGCTACGAGAAGATCCAGACCTTCCCGCGCAACATTCAGCTGGTCGAGTTCACGAACGATGAGGCGGAAGGCGGCGGCGATCATCGATCGGTCAGCGCGATCAATGTCCCGACCGTCGATGGCTATCCGGTCGCGGTCGACGTCACGGTGATGTACCGCGTGGCCGATCCGTTCCTGGTCGTATCGCGATTCGGATTCGGCCGCGCCTATGAAGACAACGTCGTGATCCGGCTGACTGATCCGGCCGTGAAACAGCACCTCGGCGAACTGCGCGCCGAGGAGTTCTATGGCGATCAGCGCCTGGTCAAGGCGCAGCATCTCCGCATCGACCTCGCGGCGCAGTTCAAGGAAAACGGCCTGCAACTCGCCGACATCCTCATCCGCCAGTACGACTATCCGGAAACCTTCCAGGCGCTCACCGAACAGAAGAAAATCCAGGACCAGTCCGTGCTCACCAATCGCGCGCTCGCCAAACAGGCCGAAGTCGACACGCGCCTCAAACAGACCGCCGCAGAGGGCCAGAACCTGATCAACATCAAGACGGCCGAATATCAGGCGCAGATCACCGGCATCAATGCGCAGCGCGATCTTTACGAGCGCTCGCGGCATGCGGAGGCGGACCTGCTGGTGCGCAAGGCGGAGGCGCAGGGCTCGGAGCTCATCAACCGGGCCATGGAAGGCGCGGGATCGGAAAAGCTCCTGCGATTGCGCAAGGGGCTGGCGCTGCTCAACAGCATCAAGGGTCCGATTTACATCACCGAAGACCCGACGGACCTCGACCGGCTGGGCTCGCAATAGGACGGCACGACCATGAAACGAACAGTGATTGCCCTCGCCGCCTCGCTTCTCTGCGCGACCGCCTGTACGCCGCACAATACCGGCGCGACCGAAGTGGGAGTGCGCTTCAACAAGATCACGCGCTCGACCGAAGTGGCCTCCCCCGGCGCGACGTATTTCTTCGTGCCCATCGTCAATGACTGGACGAAGTTCGACGTCTCGACGCAGAGCCTGGTGATGTCCGCGCAGGTCACGCGCGGCAAGCAGAAGGACGACCTGCGCTTCAAGACACGCGACGGAAACGACATCGAGACCGACGTCACGGTGCGCTGGCGCATCGATCCGTCGAAGGCGGTGCGGATCTGGGAACTGGCCGCGCCGTCGACACAATTCGTCGAAGCGCGTCTGGTGCGGCCGCAGGCGCGTTCGTACGTGCGCGATGTGCTCAACCGGCTCGATTCCGAGGAGTACTACAACCCCGATCTCCGCTTCCGCGCCGCGAACGACGCCACGAAACTGCTGGGAGCCCATCTCTCTCCGTACGGCATCATCGTCGAGCAGGTCATCCTCGGTAATTTCGCCTTCAAGCCCGACTATCAGAAGTTGATCAATCAACGCAAAGAAGCGGAAAAGCAGGCGGAGAAACTGGAAGCCGAGATCCTGGCGACGCTGGAATCGAATCAGGCCAACCTGCAGCAGAAAATCGCCAGCCTGACCGAAGAGCTCACGCGCGCCGAGGGCGAGCTCCAACAGGCCAAGCGCGCAGCGGATGCCTATCTCGGGCGCCGCGAACAGGAAGCGCAGGCGGTGCTCGCGGAAAAGAGCGCCATC
>CAMPKJ010000412.1 GCA_946887105.1 uncultured Acidobacteriota bacterium | reverse complement strand
CCGAGGGACTCCGAGGAACTCGCCTCTCGGCGCTACAATCACGTCCATGCTGACCATTCTCCTCCTCCTCGCGGCCACGCTTGCCGGACCGGCGGCGCCCGAAAAACCGATCGCGTTCATGCCCGAGGCGATGGTGTGGGTGGATGCACCACCGTCGCTGCCGCCTGGATCGAAGCTCGTGGTGCTGGAAGGCAATCCGCGCGCGGAAGGCATGTTCACCATGCGCATTCGCGTGCCGGCGGGCTCCGAGCTGAAACCGCACTGGCACCCGCAGCACGAGCGCGTGACGGTGCTCTCGGGCGCGGTGGAGGTGGGATTCGGAACGGTGGCGAGCAAGACCTCCGTGACTCGTTACGGCGCGGGGAGCTTCTACGTGAATCCGCCGCGCGTCATGCACTACACCTACTTCCCCGTGGCGACGGAGGTCCAGTTGACCGGGCAGGGGCCGTGGGAGGTCCACACCGGATCGAGTACCGCTGATTGATTCGCACGATCACGGCAACACAGTACGTGACGCCGTTGCGCGAAGGCGGCTCGCTGCCCGCGATCGTCGAAGGTGACGACGACGGCACGTACGTGCTGAAGTTCCGCGGCGCGGGCCAGGGACCGAAGGCGCTGATCGCGGAGCTCGTGAGCGGCGAGCTGGGGCGGCGGATCGGACTGCCGGTGCCGGAGATCGTCTTCGCCGAGCTCGACCCGCGCATGGCCAAGACGGAGCCCGATCCCGAGATCCAGGAACTGCTGCAGCGCAGCGCGGGACTCAATCTCGCGCTCGATTACCTGCCGGGCTCGATCACGTTCGATCCACTTGTAGAACAGCACATGAACGGCATCGCGCGACTGGCGTCGTCGATCGTCTGGTTCGATGCGCTGGTGACGAACGTCGACCGCACGCCGCGCAACACGAACCTGCTGGTGTGGCACCGCGCGGTGTGGATGATCGATCACGGCGCGTCGCTGTACTTTCATCACGCCATCGACGCCGATGCGCTCGCGAAGAGCCGCGGCGCGTTTCCGCAGATCAAGGATCACGTGCTGCTGGCGCTCGCGACCGAGCTGCGCGCCGCCGATGAAGAGTTGAGCGCGAAAGCGACGCCGGAGATCATCGAGGACGTGGTGCGATTGATTCCGGACCAGTGGCTGGATGCGGAGGAGCATCGCGGCATCTACACGACATGGTTGCAGCAGCGCCTCGAGGCGCCGCGGGAATGGGTCGAGGAGGCGATTCGTGCGCACGCTTTGCGCGTTTGATTACGCCATCATCCGGGTCGTTCCGCGCGTCGACCGCGGCGAGTTCATCAACGCGGGCGTGGTGCTGTTCTGCTCGACGCAAGCGTTCCTCGACGCGCGCGTCGAGCTCGATCGCGATCGCTTGAAGGCCCTCGCACCCGACGCCGACGTGGCGCTGGTCGAGAATCACCTCGCCGTGATTCCGAAGGTGTGCCGCGGCGGCGAAGACGCCGGCGTGATCGGACGCCTCCCGCAACGGGCCCGCTTTCACTGGCTGGTCGCGCCGCGCAGCACGATCCTCCAGACCTCGCCGATGCACTCGGGCGTGGACGAGGATCCGGAAGCGGCGCTGGAGAAATTGTTCCGGAAACTGGTCCGCAGTCCCCTCTCCCCTCTGGGGAGAGGGTCAGGGTGAGGGGGCGCAGGTCGCGCAAGATTCGCCCCTCACCCCAGCCCTCTCCCCGCGCAGCGGGGAGAGGGGGACGGGCGCCGTTCATCGCGCTATTTCTCCAGCCGCAGGATGCTTCCTTCGTCCTCGTCGGTGATCACGTAGATCAGCCCATCCGGTCCCTGCGCGACGTCGCGGATGCGCAGGCCGCGGTCGAGGTAGCGGTCCTCGCGCCCGACGCGGCCGTTCTGCATTTGCAGGCGCACCAGGCAGCCGGGCGTCAGCGATCCGACGAAGATGCTCCCCTTCCAGCCGGGATAGGCGCTGCCGGTGTAGAAGATCATGCCGGACGGCGCGATGACGGGATCCCAGTAATAGACCGGCTGCTCCATGCCCGCCTTCGCGGTTCCTTCGCCGATCCGGCGGCCGGAGTAGTCGATGCCGTAGGTGATCACCGGCCAGCCGTAGTTCTTTCCGGCCTGCGGGTGATTGAGCTCGTCGCCGCCGCGCGCGCCGTGCTCGACCGTCCACAGCTCGCCGGTCTCCGGATGCAGAGCGGCGGACTGCACGTTGCGATGACCGTACGACCAGATCTCGGGGCGCACCTCTTTGCGCGCGAGGAATGGGTTGTCGCGCGGGATCGAGCCGTCGCTGTTGATGCGCACGATCTTGCCGAGGCCGGAGGCGAGGTCCTGCGCCTCCTCGCGATAACTCATCCGCTCGCCCTGCGTGATGAACATCGTTCCATCGCGGCGAAAGACGATGCGCGATCCGAAGTGTCCGCCGCCGCGCTTCTTCGGTTGCTGGCGATAGATCACGCGCATGTCGGTCAGACCGGTACTGCCGAGACGCGCACGCGCGACCGCCGTGCCCGCAAGCCCATCGTCAGGCTCCGCATAAGAGAGATAGATGATCTGGTTCGTCGTGAATGCCGGATCGAGCGCGACGTCGAGCAGTCCTCCCTGCCCCACCGCGTGCACGCGCGGGACGCCGCCAAGTGGCGCAGAAAGTTTGCCGTCGCGAGACACGATGCGCAGCCGGCCGGGGCGTTCCGTGACCAGCATGCGGCCGTCGGGCAGGAACTCCAGCGCCCATGGGTGCTCCAGTCCCGTGGCCACGGTGGTCACGCGGCCGGCTGCGCAT
>CAMPKJ010000411.1 GCA_946887105.1 uncultured Acidobacteriota bacterium | reverse complement strand
GGACGCGATCACTTCCCGTATCGCCGCGCCGTCGTGGCCGCGAGCCTCGAGGAAGGGGCGCAGCTGTTCGCCGCATCGCGGAATCCGAACGTGTTCGAAGGACGCGTTCCGCGCGGCTTCACCGGACAGAACGCGACGCATCAATACGTCCGCGATCTCCTCGGCCGCGCCGATCGCGATTCGCTGACCGCGCTGGCCGAGCTGTATTGCCACGGTTACGACGTCGCGTCGAAGGAGCCGTCCGCGCGCGTGCACCTGCCGGCGTATCCGTTCGCCCGCGAACGTCACTGGATCGCCGCGGCCGAGTCGGTGCCGGGGAACGCCTTCGCGAACCGCGCGCATCTGCTCGCCGATCACGTCATCCGCGGCCAGCGCGTGATGCCCGGCGCCGCGTATCTCGAGATCGCGCGCGCCGCCCTGGGCGACGTCGCGCGTCTCGAGAACATCGTCTGGCACAAGCCGTTCACCGGCGATGCGGCAACGCTGCGCGTGCGCTCGCTCGCGAACGACGCGTTCGAGATCGCCGGCGATGCCGTGCACGTGACCGGCAACACCGCCGCGGCCGGCGCCGCGCCAGCACGCCGCGATCTCGCACGCCTGATCGCCTCGTGCGACAGGCGCATCCTCGGCAAGAGCGAAGTCTACGATCGCCTCCAGTCGCTCGGCCTCGACTACGGCCCCGGCTATCGCTGCATCGAATCGCTCCACGTCGGCGACGGCGAAGTGGTGGCCCGGCTCGCGCTCCCCGCACAGTTCCGTGACGACGCCATCGCGCTCCATCCAGGTCTGATCGACGCCGCGATGCAGGCCTCCGTCGGGCTGATGCTCGATCGCGACATCGAGCCGCGCGTGCCGTTCGCGCTCGACAGCATCGACATCATCGCTCCCTGCTCGAACGAAATGTGGGCGTCGGTCCGTGCGGCCGAAGGCAAGCTCGACGTCGACCTGCTCGGCGCGCACGGCGACGTGCACGTGGTCCTGCGCGGCCTCGCGCTGCGCGCGCTCGAAACGACCGGCACGCTCTTGCTGGAGCCGGTGTGGGTCGAGAAGCCGCTCTCCGCGCATGCGTTCGAGACGTACGCGAAGCACATCGTCGTCACGCCGTCTGACGACTTTCACGCCGCGGCGCTCGAAGTGTTCGGGCACCTCCGCAACGCGTCCGGCCGCACGCTGATTCAGGTCGTCGCGAACGATCCTTTGTTCGCCGGCCTCTCCGGCCTCCTGCGCACGGCGCGGCTGGAGAATCCGGCCATCATCGGACAGGTGATCCTCGGCGAGGCTCCGGCGCACCTGCTCGGGGAGACGTCGGAAGACGTCGAGATCCGCTACGAACGCGGCAAGCGCCTGGTGCGCGAGTGGCGCGAGCTTCCCGCGCACGAGCCGGTCATTCCGTGGAAAGACAACGCCGTCTATCTCATCACCGGCGGCAACGGCGGCCTCGGGACGATCTTCGCTCGCGAGATCGAAACGCATGCGCACGACGTCACGCTGATCCGCGCCGGCCGTTCGCGCTGCGACGTCACGAGCGCATCCGACGTCGACCGGCTCATCGCCGGCATCCTCCGCGAGCACGGCCGTCTGGACGGCGTGATCCACGCCGCCGGCATCACGCGCGACAACTTCCTGCTGCGCAAGAGCGCGAGCGAATTCGCCGAAGTGCTGCCGCCGAAAGTGAACGGCGCGATGCATCTCGACCGCGCCACGAAGGACCTCCCGCTCGATTTCTTCCTCCTCTTCTCTTCCGCTGCCGGCGTGACCGGCAACGTGGGACAGGGCGATTACGCGGCCGCGAATGCCTTCCTCGATGCGTTCGCCGAGGAGCGGCAGCGGCTCGTTGCGCGCGGTGAGCGGTCGGGGAGAACGCTGGCCATCGACTGGCCGCTGTGGCGCGACGGCGGAATGAAGATCGGCGATGCGAACGCGGAGCTGCTGCGCAGGAACTTCGGCATGACGCCGATGCCTTCGGCGAACGGCATCCGCGCGTTCTATGCGGCATTCGCGTCCGATGCACCGCAGGTGCTCGTGCTCGAAGGCGACCGCCAGCGCCTGCGCGCCGCGCTCGAGTCGAAGCCGCGCGCGCCGATGGCCGTGGCCGCGGAACTGCCGGCGGCGGAGCTGCGCGAGACAGCATCGCAGTCCTTCATGCGCGTGCTCGCCTCGACGTTCAAACTGCCGCCGCATCGCCTTGAAGCCGATGCGCCGTTCGAGACCTACGGCATCGATTCGGTGATGGTCATCCAGCTCACGAACCGTCTGGAGGAAACGTTCGGCGCGCTCTCCAAGACGTTGTTTTTCGAGTACGCCACGATCCGCGAGCTGACGGATTACTTTTTGTCGGCACATCGGGAGCGAGTGCTGGATGCGCTCGGGGAGGGTGTCGCGGGATTCGCCCCTCACCCTGGCCCTCTCCTCGCGGAGCAGGGAGAGGGGATCGCGAAGTCCCCTCTCCCCTCCGGGGAGAGGGTCAGGGTGAGGGGCGAATCCCGCGATGCCCTCCCCGAGATCGCGATCGTCGGTCTGGCCGGCCGCTATCCAGGCGCGGACGATCTCGCCGAGTTCTGGGACAATCTCCGCAACGGCCGCGACTCCATCAGCGAGATTCCGGACGACCGCTGGAACCACGACGATTTCTTCGATCCCGAGAAAGGGAAGCCGGGCAAGACGTACGGGAAGTGGGGCGGCTTCCTCAGGAGTGTGAACCGGTTCGATCCGCTCTTCTTCAACATCACTCCCCGCGAGGCGGAGCTGATGGACCCGCAGGAACGGCT
>CAMPKJ010000410.1 GCA_946887105.1 uncultured Acidobacteriota bacterium | reverse complement strand
GTCGCCAGCCGGGCGAACTTCAGCGCTGCCTCGTTCGCCTCCGTGCCGCTGTTGCAGAAGAACGCGCGGCAGAGTCCGGACGCGCGCACGAGCTTCTCCGCGAGGATGCCCTGCGCGGGGTGGTAGTAGAGATTGGAGACGTGCAGCAGCTCGTCGCTCTTCAGCGCCTTGAGCAGGCGCGGATGCTTGTGCCCGAGGACGTTCACGGCGATGCCGCCGAGCAGGTCCCAGTAGGCGCGGCCCTCCGCGTCGAAGAGGCGCGCGCCTTTGCCATCGCGCGGATGGAACGGCGTGCGCGCGTATGTCTTCACGAGGAACGCCTCTTCGCGCGATTCGACGGCGGCGGGGGATTCGTCATGCAGCAACAAGGGTCGTACCTCCGGTTGTCGGTTGCTGGTTGTCGGTTCCGGGTGCGGCGATCTTGATCTGCACCACACCCGCGTTCAGTGCGGCCAGCGCGGCCTGCAGCTTCGGCTTCATGCCGCCGCTCACGGCGGCGCTGGAGAGCATCGCCTCGAGGCCCGTCGTATCGAGATGCGGGACGACTGCGCCTTGATGATCGAGCAGGCCTTCGACGTCGGTGAGGAACAGGAGCTCCTCCGCGCCGTGTGCGACCGCGATCGCCGAGGCCGCGGAGTCCGCGTTGACGTTGAAGAGAGCGCCGTTCTGGCCGATCGCGATCGACGAGATCACCGGCATCGTGCCGCTGGTCAGCAGCGCCTTCACCAATGCGCGGTTCGAGCCGATGACGTGTCCCACGTGACCGAGATCGATGCCGCTGCCGTGACCGCCTTCCGGCGCAATCTCGGCGTGTTTCTCCGCGATGAGTGTCGCTCCGTCGCAGCCGGAGATACCGGCCGCGCGGATGCCGAGCTGCGCCAGTTCGGCGACGAGCATCTTGTTGACCGTGCCGCCGAGAACCGAGACCACGACGTCGAGCGTCGCGTCGTCGGTCACGCGCAGTCCGGCGTGCGTCTTCTTCGCGATGCCGAGCTTCGCCAGCGCGGCGTCGATGTGCTTGCCGCCGCCGTGTACGAGCACGAGCTCTTCGCCGGCATTCCAGCGAGACACGATCTTCGCCAGCGCGGCCGCGCGGCGCGACGCGTCGTCGAGCAGGGAGCCACCGAGCTTGATCACCTTCACAGCAGTCCCTCCACTTCCGCGTATCCGCACATCCGGTTGAAGTTCTGCACGGCCTGCGAGGCCGCGCCTTTGAGCAGGTTGTCGATCACCGAGACCACCACGGCGCGCCGTCCGCCGTGCAGGAGTTGGAAGCCGATCTCCGCGTACGGCGTGTTGACGACGTCCTTCAGCTCCGGGATTTTTCCGGCCGGGAGCACGCGCACGAACGGTTTGTCCGCATAGCTGTCCGCATAGAGCGCGGTCAGCTCCTCGGCCGACACGGCGTTGGTGAACGCCACATGCATCGTCGAGTAGATGCCGCGCACGGTCGGCAGCAGGTGCGGGACGAAGACCAGCGCGGCGCGCTCGCCGAGGTGCAGCCCCTGGCGGATCTCCGGCTCGTGCCGGTGCTGCCCGACGCCGTAGGCCTTGAAGTTGCCGAACAGCTCGCTGAATGAATATGCAACATCGGCCTTCTTGCCCGCGCCCGAGACGCCGCTCTTCGAATCGCAGATCACCGGCTGCGTGCGGTCCAGCAGATACGTGAGCGGCCGCAGCGCGAGCAGGATCGAAGTCGGATAGCAGCCCGGATTGGCCACCAGCCGCGCCGTCTTCAGCTCACCGTTGCACCACTCCGATAGCCCGTAGACCGCTTCGCCGAGCAGCTCCGGCCGCGCGTGCGAGAACCCGTACCACGACGGATAGAGCGAAGGCTCGCCGAGCCGGAACGCGCCGGAGAGATCGATGACCTTGATGCCTGCATCGAGAATCGACGGCACGATCTCCGCCGACACTTCGTTCGGCGTCGCGAGAAAGACCACCTCCGGCTTCGCCTCGAAGAGCGCTTCGAGGGAGAAGGAGCCGCTCGAGAACGCGGCCACGACCTGCGCGTGTTTGTGGCGGGAGAGGATCTTTTCGAGCTCCGCGCCGGCGTAGCCGGTGGCGCCGGCGATGGCGACGCGAGTTGGCGTTGGGCGTTGGGCGTTGGGCGTTTGGGATGCGTCGCCCGAGGCACGGAAGCTCCCGAACGCCTCGCGCCCAACGCCTACCGCCAAATCGACACGAACACTATCCAAAGTATTTTTCATGAGCGTCCTCCGAAAGCAGCGAACGCGCGCTTACGCGCGGGTACGTCGCGCCGGTCGTTGAATGCCGGCGATCTCGTGGACTCGCCGCGTGAAGGCCACGGCGGCGGCGGGGGTGCGGAAGGCGATGAAGATCGTGTCGTCGCCGCCGATGGTGCCGAGGGCGTCGTCGATCGGAGTGGAGTCGATGGCGCTGGCCAGGGGCTGGGCCGCGGCCACCGGAGTCTTGATCACGACCAGGTTCCCCGCTGCTACGGCGGATACCAGCGTGTCGCGCACGAGCTGCTCGAACCGGTGCTCGCGCGATTCGCGCGGCTGGAACGTGGCCACCGGCGCGAGTGCCGCGGGCGAGACATAGCCGTTGGGCGTCTTGATCAGGCCGAGCTCGCGCAGGTCGCGCGAGAGCGTCGGCTGCGTGACGCCAAAGCCGCGCTTGCGCAGCGCCGCCAGCAGCTCGTCCTGAGAATGGACGGGCTCCGCGGCGACGATGAGGAGGATTTCCTCACGTCTGCGCATCGCGTCGCCGGCTGAATGAATATGCATCGTCATGAATCTTTATGCATG
>CAMPKJ010000409.1 GCA_946887105.1 uncultured Acidobacteriota bacterium | reverse complement strand
GCGTTGATGATGGTGAACGTCACCATCCCCAGCGTCACCTCCGTCGTGATCAGCACCTCGGCCTCGGGCATCACATAGAGCTGCATGTACACGGTCCACGCGACGGCCAGCAACGAGAGCAGCAGCAGCGCCACGGGCAGGCGCGCCAGCGTCCAGAATCGGGCGTGGCGCCGCTGCTTCGCGGTCGGAATGTACGGCACCGCGATGCCGAGGATCGCCAGGGCCAGACCTTTGAGATAGACGTTCCACGCGCCGATCTTGAGGAGCATCCCGCGCCAGTGCACGCCGCGCTCGCGGTTCGGGTCCGCCAGCCAGCGCTGCGAGAAAAAGTACACGGCCGCGCCGAACAACCCGACCGGAAAGGCGTGCTCGATGTACTCGCTGAGCAGAAACACCGCCGGCTGCAGTCCGGTGAAGAGATAGATGAGCGGCACCGAGAGAAAGATCAACGAAGTCACGCCGACGAGATAGTAGCTGCCGATCATGAAATACGAGATTCTTTGATATCCGCTCAGTTTGCGGAACGCGCGCGGGTACTCGCGGAACAGCACTTCGTACACGCCGCGCGACCACTTCAATTGCTGTTTGAGATACGAATCGAGGTCCGCGGGCACGAGTCCGCGCGAGACCACTTCCGGCACGTACACCGATTTCCAGCCGCGCGCGTGCAGGCGGATCGACGTCACCAGATCCTCGGCCAGGCCGATGCCGTGTCCGCCGATCGACTCCAGCGCCGCGCGGCGAAAGGTGCAGTTCGCGCCGATCGCCACCGCCGTGCCGGTGCCGAACATCCCCTGCATGATCGGTCCGTAGAACGCGTAGGTCTGCTCCGCCGCCGCGCGCGCGACGAACGACTCGCGCGCGTTGCCGTACGCCTGCGCCACCTGCACGAAGCCGACCTCTTCGTCGTCGAAGTAACCGAGCACGCGATCGAGAAACTGCGGGAACGGGATGTGATCCGGATCGAGCACGACGATCAGTTCTTCGTCCGTCTGCTGCAACGCGGCGTTGATCTTTCCCGCCTTCGCGCCGGGGAGGTCCAGCAGTTCCAGGTGCACCGCTCCCATCTCCTCGGCCAGCCCGCGCATGCGCGGATCGCGCGTGTCGTCGAGCAGGTAGGTCGTGTGCGGATAGGTGATGTCGCGCGCCGCCGCCAGCGTGCGCACGAACATCTCGTACGGCTCGCCCGGCGCGGAGGTGGTGAAGATGGCCACGCGCAATCCCGAGCGCGGCGTCATCACGTCCGGCTGATCGACGTGAAAGACGTTGTACCAGCCGACCATGATGCGAAAGACGCCGAACCATGTGGCGAACGAGAGCAGCACGAACAACACGATCTGATTCACGTGATCGGCGCGGAACCACCACAGCGCGAACCAGACCACGCTCTGCACGCCGAGAAAGAGAAGGATGCCGAGAGCCCACCGTTCCCAACCGCGGATCGGGGCGGCGCGGCGATGGCGGAAGAGCTCAGCGTCGTCGTACCAGAGCGGCATGAACAGAGGTCGCACGATAGTCTACGGTGACGCCGCGCTCCACGCCCGCCTCGATGCGCCAATGCGGCGTCAGCGCGAAATCGGCGGCGATGCCCGCACGCCATGGACGATAGGTGCGGTCGAACGCAAACGTGAACGTCGATGCGGGAAACGGCCCGGGTCCGGCGTCGGGACCGAATGCGCGTCCGCGATCGCGTGCGTAGCCGCCGTCGCCGTGCAGCTTCACGCCGCCGCGCGGTGTGCGGCGCTCCAACGCGATCACCAGCCGCCCTTCGAGCAGCTCGTCCGGCGACCAATAGGGATCGTATTCGCCGCGGTATTGATAGCGAAAGACGTTGCCGTCGCGCGTCGACGAAACCGCGGTCAGGCGAAAGCGCGACTCTTCCGTATCGCGTGCGGAGGCCGACGCGCCGCCCCACAGCGTCCATGCGCCCGTCTTGCGAAGCGGCATCACCGCATACGCGATGGCGGCATTGCCGTGGTTGTCATCGAAATAGCGGCGGTGGCTGATCTCCGCCGCGCCGATCCACTTTCCGTCATGACTCCAGCGCAGCGTGGCCGTGGTCGACGCCGCGTGCGTGCGCAATGACGTGGCGCTGGCGATCTCCTCGCGACGATCGACGCGCAACGTCAGATTGCGATGCGACACGCTGACGCTGCCGACCGGCCGCCGCACGCCATCCGGAAACGTGAAGACACCGAGACTGCCGCCGAACGTGAACGCTCCGAGACGCGTCTCGTTCTCGAGCGTGACGTATTGGCCACTCGTGTCGCCGATGCGCCCCGCGTCGAGCCGATACGTTCCGGCGATCACCGACCAGCGCGTCAGCGGATCGGAGAAGAACGTCGACGCGAGCTCCGCGCGCGTGGCTTCGAGCGGCTGATCGTCGTCGACTGCCGCGATGCTGATGCGCTGCGACGGACGCGCGGTCGACTCGATCTCGTGCAACGACGTGCGCGCAAACTCACGTTTCGGATCGAGAGCCAGGACTCGCCGGAAATCGCGCGCGGCGCGGCGCAGATCGCCGCTCCAGTACTCCGCCGTCGCGCGTCCCTCCAACGCCTCGACGCCTTCGAGCCGATCGAACAATGCGATGGCCTCGGCATACCTCCCCTGCCACATCACCACCCGCGCCAGTCCGAGCCTGGCCTCGCGCGACTGCGGATCGCGTTCGAGCAGCTGCCGGTACAACCCCTCCGATTCGGCGAAACGCTGGTCCCACGCCAGACGCTCGGCCGTGCGCAGATCGGCGATCGCGGAGCTGGTGATCGATACCAGCAACAGCGCGACCAGCAACGGGCGGCG
>CAMPKJ010000408.1 GCA_946887105.1 uncultured Acidobacteriota bacterium | reverse complement strand
GCGCGCCATCACTACCAGATCGGCGTTCGTGCCGAGGACGTCCAGCGGATCGAGCTGGATGCAGCGCAGGCGCTCGAGCACCGCGCGCGTGTCTTTCGCGCCGCGTCCGAGCCGACGGGCGAGGCCGAGGTGCGCGATCAACAGTCGGCGCGCGTCATCGCGCGCGAGCGTGATCAACCGGCCTTCCTCATTTGCCACAGCAGGTGAGAAAGATATGGTCTGCGCGTTTCGCCGGTGGTCACGATCAGCAGCTTGGTGATCTTCAGTTCCAACGGATCGGTGTAGAGCAGGATCAGCATCTCGCGCAGGAAGCTCGTGCTGAGCGTGATGTCGTTGTCGGTGCCGACGCCGAGGCGCAGGCCTTTCTTTTCCCACCACGAGAAAGGGTGGTCCTTGTAGTCCTCGAGCGCGCCGGTGAGCTTCTTGTTCGACGACGGCAGCGACACCAGCGTGAGGCGTTTGTCGATCATGCGATTGAGCACGTCGTGCTGGTAATGCTCGATCTCGCCGGCGTGATGGAATTTCGTCTTGGTGGCCAGCGTCGCCTCGGCGGCGCTCAGCGATTGGCCATTGAGCAGCTTGTCGCGGATTCCGTCGCGGCCGGTCCAGTCCATGTCCATCAACTCCGCGTGCTCGCGCGAGCCGGTGGCGATCGGCTGGCCGTTCATGTTCGCGCGCAGCATGCGCTGCAGCATGGAGTGGAAGTAGAAATTCGGATTGATGCCGAGGGAGAGACCGTGCTCGATCGCGTCGACGTGCCAGATGTTCATCGCGTTGTCGACCGCCTGCACGCCCTGGCGCAGCGTGTTCCATGTCTCGCCGTGATGGCTGCGGGTTCGGAAGCCGTAGCCCTGCAGCTTGCGCATGCCGACGCGCATCTCCTGGAAGTGCGCCTTGCGATAGAAGCCGCGTTCGTTGCCGACCGTGTCCACCTCGTTCAGCACGTCGGCCAGCTCGGGATGCTTCTTCAGCAGCTCGATGATCTGCCGCACCTGATCGTCGAACGCGGCGCGTTTCGATCGATAGCGCGTGGCATCGAAGAAGCCCGCTTCCTTGCGGAAGCTCGGCGAGAGGATGAAGCGGAACGCCGGCTGCTCGTTCTGAAATGCGCGGAACCCTTCGTACAGACCCATGACCACGTCTTCGGGCGTGATCGCGTCGATGCCCGGAATCTGTTCCGCGGGATCGGTGGTCTCGCGCATGAGCGTGAACTTCAGCCGCAGCGAGCCGACGTTGGACGTGCGCCAGAGGCGGCTGGCCATGTGATACGCGGCGTCGCGATGCGCCTCGCGATCGATCAGCACCAGCTTGGGCAGATAGAGGATCTTCAGGTAGCGATCGAAGCGTTCGTCTTCGCCGAGCCGGATCAGCCGGTCGACATCCTTGACGCTGCGGATCGGAACGCTGTCGCGGCCGTACACCTCGGCGATCTTCGCTTCGTACAACGCGCGCTGCGGACCATCGAGCAGCCGTTGCAGGCGCGGGAACACGAAGTCCGCGTCGAGCGAGCCGGTGAGGTGGATGTGCTCATCGCGAAACGGAATGGGAAACGCGCGGAAGAATCCCTCCAGCGCGAGCGACACCGGGTGCGCGAGCAGCATCTCGATCGGCGCCTGGTTGATGCGAAAGCGCCCGAGGAGCGTGCGGAAGTCGCGGATCTGCGCGACCTCCTCCGTAGCCGTGGGCGATTGCTCGGCCAGTGCGAGCGTGTCGTCGAGGGAAAGACCGCCGGTCTCGCTGATGAGCTGGGTGAGGAAGCGCTGCATGAGCGCATCCTATCTTGAGCACAAAAAAAGACGGCCGCTTGCGCGGCCGTCTTTCGTGTTGCGTCGAGAGAGCGGGTTAGTAGGTGACGCTGGCGGTGTTCGAGCAGGTGGTCGTGCCGGCGTTGCAGACCTGGTACGTGAACGTGCCGTGCGTGTTCTTCGCGAGCTGGTCGGCGTGGTTGCCGTCGTTCGCGGTGGTGATGATCCTCACGCTGTTGCGGAAGATGTCGACGTTCGTGCCGGTGGCGCCGCTCCAGTTGAGCGTCGACTTCGGACGGCCGCCCTTCACCACGCCCGAGACCGTCAGCGTATACGGCGGAGGCGTGCCGCCGCAGGCAGCCGGCTTCGTGAAGTCTTCGGTGATGCTGATGCTGCAGTTGAAGGTGCAGGAGTCGGTGCCGACCGCGTTGACGCCGATGCCCATCGAGGAGAACGCGTCCCACACGATGCAGTCTTCAGCCTGCGTCGGCATGGCGGCCAGGATGCCGTCGCGCATCTCTTCGAACTCCGGGTTGGCCGGCGTGAAGTTCATGCCGTCGATGACGTAATCCCACAGCAGGTCCATGGAGCGGCCCGAACCGAGCCAGAGGCCGCGCAGCTTCCACATCGTGGCGGCGTAGATCTCGCCGTTCGCGTGAACGCTGGTGGTGTTGGCACTGCGGTACGTCAGCGGATAGTTGGTGTACGGATAGCGGCGGATGCCGAGCGTGTTGTTCTTCACCCACTCGCCGACCGTGTCCTGACCGGTGATGTAGCACGCCACGGTGTCGGACATGCCTTCGCCGATCGAACCGGCCAGGCCGCCGCCCATGCTGCCGATCATGCGCCACGTCAGGCCGTGGCCGTATTCGTGGTAGACGACGTCGGCGTCGAGATCGCCGTCGCGGTTCGGCGTGGCGGTGTTCCAGAGGTACATCTGCATGCGCGGACGGCTGCCGTCCGTCGGGGTGGAGAAGTTCGCGTTGTTCGTGCCGCCGCCGTCCTGACCTTCGGCATTGACCGGGTCGTTGCCGGCGCCGCCGTTGCCGAAGTTGTTCGTCTGGAAGTTGCCGGCCGCTTCATTGAAGCCGTGGCGATAGAGCTTGTCGTGCACGACGTTGTTCAGATAGAAAAGACTGGCGACGGCCAGGGCCTGGTTTCCC
>CAMPKJ010000407.1 GCA_946887105.1 uncultured Acidobacteriota bacterium | reverse complement strand
GAGATCCGCCGCGCCAATTTTTGCCGCGTGGCGCGCGTGACCGGAAACTGCGTCATCGGGTAGACCGTGACCGGCCCCGACGGATCCTCGGAACGCTGTGTCTCGACGTCCAGCCAGCGCAGCGAATCGATCGTGTCGCCGAACAGCTCCACGCGCACCGCCTGTGGCGTGTTCGGCGGAAAGAGGTCGAGGATGCCGCCGCGGAAGGCGAACTCGCCCGCCTCGCCGACGAGATCGGTGCGCACGAAGCCGTTCTCGACGAGCTGCTCGAGCAGCGCGCGCATGTCGAGATCGTCGCCTTCGGCGAGATGGAGAATGCGCTGCCGGAAATCCTCCGCGCGCGGCAGGCGCTGGAAGAGCGCGCGCGTCGGAACGACCAGCACGTCCGCGGCGCCGCCGATGAGCATGCCCAGCGCGCGGATCTCTTCACGCACGACGCCGAGGGCTGGTGCGACGTCCTGATAGGGAGAGAGGGAGGGGGCGGGATAGACGGACACGCACTGCGGATCGCGATGGAAGAGCCGCAGCGCGGTCTCGAAATCGGTGACGCCCGCATCGCCGGGCGTGATGATGGCCACGCGCCGGCGGAGCTTGTCCTGCAACGCCGCGATGAGCAGCGCGCGTGCCTCGACCGTTGCGCCGGTGACGTCGAGACGGCGATGGCGGTCGAGAAGTTGCCGGAAGAACGGTGCCTTCGCGACACGCGCGCGAAGTTCGGAGATCAGGGGATCGTGGCGGTCGTGGCTTTCCAAGTGGCGCGGATTTTAAGTCCTCGGAGTTCCTCGGGGTCCTCGGAGTTCCTCGGGTTCCTCGGAGGGGGACGGCGGCGTTCCCTCTCCGAGGAACTCCGAGGAACCGAGGAACCCGAGGAACCCGCCTCAGCTACGGCGTGAAATATCCCTTGATCGTCCGCGCCGTCAACTTCGGCGAATTCACCACCACGCGCACCGGGCGCCACTCGTTGGTCTTCCCGAAATCCGACACCTGGTACTTGATCGCGAACTGCGCGCGCAGGTCCTTCTCGATCTCCGAGTACTTGGCCATCAGGTTCTGCTCGGTGGCCGTGGCGACGAAGCCGCCCGTCTGCGAGGCCAGGTAGCGCAGGCGCTCCAGATTGCGCTGCGCGTCGTCATCGCTGCCACCTTCGTAGGCGATGAAGTAGATCGGGATGGCGGCTTCGCGGGCCAGCTTCTCCGTCTCGTCATAAGACCAGTTCGAGGTCGTGTCGCTGCCGTCGGTGAGGACCACGATGGCGCGGCGGTTCTTCTCCTCGCGCAGCTCGCGGATGGCGCTGGCCACGGCATCGTAAAGCGCGGTGCGGCCCATCGGTGTGATGCCCGCCAGCGCGGCTGCGATCTGTTCGCGGTCGCCGGTGAGCGGTTGCTTGCGCCGCGGGACTTCCTGCACCGCGGTGATGCTGCAGCGGTCGCCGTCCTTGAGCGCGTGCTTGACGAACTCGCCGGCCGCCTTCGCGGCGTGCCTCATCGAATAGGTCATGCTGGCGGAGGAATCGATGAGCAGCGCGATGGAGATCGGCTGGTCGAACGCCTTGCCGAACTCGATGATCTTTCCTTCGGCGTTGCCATCGATGACGCGGAACATCGACCGGTCGACGTCGTCGCGCGTCATGCCGTTGCGGTCGACGACGGAGACGAAGATCGGAATGGTGCGTACCTGCATCTCTTCCACGTGCACGTTGCCCGCGGCCGACCAGAAGTCGGCGGCTTCTTCGCCGGCTTTCGTGCGTGCGGTGACCTGCACGAAGCCGCTGGCGAGCATCGATGGCGGCACCGTGAACCGGTACGGCTCGGTGGTGGCGGTGGCGATCACCTGTCCCTGATCCCACAGCTGCACCGTCTCGATCGGATCTTCGGCGGGCGAGGTCGCGTCCACTTCGAACACCCCGGCCGACGTGTCCACCGCCTTGACGCGCAACGCGAGCGGGAGCAGGCCCCGATTGATGATCTCGGTCCAGCGCGCGTGCTTGCCGTTCGCGCCTCTCGCGGAGACCGTGATGCGATGCTCGAGCGGCGCCGGTCCGAGATCGACCACGACGTGATACGGCGACATCAGCCCTTCGGCGACCTTCTGGCCGTCCACGGTGACCGTCACCTTCGCGTTGTCGAAGCCGGGATCGATGGTCAGATCGACCACGCCGCTGTACTGTCCGGGCTGGTCGGTCAGGCCGCCGCGCTGGAGCACGATCTGCGTCGTGGCCGCGGCATTGGTGGTGAGAAGAAGAGTGAAGAGGGAGGAGAGGAGGAGCGCACTATTGCGTCTCGCTTCCGGGCTGCTCTGTACCGCCATCGCGTTCATATATCCGCCGATACTCGTGACGATTCCGGGTCACCGTTTTCACGTAAAGCCGTGTCTCGGCGTATGGAATCGTTTCTACGAATAAGTCAATGTCATCGATCGGCGTGTTCTCAAGCCACGTGCCAACGGCTTTCTCTCCCGCGTTGTACGACGCGATGGCCAACAGGTGATTTCCATTCATCGCTTTGAGTTTCTGTGAGTACTCGGCAGCCCCGACGGCGATGTTTTTTTTCGGGTCGAACAGGTCCTCGCGCTTCACCTCGCCGAGGTCTCCCGCCGCGGCGATGCGCGATGCTTCCTCCGGCATGATCTGCATCAGACCGACCGCGCCCGCATTCGAGACGGTGGAAGGCTCGAAGCCGCTTTCCTGGCGCGTGATCGAAACCAGCAGGTAGGGATCGATGCCGCGGCGCTCGCCTTCGGCGCGGAACGTTTCCCAATACGCCAGCGGGAAGAGGATCTCCCAGAAGCGCCGCGGGATGTTCGCGCCGCCGTGCCGCACGAACGGACGGAACTGGCGCTGCAGCACGGTGTTCGCCTTGAACGGCTCGCCGCCGCGCACATAGACATCGGCGAGCATCAACTGCACGCCGGCATTCGACGCGTGCTTCGTGGCG
>CAMPKJ010000406.1 GCA_946887105.1 uncultured Acidobacteriota bacterium | reverse complement strand
GGAACCGAGGAACTCCAACGCCCGTTGAGGGACTTTCCTCCGAAACTGCGCGATCTGTCAGTGGAGGTCCAGCAATGTCCAGGTCTACCCGTCTCTTCGTTCTCTCTTTGTGTGTTCTCTCGCTCGTCTCGGCGGCCGAGGCCGGCCCGCGGCGGCGTGCGGTCGGCAAGGGGCCGGTCGTCAGTGCGCCGACCGGCCAGTGCCACACGTTCTCGTTCGTCCGCCAGGGGCTGAAGGCGTCCTATCTTTCGACCACGTCCGGCGGCAATGCCACGTACACCATCACCTATCTTTCCGACACGGCCACGCAGACCAAGACCACGCAGGTGGTCAGCACGCCGCAGGGGAACGCCAACGCGGTCACGACCATCGACGGCGAAGTGGTCGGGAACCTGCGCGGGATGAAGCACATCGACATCACCACGTCGCTCACCGTGCCGGTCCTCGGCACGCTCACCACCGAGATCGACGTCGACTTCGTTCCGTCGCTGATCCTCGGCCCGGCAGCAGGCTGGTGCGTCGGCAACACCTGGAACGTCGCGCCGGTCACCGAGACCATCACCACCAAGGCGCCGTTCGTGACGCCGACGACGCAGATCCAGACCACGATCGGCGGCTCGGGCGAAGTGCTCGCGGTCGGCGAGAGCGTGACCGTTCCCGCGGGAACGTTTCAGACCGTGAAGTACCGCGGCGTCACCGTCGCGAACAACACCGTGCAGACGTCGATCACCTGGACGTCGATGGAGCACAGCATCGTGGTCAAGCAGCAGAGCATCGATCCGGGCACCGGTGCGATCACCACCGATACCGTGCTGACCGCTCTCCAGCCGGGCGGGTAGCGGCGCTCGTTTTGCAGGCTCTCGGCATCGGAGGAATGATCCGATGTCGAGAGTCGAACGCACCGAAAACCAGGAAGAGCGCAACCGTTCCGAGCAGTCGCGTCAGGCCGAGCGGGGCCGCACCAGCAGCACGCCCGGTCCCACTCCCGGCAAGGCAGAAGGGGAGCAGCAGGACATCGAGCAGGCGCTGAAGAATCAGAAGGAGTAGCGCGCGCTACACCTCGATGCCGACGCTGCGCATCAACTCCAGCGCGTTCGACTTCGTGACCACCCCGGGCCGCATCCGGTAGTCGAACACCACGCGGCCATCTTCGATGTGGTCCTCGAAGTGGACGTTCGCGGCGCGCGGCGCGAGGCTTTCCGCGATCTGCGCCAGCGCGAGGTCGTGCGTCGAGACCAGACCCACCGCGCCGCGCTCGACCAATCCGCGCACGATGGCCTCGGCGCCGATGCGGCGGTCGTGCGAGTTCGTGCCGGCCAGCACTTCATCGAGCAGATACAGCAGCGGTCCCTGTTTCGACATCTCCAGCACCTGGCGGATGCGCAGGATCTCGGCGTAGAAGCGCGAGGCGTTTTCCTGTAGCGAGTCCGCGATCCGGATCGAGGCACCGACCGCGGTCGGTGCGATCCGCAGCGATCGCGCGCAAACCGGCGCACCCGCCATCGCCAGCACGGCGGCGACGCCGGCGCTGCGCATCATGGTGCTCTTGCCGGACATATTCGAGCCGCTCACGACCAGCAGGCGCAGCGTGTCATCGAGGCGGATGTCGTTCGTGACGCGGCGGTCGTCGGGAATCAGCGGATGCCCGAGCGCCTGCGCGTCGAACAGCGGCGGCGTCTCCACGACCTCCGGCATCGCGAACGCCGGATGTTCGAACGAGAACGAGGCCAGCGACGCCAGCGCTTCGATCTCGCCGACGGCCTCGATCCACTCGCCGATGTGCGATCCGGAGCGAACGCGCCAGCGCTCGATGGCCAGCGCGACGTGCGCGGTCCAGAGCAGGAGCACGGCGAACGGCGCGAAGAACTGATTGCGCCGCGCGTCGAGCAACGCCACGAGCTTGCGCAGGCGTTCGATCTCGACGGACGCGGGCGCCGCGGATCCGCGCAGCTGGTCGTGCAGCGCAACCAGTCGCGGCGAGGTGAACGATTCGCGCTCGAGCCGCGCCAGTACGCCGCCGAGGAGTGCCAGTGCCGGTTCCGCGCGCTCCACGGCGGTGACCACCGGCTCGACGCGCGGATGCAGCCGCCGCGCGAGCAGGAGCGTGGCCACGATCAGCAGCAACATCGGCCACGAAGGGATCTCCGCAAAGATGCCCAGCCGCAGCGCCGACTCGGGATGGGTGAGGCCGACCAGCCGCGCGATCAGCGACGGCAGCGTGATTAGAAAGAGGAGGACCGTGGCCGCCGGCAGCGCGATGGCCAGCGCGCGTTCCGCACCGCTCAATGCGACGGCCGGCATCGCGGACCAGCGATCGAGCTTCGCGCTCTCGATCTCGCGCGTCACTTCGTGCGACGCGATGGCTAGGTCTTCGCGCAGCGTGACGTTGTCGCGCAACTCGAGCACGGCCGCCTGCCGCGCGGCGATCTCACGCGCATCGCGTGACGGCTCCTTCAACCATGCCGCCAGCCGCGCGCGGCCGGCGCTCGTCACGGCGATCGAGATCAGCTCGAACAGCGAGCCGCGTCCGAAGAGATCGAAATCGCCGGCGTAGGGATGATGATCGTCCGCGAAATCGGATCCCGCGTCGCCCTCTCCCTGCCACGTACCGTCGATCCGCCCGAGGCCGCGCTCGTAGAACGCCGCGCCGCTCTCCGCGCGTTTGCGCGCGCGGATGATCCGCTCGTGCAGGACCACCAGGATGATGAACAGCGCGACCGGCACCAGCGCCGCCGGGACGTTCCAGAACGCCAGCGCGATCGCTGCGGCGATGAGGAGCAGGCGCACGATGGACGTGCGCCGCTCGCGGTTGCGCAGCGCGTCCGCCTCGGCGCGCCGCGCGTGGAGATTTCGGGTGTAGAGCTCCAAGGTCACTCCCTCTCCCCGCTTGGCGGGGAGAGGGGTGGGGTGGGGGGTCGCGCTCGCGTAGCCATCG
>CAMPKJ010000405.1 GCA_946887105.1 uncultured Acidobacteriota bacterium | reverse complement strand
TCGATCACTTCGTCGTGGGGAAACGGCCACGCCACCACCTATCGCGCGCTCGTGCGCGAGCTCGCCGCGCGCGGACACGATGTGGTGTTCCTCGAGCGCGACGTGCCGTGGTACGCGAGCAATCGCGATCTGCGCAGGCCGCCGTACTGCACCACGCATCTGTATGGGTCCGTCTCCGCGCTGAAGCGCCGCTTCCGCGGTCTCGTGCGCGATGCGGACGCGGTCATCGTCGGTTCGTTCGTTCCGGACGGCATCGCCGCCGGCGAATGGGTTGCGTCGACCGCAAACGGCGTGACCGCGTTCTACGACATCGACACGCCCGTGACCATGGCCAGGCTCGAACGCAACGAGTGCGAGTATCTGGATCCGGCGCTGATCGCGCGCTACGACCTCTATCTCTCGTTCACCGGCGGGCCGATCCTCGAGGAGATCGAGCGGCGTTACGGATCGCCGCTGGCGCTGCCGCTGTACTGCTCGGTCGATCCGTCGATCTATTTTCCCGAGCGCCCGTTCCAGGACGACATCCACGACTACGACATCGGGTATCTCGGCACGTACAGCGACGATCGTCAGCCGGCCCTGCGGCGGTTCCTGCTGCAGACCGCGCGGCGCTGGCGCGCCGGGAAGTTCATCGTGGCCGGCCCGCAGTATCCGCAGACCATCCGCTGGCCGCGCAACGTGACGCGCGTCGAGCACGTTCCGCCCGATCGACATCGCGCGTTCTACAACGCGCAGCGGTTCACGTTGAACGTCACCCGCGCGGCGATGGTCAAGGCCGGCTACTCGCCCTCGGTGCGCCTGTTCGAAGCGGCAGCATGCGGCGTTCCGATCATCAGCGACGAGTGGCCCGGCCTGGAAACGATCTTCACGCCCGGGCGCGAGATCCTCGTGGCGCGATCGACGGAAGACGCGCTGCAGTACGCGCGCGAGATGGACGAGCGCGAACGGCACCAGATCGGCGTGCGCGCGCGGCAGCGCGTGCTCCGCGAGCACACCGCCGCGCATCGCGCCGCGGAGCTGGAGCGCGCCCTCGGCCACGTGCGCGGCGGCTCACGAACCGCCGCGTCGTCAGCCTGATGGGACGCAAGCCCGCCTCCGACGAGAAGAGCGACCGCTATCTCGCGCGGGTCGGCCCCGGGCTCATCGCGGGCGCATCGGACGACGATCCATCCGCGATCGCCACGTTCACGATCGCAGGCGCGACGTTCGGCACTCGAATGCTCTGGACGCCGCTGGTCACGTGGCCGCTCATGGCCGCCGCGCAGATGATGTGCGCGCGGGTGGGCATGATCACCGGCCGCGGCATCATCGGCGCGCTGCGGATGAAGTTTCCGCGGCCGCTGCTGATCGCCTTCGCGGCCTTGCTGTTCGTCACCAACATGCTGAACATCGGCGCGGACCTCTCCGGGATGGCCGAGGCCGCGGAAATGCTGACCGGCGTTCCGTCGCCGGCGTTCGTGCTGTTGTTCGGCGGCGCCATCGCGGCCGGCACGGTCCGGCTGCGCTACGAGCATCTCGCACAGATTCTGAAATGGCTCGCGGTGGCGCTGGTGGCCTACCCGATCGCCGCATTTCTGTTGCGGCCGGACTGGGGCGCGATCCTGCGCACCAGTCTCGTGCCGCAACTTCCGGCCTCCAGGCGCGAGTGGACGCTGCTGATCGGCATCATCGGTACGACCTTCAGCCCCTATTTTCTGATGTGGCAGGCGTCCCACGAGGTGGAAGAGAAGAAGCAGGTGCGCGATCACGACGAGCTGCCGGGGGCCAGAACGGGCGACGTTCGTTTCCGTGCGTTCGACGTCGGCGTGGGCACGTTCTTCTCGCGCATCGTGATGTTCTTCATCATCCTCACCTCGGCGCTCACGCTGCACCGCGATCGCGTGACGATCACGTCCGCGCGTCAGGCGGCCGAGGCGCTCGGCCCGCTTTCCGGAGAGGCGGCGAAACTCCTCTATACCGCCGGCCTGTTGTCAGTCGGATTTCTGGTCATTCCGGTGCTCTCGGGATCGGCGGCTTACGCGCTCGCGGAAGCGGTCGGATGGAAGCAGGGTCTCGATGAGAAGCTGCGCTATGCCCGCAAGTTCTACGCGGTGCTGATCCTCTGCACCGCCGGCGGCATGGCGCTCGAGCTGACGCCCATCCAGCCGATGCAGGCGCTGGTGTGGAGCGGCGTGATCAACGGCTTTCTCGCGCCATGCCTGCTCCTGGGCGTGCTGCTGGTGGCGACGGACACGCGCATCATGCGCGGCCGCGCCAGTCCCCGGTGGGAACGTTGGATCGTCGCGCTGACGATCGTGGCGATGCTTGCGTGCACGGTGATGTTCTTCGTTCCATGATCGTCTACGGCGACAACACGCGCACGTGGTCGCGCTCCGCGTTCCTGGCGCTCACCGATCCGGCGTCGCGATCGATCGCCGCCGGCGAAGTCGCGCAGGCGCTCGCCGACGCGGCAGGCTCGCACTCGCCGGAGCTCGATGACCTGCTGTTGCACGGCGACGAAAGAAACCTGCCCGAGTCGATCGAGGTGAAGGAGCCGGAGGGCTACGCGTTCTACGCCGTCTATCCCGAGCTGTATGCCAGGGCAGCGGCGGCGGTGCGGCACCTCGCTTCATCGTGGACCGTGGTCGGCATCCGCAGCATCGGCACCAGTCTCGGCGCGGCCGTCGCCGCGGCACTGCCGAACGCGCGCTTCGTCACCGTGCGGCCCACCGGACATCCGTTCGCGCGCGAGCTGCATCCGTCGCCGTATGAAGAACGCGTGCTGCTGCAACCTGCCGATGCCTATGCGATCGTCGATGAAGGTCCCGGACTCTCCGGCAGCTCGTTCGTGTCCGTCGCGCGGTGGCTCGAGAGCCGCGGCGTGTCACGCGACCGGATCGTGTTCTTCCCCAGTCACACAAACGAGCCGGGAACGATGGCGTCGGAGGAAACGCGGACGCTCTG
>CAMPKJ010000404.1 GCA_946887105.1 uncultured Acidobacteriota bacterium | reverse complement strand
GACAACCCCTCATCCGCCTGCGGCACCTTCTCCCCTCACGAGGGGAGAAGGCTACCCCCACGCCCCCGAGTGGCCTTCTCCCCTCCGCAGAGGGGAGAAGGTGCCGCAGGCGGATGAGGGGTTGTCCCCCCGTGCCTACGCCGATCCCTATCTCGCCGGCGCCGCGCTCGGCCTGGTGCTCCTGGCCGCGTTCGCGCTCACCGGCCGCGGGCTCGGCGCGTCCGGCGCGTTTGCCACCACCGCCGCCGGCGTCACGCGCGCGATCGCGCCGGCACGCGCGGCGGAGAGCGCACTCTTCGCGCGCTATCTCGATGCGGACGGTCCGTGGCGCGACTGGCTGCTGTTCGAGATCGTCGGCGTGCTGCTGGGCGGTTTTCTCTCCGCGCTGCTCGCGAGACGATTTCGCTTCACGCTGGAGCGCGGGCGTCTCGGCTACGCGTTCTGCGGCGGATCGCTGATGGGATTGGGCGCCGTGCTCGCGCGCGGATGCACGAGCGGTCTCGGACTCACCGGCGGTGCGCTGCTGAGCGCCGGCAGCTGGCTGTTCATCGCCGCCGCGTTTGCGGCTGGTTACGCGGTGGCGCCGCTGGTCCGAAAGGCGTGGCAATGATCGTGGCGATACTCATCGGCATCGCCTTCGGGTTCGCGCTCGAGCGCGCGGGCCTCGGCAACGCGCGCAAGCTCGCCGGCCAGTTCTACTTCACCGACTTCACGGTCTTCAAAGTGATGTTCAGCGCGATCCTGGTGGCGATGCTCGGCGCGTTCTGGCTGGGCCGCCTCGGCATCATCGACCTGCGCGGCGTGTATGTGCCGGAGACCTTTCTGGCACCGCAGCTGATCGGCGGACTGCTCTTCGGCGCCGGCTTCGCGATCGCCGGACTCTGTCCCGGCACCTCGTGCGTCGCCCTCGCCACCGGCCGCGGGGACGGCTTGGCGGTGGTGATCGGCATGTTCGCTGGCGTGCTGATCACCGGCCTCGCGTTCGCACGGTTGCAGCGTTTCTACGAGAGCACGAGCCGCGGATCGCTGACGCTGCCGGAACTGCTGCACGTGCCGTACGGCGCGGTGGTCTTCGCAATCGTGCTGATGGCGCTGGCCGGATTTCGCGCGGTGCAATGGTGGGAGTCGCGCGTATGACCCATCGCGCGCTGGCGCTTGCGGCGCTGGTTCTCGGCGCACTGGCACCGTTCGCGGGCAGTCCGTATCGCACGAAACGCGAGGCGATGGACGTGCGGCAGCTCGCGGCGCAGGTGGCGCGCGAAGAGGATCACGTGACGGCGCTCGAGCTCGCGCAATGGATCAAGGATCGCAAGCCGCGACTGCGCGTCATCGATCTGCGCGCGGAGGCGGACTTCGAGGAGTACCACCTGCCGCGCGCGGAATGGATGCCGCTGGAACGGCTCCTCTCCGCGCCGTTTGCGAAAGACGAGACCGTCGTGCTGATCTCCGACGGCGGCGCGCACGCGGCGCAGGGTTGGGTGTTCCTGCGCGCACTCGGACACGAGCAGGTCTATTTCCTGCGCGGCGGTCTCGGCGAGTGGCTCGATGACGTGATGAATCCGCCGAAGACGACGGAGCTGAGCCGCTATTTCGGCGGGAGTGTGCGCGGCGAGGGCGCAACGGATGATGTCGCGAAGATGCGGAGGCGCGGATGCTGAGCCGTGACACCGGGTCCTCGGAGTTGCCGAGTTCCTCGGAGTTCCTCGGAGGGGACAGGCCGCCCCGAGGAACCCGAGGAACTCCGAGGAACCCGAGGAACTGGCATACGGAGCTGCGCGCGCGCGAATTCGCGCGGCTCGATCGCAGCCATCACGTCTATCTCGACTATACGGGCAGCGCGCTGTACGCGGAGTCGCAGATCCGCGCGCACCATCAGTTGCTGCGCGATGGGCTGTTCGGCAATCCCCATTCCGAGCACCGGCCGTCGCGCGCGAGCACGGAGATCATCGATGCGGCGCGCGAGACGCTGCTGCGCTTTCTCGACGTCGATGCGAGCACGCATGAGGTGATCTTCACCGCGAACACCACCGCCGCGATCAAGCTGGTCGCGGAGAGCTATCCGTTTTCGCGCGACACGCAGCTCATCCTCTCCGCCGACAACCACAACTCCATCAACGGCATCCGCGAGTACGCCCGCCGTGCCGGTGCGCGGGTGCGCTATCTGCCGCTCGACGAAGAGCTGCAGCTGCGCGATTTCGAGCTCGCCGACGGTCAGGGTCTGTTCGCGTTTCCGGCACAGTCGAATTTCTCGGGCGTGCGCCATCCGCTGTCGCTCGTCGCATGCGCGAAGGACGCCGGCTACGACGTGCTGCTCGACATCGCCAGCTACGTGCCGAGTCACGCCATCAGCCTGCGTTCCTGTCCGGCCGACTTCGCGGCGCTGTCGTTCTACAAGCTCTTCGGCTATCCGACAGGGCTGGGCGCGCTGGTGGCGCGCCGCGAGGCGTTGGCGAAACTGCAGCGTCCATGGTTCGCCGGCGGAACCGTGACCTACGCGTCCGTACACGCCGCCACCCATCGCCTCCGCCCGCACCACGACGGGTTCGAAGACGGCACGCAGAACTTCCTGGGCATCGCCGCGCTCGGGCCCGGATTCGCGTTTCTCGACGAAGTGGGGATGGAGCGCATCACCGCGCACGTCGAACATCTCACGTCGCTGTTTCTCGACGAGCTGGCGGCGCTGCCCCACGCACGGATCCATGGTCCGCGCACGATGGCCGGCCGCGGCGGCACGGTGGCGTTCAACCTCTGCGATCGCAACGGCGTGCCGCTTCCCTACTCGCTCGTCGAAGCGCGCGCGACCGAGGCGAACATCGCCGTGCGCGGCGGCTGCTTCTGTAATCCCGGCGCCGCCGAAGCAGCGTTGCGGCTCGATCCGGCCGCGACGGCGCGCTGCCTGAGCACACTCGGCGCGGACTTCACCGCGGACCGCTTTGCGGCTTGCCTCGATGCGGCAGTCGGCGCGGTGCGCGTCT
>CAMPKJ010000403.1 GCA_946887105.1 uncultured Acidobacteriota bacterium | reverse complement strand
CCTTCTTGCTTGAACGTCCACAGCTCGGCACCGTCGCGATATTCGACGTTGCCGTTCGGGAGTGCGCGCAGGCGGCGGAAGAGCGATGAATCCCATCCCTGGGCGATGGGGGTGAGGCCGAGGGTGCGCGAGCGATAGGTGCGGTCGACGATCACGTTCCAGCCGGCGCGGCCGCCGGCGTCGAGGTCGATCGCGGTCGTCTCCACTTCGCCGCTGTGCAGGTAGGTCGTTTCCTGCAGCATGCCGCCGGCGACCGGCGGCGCTTGCGCGGCGACGAGCACGCTGGCGGGACGCACCGTATCCGCAGGCGTGGTGGAAATGCGTTTGTGCAGGCGATCGGCGGTGACGAGGAAGCCGTATGGATCGAGCGCGCTGAGCTCCGGGCGGATGGCGAGGAAGCGGCCGGTCGTGTAGATCTCGTGGACGTTCTGCGAGGCGAGATACGCCGGGCGTTTGCACGCCGTGCAGTCGCTCGGCGGAGTGCCGTACGCCTTCGCGGCGCGCGGGTCGGCGATGGCGGCGATCCAATCGGACGTGAAGCGGTTCCAGCCCTTTTGATAGCGGAGCTCGGGCATCGCCTCCGCGGCGAAATCGAGCACGCGCTTCAGCGTGAATTCGGTCTCGCGCGGCTCCGCCATGCCGTCGCGTTTCTTGGTGCGCAGGTGCGCGGCCGGATAGGGCGCGGGCGTTTGCGGCATCTCGGCGCCGGGAATGCGCTCGCTCTCGAGCGCGACGGAAAGCTGTCCGAAGGGCAGCGACTCGGTCATGGAGCCGGGCAGCGAGGCCTCGATGCGGAACAACCCGAGGGAACCGCGGCAATGGGCGTCTGCGTCAGGACCTTCGGTCTTGCATTGGATGATGCCGGCGGGCGGCTCGATGCCGAGCGGAACGACGCTGCCGACTTCCTGAATGTTGTCGTAAGACGACGTCGCAGGATCGGGTTTCTGCACGCCGGCGTTCACGGTGACGCGCAGCTTCGGATCGAGGACGGAGGCGAGTCGCACGCGGCGGCCGAGCATGTCCGCGCCGATGAGCATGCCGGTGTCGGGATCGACGATCGGCGCGATATTGCCGATCGCGACCGGCTCCTCCGAGCGCCAGAGAATGCGCGGATCCTGCGTGAGCGGCGGCGTGAGCGCGCGGGCCACGGTCGGGAACAGCTCGCCGGGATCGGAGACGCGATCGCGCTCGTCGACGCGGGAGAGATCGACGAGCAGCACGTGTCCGCTGCGATCGACGACCGCGGCCATGTTGGTGCGGTCGATGACGCGCACGGCGTACGCGCCTTCGGGAATGGCGACGACGTCCGCGAAGCTGTCCGCGGTGACCGGCGTCGCGCCTGTTTCGACGACGATCAGTCCGTAGTCGAGCGCGGTGATGAGCAGGTAGTCCTTGCCGGTGTCGGGGTTGCGATAGAGCGCGCCGGTGTTGAAGCGCGCCACCGGATCGGAGACGCCGGCTTCGGTCAACGCGGCACGCAAGGCGTCGAAACGCGGATGCGCGTTCAGCTCGAGCTTGCCGGTGTAGGTCATCGTCTCCGGCGGCGTGACCACGAACTCGGTCACGCCCTTGCGCGTGTCGAGCGCGTACACCTTCGCGGAGGAGCCGGTGCCGAGGATGTGCGACTCGGGACTGAACGCGAGGCTGGTGGTGGAGTCGCCTTCGGCGTTCGCGCGCAGGCTGACCTGCTCCTTTGCGCGCGCGATGCCGGCGGGCGAGGTGCCGGGCACTTCGTTGCTCTCCACCGCGTTCACATCGAACACGCCGAGTCCCCAGCCGAAGAGGCTGATCACGGCGTAGGTGGTGAGGTTGTGCGTGACGCGCATCCTGTGACCTGGTGCAGCGATGACATTCATCATCCGCGCCGGTTCATTGTCAATCGCATCCTCGGACCAGCGCAGGCCGAGGGTCAGGTTCTCGATGGTGATGCGCTGGATGCGGTAGTTCGAGTTGGAGCGCGGGACCTCCGCGTTGCACGTCTGATGGATGCCGTCGCCGGCGTCCGCGGGCGAGGCGCTGCAGTACTTGTTCGCGAACGTGGCCCAGAAATGCGCTTCCGGCGCGCCGTCACCGACGAGGAACTTCGCCTTGCGCGGAATCGCCTCGACGCGATCTTCGGCGATGAATGCGCTGGCCAGTCCGACCCCGTAGGCACTGCCGGGATTCTGGGACGTGATCGCGCCGCCGGTCTGCTGGCAGACCGTGTTCTTCATGGTCGGCAGGCAGCCATCCGCGGTGCTCTTGCTGGCGGCGATGAAGTCTTCGACGCGCCAGGTGCGCAGCGCGCCGAACATGTTCGCCATGCCGGTCGAGAAGACGCGGCCATGATGATCGACGTGCACGGACCAGTAGTCCGTCACGGGCGTGGTGACCACGTTGTCGCGGCCGGGGGCCACCGCGATCGGCAGCGGAACGGCCGCGGGATTCGAGACGTCGTACGCGAGCACGCCTCCATCCACCGCGGCGACAAAGAGCAGGTTGTCGTATTGGGAAATCTCGCGGATGGCACCGTACTGCGCGGCGTCGGTCTGGCGGATGTCGAGCTCGGCGAACGTGCCGTGCGGTCCGCGGGTCTTGAACCACAGCTCGATCGGAGCGGGCTCGGGACCGATCGCCGTGATGGTGCCGCTGTTTGCGTCCTTCTCCCCTGCCTGCGCCAGCCTGAGCTGGTTGCCGGAGCGGTCGGTGATGCGGCTGTCGAGAGTCAGGCGGAAGCGCGCGCCGGCTTCGAGCACGGACGGCAGCAGGATCGACACGCGACGGCCGCTGGAGTCGATGCGCAGCCGCGCGCTGCCGAGGAGATCGACGGCGGGCGCGCCGGGCGCGTCGACGCGATCGAAACGGATCAGGTTGCGGAGGAACGCGTCGATCCGTTTCTCGACCGCCGCGGCGGGTTCGTCTTTTTCCGGGACGACGTCGATGGCAATCGGCTCGTTGAAGACGACCGAGACCGGCGAATCGGGATCGACGTTCTTCTCGTCGATCATCACCAGGATGCGATGC
>CAMPKJ010000402.1 GCA_946887105.1 uncultured Acidobacteriota bacterium | reverse complement strand
ACAACGAGACCAACTACTGCGCGCGCTGCCAGACCGGCGGACGCCTCCTGGCCGACCGCGCCCTCTCCCGGCTCCTGCGAGGGGACTGGCCGAAGTCGATCGATGAATTGTGAACCTCTAACGTCTCCCCCTTCCGCACGTCTATGCCTCCAGAACATGCTCCAGGCGGTCATGACCACCACGATGCCGAGTAACGCGCCCCGGGCGGGCGCGTCCGCTTCTGCGATCGAGGACCAGAGGCTGGCGAGCGGATGTGCCGCCGGAGATGCGAAGGTCTTTGAAGAAGTCTTCCGGCGGTTCGGCGAGCGGATGAAGTCGGTCGCCTGGAGTCACCTCGGCAACGTTTCGGATGCCGAGGATGCTGTCCAGGAGACCTTCCTCAAGATCCATCGCGCGGCCACGACCTTCACCGGCGAGGCGTCGTTCTCGACGTGGGCGTATCGCATCCTGGTCAACACCTGCTACGACGTCCTGCGCCGGCGCAAACGGCGGGTCGAGGAAACGAACCTCGACGACACCGTCGAGACCGCGGTGCGCACCGCGCCGAACGTCGACGACAACAAACGCCTGGCGCTGCGGCGGATGCTCGACGAACTGCCCGAACAGCGCCGCGCCGTCTTCACGCTGTTCGAAATCGACGGACTGAGTCACGCCGAGATCGCAGAGATCCTCGGCATCAGCGAAGGGAACTCCAAATGGATCCTCTTCGCCACCAAGAAAGAGCTGCAACAGAAGTGGACCAGACGATGAGGCCGTTCCTCGGAGTTCCTCGGTCTCCCCTCCGAGGAACTCCGAGGAACAGAGGAACCCGAGGAACTCCAAGGAACCGACCATGACCCTCCAATGCAATGAGCTCGACGACCTCCTCTTCGACGCCTCTCCTCTGGCGATGGAGACGGCGGCCCGGCACGCCGCGACCTGCGCCGAATGCGCGGAGAAACTCGCGGCGTGGAACGAAATCGAAGCGACCGCGAAATCGATGCGCGGCACGTGGCAGAACGATCTCTTGTGGCCGCGCATCGAGCGCGCGCTCGCGAATGAACGTCAGCAGCAGCGGCGCCCGCGCGCGAAGTGGCTGTGGCAGATCGCTGCCGGTTTGCTCCTCACCATCGGCCTCGGCGGAACGGTGCTCTACACCGTGCGCGTGCAGACGCATGACGCCGCGTTCGATCGCGACATCCTTCGCCTCACCGCGATGGATGAAGTCGAGAAGGCGGAACGCTCGCACATCCACGCCATCGAGCGGCTCGAGAAACTCGCCGACGCGCGGCTCGAAGGCGCGCAGACGCCGCTGCTGGTCTCGTACAAAGAAAAACTGATGCTGCTCGATGAAGCCATCGCCGAGTGCCAGGCCAACATCGAACAGAACCGACAGAACGCGCACCTCCGCAAGCAGCTGCTGGCCATGTACTCGGACAAGCAGCAAACGCTGGTGGACGTGTTGCGGGAGGATGACGATGTCACGAATCCCTAGCCTTACCTTCGCACTGCTGCTCACACTCGCTCTGCCCGTGTGGGCCGAGGACGACGAATCGCGCTTCGAGGTCAAATACGGCAAGAACTTCACGTTCAGCGGTGGCCGGGTCTCGATCGATCACGGCTTCGGCGAGCTCACCATCCGCACGCACGCCAGCTCGCAGGTGCAGGTGCGCGCGACCATCCGTTCGTCCGATGAAGACATCGGCAAAGCGATCCGCATCATCGCCGACGAGAGCCCCGCGGGCGTCTCGGTCCGCACCCAGTTTCCGGAGATCCGCCATCGCGGCGGCCACCTCTCCTACTCCGTCGACATGACCGTGACCCTGCCGGCAAACGCGCCGCTGACCGCGAAGAATCGCTTCGGCAGCATCGACGCGCGCGGCCTGCAGACCGCGAGCACGCTCGAGAACAAGCAAGGCTCGATCGCGTTCGCGGAAGGACGCGGCGCGCACTCGCTGGTCAACTCCTTCGGCTCGATCGAGGCGATCGAGAACCGCGGCGATCTCACCATCTCCAACACCAACGGCTCGATCGACGTCCGCAAGATCGACGGCGTGCTTTCGGTGACCAATCGCTTCGGCTCCGTGAGTGTCGCCGGCGCGCAGCGCGCCACGACCATCGCCAACTCGAACGGATCGATCGAGGCGCTGGACATCGGCGGACCGCTGAAGGTAACCAACGCCTTCGGCGGCATCACCGCGTCGACCATCGGCGCCTCCACCGACATCACCACCAGCAACGGACGCGTGGAGCTCTCGAACGTGAAGGGCCCCGCGACGGTGAAGAACTCGTTCGGCACGGTCATCGTCCGCACCGTCTCCGGCGATCTCAACGTCGACGGCTCGAACTCGAAAGTCGAGGCCACCGCCGTCACCGGCAACGTCACCGTCGACACCGGCTTCGGCGGCGTGACGCTGCAGAACATCGGCGGCTGGGCGAAGGTCTCGAGCAACAACGGGAACGTGAAGGCCACCGACATCGGCGGCGCACTGACGGCGGAGACGCGGTTCGGATCGGTGAAGGCCGAGCGCGTGCGCGGCAGCGCGGAGGTGACCAGCACGAACGGCAGCATCACGCTGAACGAAGTGGGCGGCGCCGCGAAAGTGCGCGCGAGCTTCGGACCGGTGTTCGTCGACGGCGTCGGCGGCGCGGTCGACGTCACCAACGGCAACGGAGCGATCGCCGTCAGCGGCCTGCGCGCGGGAGCCTGTCATCCGGTCGCGCTGCGCACGAGCTTCAGCTCGATCAAAGTCTCGCTGCCGGAAAGCTCGAGCTACACCGTCAACGCGAAGACCTCGTTCGGCCGCGTCAACAGCCAGATCCCGGTCCTGACCACAGGCATGACCGAGGGAACGCTGGTTGGGACCATCGGCAAAGGCGGCTGCAAACTCGATCTGACGAACGCGAACGGGAACATCACCATCGACAAGGAGTGATCAAAACGTGCGCCGGTACGTGAAGATGAACGCGCGCGGCTGACAATTGCGAATCGGCGGAGAAAACGTCGCCGATTGGATCTCCCGCTCCGCGAGAAACGCCAGCGCCTCATCGCCCGTCCCGTTCGAGATCAACGTC
>CAMPKJ010000401.1 GCA_946887105.1 uncultured Acidobacteriota bacterium | reverse complement strand
CCGTTGGTGTAGTGGATCGGGCTGGTCGGATTGCCGGTGGCGGTGGAGCCGAGACCGATGAAGCCTTCGTTGTCGATGATCATGCGCACGGTGTTAGCGGTGGCGAAGCGCAGCGACGGGTTCGGAGCGGCGGCGCTGGCGTCCGGACGGACGTTGAAGAAGCCCGAGGCGCGGCCGAAGCTGCTTCCGGAATATCCGATGTTGAGGGCCGACTCCGGAGTGGTGTTGTTCCCGCTCGGGTCGGGGCCGATGCCAACAAACGTGTCGGCGATGGCGGTGCCGGAGACGTGCAGCTTCGCTTCCGGGCTGCCGGTGCCGATGCCGACGTCGCCGTCCGCGGCGATGTCGATCGAGCTGGTCGGGGCGCCCGGACGGATGCGGAACGAAAGCCTCGAGCCGCCGGTCAGGTCGCGCACGAAGAAGTTCGCTTCGTTCGCGCCGATGTCCCAGGTCTGGGCGGTGAAGCCGCCGGCCGAGGTCTGCTCATAACGCATGGCCGGAGTGTCGCTGGTGGTGATGTGCAGGTCGAGGCCCGGGGCGGACTGCTGGAGGCCGATGTTGCCGGTGCTGTCGACGTAAAGCGCATTGGCCGGCGCGCCCGCTTCGACGACGAACGTCTGGCGAGCGGCGGTCGAGTCTTCGAACGCGAGATAGCTACCGTCGCCGCTGTTCTGGCCATTGGCGACGATGCGCCAGTCGTTCGCCGGATAGCCGGCGGACGTCGACGTGTCTTCGAAGTGGATGCGCAGGTTGTTCTCTTTGAGGCGAAGCGTGTCGGCGCCGAACGACTCGTTGTTGACGCAGTCGAAGCCGGCGCAGATGCTGCCCTGCACGATCAGGTCATCCGGAATGACCTGGTCTTCCGTGGAGATGTTCAGCTTCGGCTTGACGGCATCGCTGCTGATGTTGCGTGGCGAGGAGACCGCGTCATTCGCACCCGCCTCGATGCCATCGGGCGAGACGATCATGCCGTTCAGGATCGTGAAGGTGCCCGACTGCACTTCAGCGGAGATGCCGGCTTCCTTGAGGACCCTTTTCGCGGCCACTTTGTCGTTCGCGGCGCGCGCGGCGGCAAGCTGCTTCTTCACGTTGGCCGAGAAATTCGGGATGACGGCCAGCTGGTAGTTGTACTGCCCGTCTTCGAGATTGCTTCCGAGATCGCTGAGACGCACCGAAGGAGTCTTTCCGGCGGAGAACGACTTCACCCAGCGCGTTCCGTCCGGGGCGAGGATGGCCAGTTCAACGCGATCGTGACCGGTGACTTTGAGCTGCCAGTCGAGGGCATTGCCGCCTCCGGACAATTTGCCGACGTTGTCGGCCGCGAACGCCGCAAACGGCAGCGTGAGAACGGTCATCGCAACGACGATTCTGAAAATGCGGGATGTGATGGACATGATCTGTCTCCTCCTTTGGATTGGTTCCACGCGCCGGGACATCCGACGCGTCCACTACCCCGGGACGCCGGGGCCTGCGCTCAAATGGTTAATTGGACAAGACGCGGATGCGACACTATAACCGGCGCGCCGGAGGATGGGCACTCGAACTTTGTAAAATTCTCTGCCGAATTTGTGATGCGCGTCACTCCCACTCGATCGTGCTGGGCGGCTTCGAGGAAATGTCGTAAACGACGCGGTTGATCCCGCGCACCTCGTTCACGATTCTCCGAGCCATGCGATCGAGTACGTCGTGAGGCATGCGGTACCAGTCCGCGGTCATGAAGTCGGTCGTCGCGACCGCGCGTATCGCGCAGACGTTTTCATACGTCCGCTCGTCGCCCATCACGCCGACGCTTTTCACCGGCAGCAGGACGGCAAATGCCTGAGCGATCTCGCGATAGAGCCCTGCATTGCGGATCTCCTCGATCACGATCTCGTCTGCGCTCTGCAGAATTTCCACGCGCTCGGCATTCACTTCGCCGAGGATGCGCACCGCCAGTCCCGGCCCCGGGAAGGGATGGCGCCAGACGAATTCCTCTTCGAGACCGAGCTCGATCCCGAGCATGCGCACTTCATCCTTGAACAGCTCGCGCACCGGCTCGATGAGCTTCAGGCCCATCTTCTCCGGCAGTCCGCCGACGTTGTGATGCGTTTTGATGACCGCGGATGGTCCCTTAATGGACACCGATTCGATCACGTCGGGATAGAGCGTTCCCTGCATCAGGAAATCGACGTCGGGAATCCGCTTCGCCTCTTCTTCGAAGACGGCGATGAACTCGTTGCCGATCCGCTTGCGCTTCACTTCCGGGTCTTCGATGCCGTGCAGCTTTTGATAGAAGCGCTGGCGCGCGTCGACCTGGATGAAGTGCAATCCCAGACGATCACTGAGGCGCGATCCGACCTGGATGGCTTCGTGTTTCCGCAGCACGCCGTTGTCGACGAAGATGGCCGTGAGCTGATCGCCGATGGCCTCGGCCACCAGCAACGCCGCAACGGTCGAATCGACGCCGCCGCTGACCGCCGCAATCACTCTGCGGTCGCCGACCTGCTGGCGGATTTCTTCGACCTTGCGCCGCCGGTAGTCTCCGAGATCCCACGACGGCTCGCAGCCGGCGATCTCGAAGAGGAAGTTGCGGATGATGCGCGCTCCCGCTTCGCTGTGCGTGACCTCCGGATGGAACTGGATCGCGTAACACTTCCGCTCGCGATGCTCGAACGCGGTGATCGGCGCGTTCGGCGAGGATGCGGTGGTCTGGAATCCCGGCGGCGCGGCGAGGATGCGATCGCCGTGGCTGGCCCACACGTGCTGATGCGCGGGCGTACCGGCGAAGAGCGGCGACTCGGCGGTGACGTCGATCTCCGCGCGTCCGTATTCGCGCTCCGTGGCCGCTTCCACTTTGCCGTCGAGGAAGTACGCCGTGAGCTGCATCCCGTAGCAGATGCCGAGGATGGGGATGCCGAGCTCGAAGATCTCGCGCGAGCAGTACGGCGCCGCTTCGGAGTAAACCGATTCCGGTCCGCCGGAGAGCACGATCGCCTTCGGCGCCAGCTCGCGAATTTTGTCGATCGCGAAGTCGTAGGGATGCACGACGGAGTACACGCGATTCTCGCGAATCCGCCGGGCGATCAACTGCGTGTATTGGGAGCCGAAATCGAGAACGAGGACGGTCTGCTCTGCCTGCACGACGGCGGATTGTAGCGGTATTCTTGTGAAC
>CAMPKJ010000400.1 GCA_946887105.1 uncultured Acidobacteriota bacterium | reverse complement strand
GGCATTCGCAAGGTCAGGCGCTGGTGGGTGCCGTTGTGGCTGGCCAGCGTGCCGTTCGTGATCCTGATGGTGGTCGTGCAGCCGCTGGTGATCGATCCGCTGTTCAACAAGTACGAGCCGCTGCAGGATGAAGTGCTGCGCCGCAAGCTGCTCGATCTCGCCTCGCGCGCCGGCATCGAAGGCGGACGCGTGTATCAGGTCAACAAGTCGAAGCAGACGCGCACGATGAACGCGTATGTGACCGGCATCGGTCCGTCGAACCGCATCGTAATGTGGGACACGCTCCTGGCGAAGATGAATCACGACGAGATCCTCGGCGTGATGGGCCATGAGATGGGCCACTACGTGCTGAAGCACATCTGGAAGACGCTGGCGTTCGTGCTCGCGCTGTCGGTGATCGTCTTCTACGTCGTGTACCGCGCATACGAGCCGGGGCTGCGGCGGTGGGGGAGCCGCTGGGGCCTGTCGGAAGGAACGCAACGCGGCGATCCGGCAACGCTGCCGTGGCTGCTCCTGGTCGCCAGCGCGATCTCGTTCCTGCTCTCGCCCGTGATCAGCGGCTACTCGCGCATGCACGAGCACGAGGCGGACGTGTTCGCGCTCGAGGTCACGCATCTCAACGAGGCGTTTGCCACGGCATTTGTGAAGATGGCCGAGGATTCGAAACGCGATCCGTCGCCGCACCCGTTCATCAAATTCTGGCGCTACACGCATCCGCCGATCGCGGAGCGGATCCCGTTCGCGCTGCAGTACAGGCCGTGGGAGCGGGGAGAGCCGAATCGGGTCTGGACGGGGAAGTGATTGTCATCCCGAGCGTGAGTCGAGGGACCTGGGGGACAGGGCGGCACGATGCGCGTTCAGCGAGCCACCCGCCGCCCAGGTCCCTCGACTCACGCTCGGGATGACAGCGCTCCGCTGCGCCACCGCAACTCACGGATAGTTCGAGTTCGAGCATGGCGGCCCGAAGTCGAAGTTGGTGTCCGGCGCGCAGCGGGTCAGTCCCTCGATGTCGGGCCGCGGCGTCTGCGTGAAGGCCGGGATGGACTGCAGGATCTGGTAGTTGAGCAGGTAGTCGTATTCGTCATCGTGGCTGTTCGCGGCCACGTTGGTGATGTGCAGAGTGGCCTCGGGCCCGAGGTCGACGATCTGCGTACCGAAACAGGAAAGCTCGAGCTTCGGCGTCTCGGATCCGGTGTCGATCACGAGACTCGTACCGACCGCGCCTTTCGGCGTGGAGATGCAGGCCTGGAACGTGCCGTGATCGACATCGAAATAGCCGGCAGCAGGTCTCCCGCCGAACAGGATCACGTCCGGATTCGGCGGCGGGAGCACTCCGCCGAGCGGTGTCAGATGGGGAATGCGCTCGAATGTCGAGCTCCGCGCGAACGTCTCGATTCCGTTCGTGATCCGCATGCGAACACCGTTCAATCGAAAGCTGCCCTGTCCGAGTGACTCGACGCACGGGAGATCGATGGCCGGTTCCGTATTCAGAAACGTCAGCGCCGGCTGATGCGGATGAATGGTGTGGCAGTCGATGTCCACCGGCGCGGGATTCGACAGCAGGATCACACGGTGGCGGGCCGGAAGATCGGGGAAGTCGTCCTTCTCGACGTGAACGCAGAGACCGAAAAACCGGATGACGACCTTGTGGCCCATGGCGTTGCTCCTTTGCTCATGCGGAGTGGATGCAGCGAGTGATGACGGCGATGGACGGCCACGATGGCAGCACGCCGCCGGCGACGGCCTCGATCTGCGCGCGCCGCACGGCTTGCGCTGGAGTCATGCCGGCAGCGAGATGACGATGGATGGAAAGGAAGAGAGGCCGCGCCTCCGCGTCGGGGATCGGAGAGAGCGTGCCGATCACGCTCTCCGCGCCGGCGGCGATGAAGGCCGCGCCGAGGCTGAGGGAGCGAGCGTGCGGCGCGGAGGAGTTGCGCAGCGTCTCGCATGCGGCGAGCACGACCACCGCGCGGCGATCGACCGGATCGGCGGCGACCCGCGTCCACGTCGCGCGCTCGCCGTCCGCGAGCCGCAGCGCGGTGTCGTCGCGCTCGCGGGTCGTGTGGCCGGCGAGGTGCAGCACGGCGTCGCCCTGCAGCGCACGATGCACGTTCGCATACGTGGCGTGGCCCGGCTCCAGGATCTGCGACTGGCCATAGAGCGGCGCGATGTCCCGGATCTCGCCGGCCGCTTCCGGCAACGCGCGTGACGCATCCTGCGCGCCGGCCGGAAGCGCGACCGCCACGATCGCGCGCGGAACGCGGGACCCGACGACGTCGAGCGCCGCGGCCGCGGGCGCCGTGGCGACGCTCACGCGCGCGATGAGATGTTGATTCGTCTGCCGGTCGTACAGCGCCGCGAACGGCACACGCTCGAAGGGCTGGTCGGCGACGATGATCAGCTCCGTGGCACGGTCGAGCATGCGCGCGGCCGGCCGGATCAGCACGTCGAACAACTCGTCCATTTTCGCGCGCCGGATGCGCGTCCGCGCAAAGGAGGAGCGCGTCACGACGGCGTCGTTCTCCGCGATTCCGAACGCGACGATCTCCTCCGGCAGCGACGTGAGATGCAGGACCACGGTGCCGCTGCCGCGCAACCGCGTCTGCAGATCGGCGAGCGTCGGCGGATGGATGGCGCGGACCTGAAGCGAGGAGCGCGCGCGACGCCGCTCCGCGTACTCGAATGCGCGTGCGCGGTCGCCGCGCGCGAGGCTGAGACGAAGCGCTTCCTCGAACAGCGCGTCGGCAGCATCGAACACAGGATCGGCGGCGATGCCTTCGGTCAACTCGACCGGCCGCCGCTCCACCTCGGCGATGCCGCTTTCGAGATCGCGCTCCGCGTCGTCTTGCCGGCCCAGGCGCAGCGCGGCACGCGCACGATGCAGGTACGGGCCCGGCAGCAGTGCGGGCAGGTTTGACGCGCGATAGAAGTCGATCGCTCGTGTGAGCGAGTCGCTCGCACTCTGGGCATCGTCGTCGAGCACGACCACTCCCGCGGCCGCGTGGACGTTCGCCATCGCGAGATCGCGCAGCGACGGGTCGGTGATCCGCGCGGCCGCATGCGAGGCCTCGCGCACGAGCCGGGCGCCTTCCCCGGGTTCGGCGAGCAGCGCGCCGCGCACCAGCGTCTCAGGGAGGATGAACGCATTCGAAGCCTGCCGTGCTTCTTCGATCTCCA
>CAMPKJ010000399.1 GCA_946887105.1 uncultured Acidobacteriota bacterium | reverse complement strand
TCACGAGCAGTTCTGCAATCGTTGACGCGCCCTCACCACCCTCGCGCCGGCTTCCACCGATCGACGATCCTCCCGCGATCGACGATGTGGTACGTGTCGAACATGGCCGCGGTCAGGCAGGAGTGGTTCGGCAGGATGCGCAGGCGGGTGCCCACGGGGATGTGCATCTGCGACTCGATCTTTCCGTGCTCCTGCGACAGCGCCACCAGGCGCATCGGCAGCGGTTTCAGGTCGATGTCGCAAACCAGGCCGTAGCCGAAGCGCGGGATGATGTGATCCGGTCCGGCATCCTTCGATAACGCCAGCGCGCCGGCGTCGACGATCAGCCCGCCGCGCTCCGGGTACGAGCCGACCACGGTCGTCAGCACCGACACCGCCACGTTCTCGATCGCGCACGAGCCGAGCGTGGCCTGGAAGGCATCGAAGAAGACGTAGTTCCCCGGCCGCACTTCATCGCACTCCGTGAAACGCTCCACCACGGTCGCCGTCGGCGTGGAGCCGATGCTGCGTTGCGTTTCGCCCAATCCCTCGGGAGCGAGCAGCGCGCGAAAACGCGTCAGCGATGCCGCCTCCTCCGCCGCGATGCGCGCCACTTCCTCCCGGTCGCGCACGTTGTACGAATGTCCCGCGTGCGTCAGCAGTCCCTGAAAGCCCACGTGCTCCGATCGCGCCATGGCCACGGCCAGGCGCGCGCTGTCGGGATTGTCGGGATCGACACCGGCGCGGTGATAGCCGCAGTCGACTTTCAGGAACACATCGAACGTCACTCCGTGGCTCGATCCGTACTCCTCGATCGCGTGCAGCGCGCGCTCGGAGTCGATCAGCACGCTCAGGCGGTCGATGCGGCGCGACAGCTCCGCGGCACGCGGCAGTTTCTCGGGCGCGATCGGCATCGCGTAGGTGATGTCGCGGAAACCATCGCGCGCGAAGAGCTCCGCCTCCGCCAGCGTCGAAACGGTGATCGGTCCGGCGGCGCCGCCGTGTTGCATCCGCCCGATCTCGACGCTCTTGTGCGTCTTCACGTGCGGCCGGAAGCCGACGCCCGACGCGCGCGCTTTTTCGCGCATCGCATCGCAGTTGCGCTGCACGAGCGAGCGGTCGACGAGAAAGGCGGGGGTTGCTACGTCGGGTAGATTCACTTGCGTCATTCCTCGGACATTGTGCATGGAATTGAGAATTGCCAATCGAGGATCGAGAATTGGCCGGTGCGGAAGATCCTCCACGTCGACATGGACGCCTTCTATGCGTCCGTCGAACAACGCGATGACCCGTCGCTGAAGGGCAAGCCGGTCATCGTCGGCTGGGCCGGCGAGCGCAGCGTGGTCTGCGCGGCCTCGTACGAAGCGCGCAAGTTCGGCGTGCACTCGGCCATGCCGGCGTCGCGCGCGAAGCGGCTCTGCCCCGACGGGATCTGGAAGCATCCCGACTTCGAGCGCTACCGCGCCGTCTCGCATCAGATCCGCGCCATCTTCGAACGGCACACGCCGCTGGTCGAGCCGTTGTCGCTCGACGAGGCGTATCTCGACGTGACGCACGAGCTGACCGGCATCCCCACCGCCACCGAGACCGCGGAGACGATCCGACGCGAGATTCGCGAAGAAACGCGGCTCACCGCATCCGCGGGCGTGGCCCCGAACAAGTTCCTGGCCAAGATCGCCTCGGACTGGCGCAAGCCGGACGGCATGTTCGTGATCCGGCCGCACCAGGTGGAGCGGTTCCTGGTGGCGCTGCCGGTGCGCAAGATCCCCGGCGTCGGCAAGGCCACCGAGGCGCTGCTGCACGAGATGAACATCACCACGGTGGGCGACCTGCAGCGATACGACCAACAGCAGTTGATGGCCCGGTTCGGCAAGTGGGGCACACGCTTGTGGGAGCTCGCGCGCGGCATCGACGAGAGCCCGGTCGAGCCTTCGCGCAAACGCAAGTCCTGGTCGAGCGAGAACACGTTCGCGACCGACATCACGCGCGAAGAGGCGGCGGAATGGATCCGCGAGAACGCGTTGAAGCTGTGGGAGTCGCTCGAACAGCGTTCGATGCGCGGACGCACCGTGACGGTGAAACTGCGCACGCCCGACTTCAAGACCGCGACGCGCCAACTGAGCCCGCCGGAGATGCCGTCGAGCGGCGAAGAGCTGGCCGCGATCGGCGTTTCGCTGCTCGACCGCTTCGATTTTCCGGAAGGTTCGCGCTATCGCCTGGTCGGTGTGGGCGTGTCGAATTTTCTCGATGAAGAAGAGGAGCAGGTTGCGGACGAGACGGAGCCGACGCTGTTCGGAACGATGAACGATGAACGATGAACGATGCGTTTTTTTCATCGTTCCTCGTTCATCGTTCCTCGTTCGCATCTACAATGCGCGCCGCCATGAATCAGATCCAACCCATCACCGTCGCGCAATACGGCATCGGACCGATCGGAGCCGAGATCGCGCGCCTTCTGCTCACCAAGCCCTGGATCAAGCTCGCGGGCGCCGTCGACATCGATCCGAACAAGATTGGCAAAGACCTCGGTGAGGTGATCGGCCTCGGTCGCGAGACCGGCGTGATCGTCACCGCCGAGTTGCAGGGCAAGCCGGACGTGGTCTGCCACTCCACCGGCTCGCGCCTGCGCGATGTGGCCGGCCAGCTCGTGTCGCTGCTCGAGCGCGGCTCGCACGTCGTCTCCACCTGCGAGGAGCTTTCGTTTCCGCTCGATCGCCAGATCCGCGAACAGTTGCAGCAGGCCGCACGCGCCGCGAACGTGGCCATCCTCGGCACCGGCGTCAATCCCGGCTTCGTGATGGACAAGCTGCCGCTCACCATCACCTCCGTCTGCCAGGACGTGCAATCGGTGGACATCATCCGCATCCAGAACGCCTCGACGCGCCGCGAACCGCTGCAGCGCAAGGTCGGTGCGGGCATGACCGTCGATCAGTTCCGCGAGGCCGTAGCCGCGGGAAAGATCAAGCACATGGGGCTGCGCGAGTCGCTGATGATGGTCGGCAACGGCCTCGGCGTGGAGTTCGACAACGTGTCCGACGAAGTGATCGAGCCGATCGTCGCGGACCGCGTCATCACCACGCAGTACCTCACGGTGCAGCCGGGACAGGTCGCGGGCGTGCACCAGACCATCCACGGCGGCGGCCGCATCGACGTCAACCTGGAGCTGCGGATGTACGTCGGCGCCGAGGCGGTCGCGGCCGATC
>CAMPKJ010000398.1 GCA_946887105.1 uncultured Acidobacteriota bacterium | reverse complement strand
CCGAGGAACTCCGAGGCACTCCGAGGAACTCGTCTATCCTTCTCCCATCCTCTGCAGCGTCGTGCCGCCGTACATCCTGCGCAACATCGCCGAGCGCGGCGATGACGAGGATCGTGCGCGCGCTCTCGCGGCGCTGGCGCTTTCCGCACAGCCGCGCCGCGAGCGGCAGGTGGCCGCGCTCGTGGCCGGCGTGGTGCTGGTGCCGCGGCGCGCGAAATGGCGGACGGTCTACGACGCGCAACAGGGCCGCGAGCTCCCCGGCCGCACGGTACGCACGGAGGGCAGCCGCCGTTCGCGCGATGCCGCCGCCGATGAGGCGTACGAGCTCGCCGGGCGCACCTACGATTACTTCTTGCGCAATCACGACCGGCGTTCGCTCGACGATCGCGGGCTGCGTCTCGAGTCCACCGTGCACTTCGGCAGGAAGTTCAACAACGCGCACTGGAACGGGCGGCAGATGATCTACGGCGACGGCGACGGGAAGTATTTCCATCGCTTCACGTCCTCGCTCGACATCGTGGCGCACGAGCTCACGCACGGGCTGACGCAATACACCGCGGCCCTCGGATTCAGCGGACAGTGCGGCGCGCTGGCCGAGCATTTCTCCGATGTCTTCGGCACGCTCGTGAAGCAGTACTGGCGCAACGTCACCGCATCGCGCGCCGACTGGATCATCGGCGGCGAGCTGCTGACCTCGCGCGTGAACGGCAACGGAATCCGCTCGATGAAAGCGCCCGGCACCGCGTACGACGATCCGATCCTCGGCACGGATCCGCAGCCTTCGCACATGCGCGATTTCGTGAAGACCTCCGCCGACGATCGCGGCGTGCACATCAACTCCGGCATCCCGAACCACGCCTTCTATCGCGCGGCAACGCTCCTCGGCGGCAACGCGTGGGAGGTCGCGGGCAAGATCTGGTACCGCGCACTCACGCGCGATCTCGTGCCGCGCTCGCGCTTCCAGCACTGCGCCGATGCCACGTGGCGCGCGGCGGGAGAGTTGTTCGGCGCCGGCAGCGAGCCGCAGGACGCGGTGCGGGCGGGATGGAAGGCGGTCGGCATCGACGTCGCGCCGGCGCGCGAGGACTTCGCGCTCACCACGGCCGGCGCGGAACTGCCGCTACTGCTGTGACGAACGACTGGCGCGGCGCACTTTGCCGGGCGAAGTGGGGCCGCCGGTGTTGCGGCGCTCGCTGCCGTCCCACTCCCGCCGATTGTTCAGCCACACCACCAGTCCTGTCGCAATGGTCACTGCGCCGAGGGTGACCACAAGGACCTCGGGATTGCGGCGCAGATAGTCGGCGACGTCGTCGAGCACTTCGTCGACGTCCGTGTTCTCGATCTTCGCCTTCACCTGCCCGATCACGAGATCGGCGAGCCCGAGACGGTTGGCGAGATCGAGCAGCGTGTCGGCCGAGATGGCTTTCGCCGCCGCGCCGCTCTTCTTTTTGGTCGGCATGCAGACTTCCTCCTGCATGGCGGACATTGCAATGGTGTGACCAGCACCCGTATCGTCGGAGCCATGACGTTGCCCTATTCGTTGCCATGGATCGCGCTCCTGTTTGCCGGTCTCCTCGAAGTCTGCTGGGCAGTCGGACTGAAGTACACCGACGGTTTCCGCCGTCCCGTGCCGTCCGTGCTCGTGATCGCCGCCATCGCGGCGAGCATGTTTCTGCTGTCGTGGGCGGCGCGCACGCTGCCGATCGGCACCGCCTACGCGATCTGGGTCGGCATCGGCGCCTTCGGCGCGGCCATCCTCGGCATCGCGTTATTCGGCGAGCCGGTGACGCTGGCACGGATGGGATTTCTGGCGTTGCTGCTGGTGTCGATCGTGGGGTTGAAAGTCACCAGCTGAGTTCCCCCTCTCCCCGCGAAGCGGGGAGAGGGTCAGGGGACCTGTGGGCATCACACCGTCGATACATCGCGGTTGTACTCCGCGATGTTCGCTTCGCCGCGAATGGTCTCCACCTCGCGGCGTCCGCTGGCCTCGACGACCAGGACGTGCGGCAGGTCGGGCGTGTCGGGGTAGAGCTCGTGGCGTTCGAGACCGCGCAATGCGGGCGAGTCGCTCTCGCCGTAGCGCAGCGCGCGCACGGTCTCGAAGCCGGCGTTCTGCAACTGCGCCGTCAACGTGGTCAGGTTGTACACGAACTGATGCCCCCAGCCGCGAAACGCGCGATTGAGCACGAAGCAGTCGCCGAGCGCTTCGTCCTCGTTCGTCCACGCGTACGGCCGGTAGGCGACCTGCCAGACCCAGTCGAGATTCGGCGTGGAGAGACGAAGGATGCCGTCCTCGCGCAGTGCCGCGCGGCAGCCGCGCGTGAAATCCGCGCCCTGCTGGTAGCTGAGGTGCTCGATGAAGTGCTCGGCAAACACGTAGCGCGCGTTGCGGAACGGAATGCCGCGCGCGAGATCCCAGCGGAAGTCGATGCCGGCATACGGCTGGTTGTCGATGTTGATCCAGCCCTCCAGCGCCAGCGGCCCGCAGCCGAGATGCAGTTGCAGGTCGCGCCATTTCTCCTCGTTCGTGGCGAGATAGACGACGGTGATCGCGTCGTGCGCGTCGGATTCGAGAAACGAAAATGCATCGGACGAGAGAGCACTCCAGTGCGGCGACGAGAGATCGAGCGGCGCCTGCGCGCGATGGATGAACCGCCGCACGTTTGCGAACTGCGCCTGCAGCGCGCCGCGCAACGCGTGCGAGTCGTGCGCGGGCGGAATGGCGATCAGCAGCTTTCCCGCGTCCCGGAATCGCGCGACGTCGCGGGGCAGGCCGTGATGGATGACGACGTCGTACCGCGCATCATCGATGCCGCCGCGCACTTCCAGTCCCGGTTCCGCGTAAGCGCGTCGCGCGTACCGCATCGCGGACGGCGGCAGCACCGCGGTGAGACTGCTCGCGCCCTGCCGGATCACATGCGCGCCGTACGCCTGCTCGCCGACGAAGAGCACCTTGCGTTGCGACACGAATGCGCCGAGGAACTCGAACAGCGACTGGTGCGCACGAAAGAGATCGTTGGCCACGAACGGAGAGAGCGCGCCGCGAGGCACGCGCTTCACCGCGCGGAACACGCCGTTGCGAATCCGCGCACGCAAACGGTCTCGTTTCATACGAGATCGGCTTATAGCAGATTGCCGGCGGGCTCTTCCGGACGCACAATGCTTTTCATCCGAGAGAGGTGAAGGTCATGGAACAGCGCGAAGCCGATGTGTGTGTCGTCGGTGCGGGGTTTGCCGGACTGGCGGCCGCACGG
>CAMPKJ010000397.1 GCA_946887105.1 uncultured Acidobacteriota bacterium | reverse complement strand
GCGCTGGAAGATCTCCAGTGGATCGCGCAGGAGATCGTGGCCGGCGGCGGCGACGCGCATCTCTTCACAGGCGATTTCGTCGACGGCGTGGCGAACGAAGCCGCGGTTGCGCAGTTCCAGGAGGCGCGCAACGCCGACTACGAGGCCATCGCCGCCGGCGCACGCGCGGCGCTCAAATCGGCACGGAGCGCCGCCGCCGCGCCGGATCTCGCCACCGCACACGCACGCCTGGCGCGCCGCCTCGAAGAGATCCGGCGCATCGATTTCTTCGAGGCGGACAGCACCGCGGCCGAACAGGCGCTGGCCGCCATCGAGACGCGCCTGCAGAGAGACAGGAAGAAGGAGACCCGCATGGTCCAGGCAAATCCCGAATTGCGCGGCAAGACATGGGTGACCCGTCCGGGCGTGAAGATCGATCGCATGGCCTCGGCGTGGTTCATCCGCCGCTTCGTCGATCCGAAGGCGCGCTTCCGCTTCGCCGATCCGGGCACGCCCAAACGCGAAGGCGAGATCCGCTTCGACATGGTCGGCGGCGAGTTCACGCACGAAAAGAACCGCTGCACGCTCGAGACGCTGGTGGGCCGCATCGGCCTTCCCGACAAAGGCGTGCGCGCCATCGCGGAGATCGTGCACGACCTCGACCTGAAAGACGCGAAGTTCAATCGCCCCGAGGCGCCGGGCGTGCGGATGCTGCTCGACGGCTTGATGGCGCGATGCGAGCAGGACCAGGAACGCATCGAGCGCGCCCTGGCGATCTTCGACGACCTGCACGAAGCGCTGGGCAGCAGGAAAAAGCGCTGACCGTCAGATCCGGCGCCGCATCACGAAGAGCGTCCGGACCGTTCCCGGGACTTCGTGCCGGCCAACGATCTCGAACAGGGTCGAGAACGCCGCCTCGAACGCCGTCACGGTGTACTCGGGAAAAACGTCCTCTCGCGTGGCGAGCAAGCGCCGGACCTGCGAGTCTTCCTTCGGAACGAACTCGATGATCAGGGTGCGAGCGAGGCGGCCGAAGAGCGCCGCCAGATGCGGGAGCGGCACGTTGTTCGAAATCGCCAGGTGATGGACGAGCGCAAGAGCGATCACCGTGCCGCCGGCGATGCGCTCCAACGCGGAGGAGCGTTCCTCCAGCGCCCATCCGATGGCCGGTGAAGGATTCGCCAAGTCGAGAACGAGCGGCAGCACGAAGCGGTTCTCGAGACGCCTGGTCTCGTGATAGTTGCGTTCGATGGCCAGTTCGTCGATGTCATGGGAGATCACATAGCGTCCCGAATCGGCGACGAGACGGCTGAACCGGCCGGTGTTTCCGCCGATGTCATGGATCGGATCGCGAGGATCCGCCGCTTCGCCGACCAGGCGCTTCACCAGAGCTTCTTTCGCCGCCATCGCTTCGGGCGAGTAATTCGTCTCTTCGTAATAGTCGCTCCATTCCGTTTTGCGTTCCGGCAGATGCAGGCCGCTCACGGTGGAGCGCAGGCTTTCCATCAACGCGATCAGCCGCGTTCGGGGAAGTTTGGGGATTCTGACGGGAGCTCCTGCGCCCGCATCATCCCGGTGGCGCTGTTGGCTCTTCGCATGGACGTGCACGTGCGCAAAGAGTCCATAGCGGAAGCGGGTGCGCAAGGGAAGGAGCTCCGAGACGAGATCGAGCGGTACGCCGTCGATGAAACGGCTCAGAAGCTGCCGCAGCCGGATGTCGCAATGCGCCATCAATGCCAGCGGCCCGAGGAAGTGCTCGCAGAATTGCCGGTACGCAACCCACGGCACGCCTTCCTGGTACGTCTCGAATGACAGCGTGTCGATGAAGACAGGACGCGTTCCGATGAACTGAACGTTGTACGCCGACGCGTCCTTCAGGACCATGCCGAATTGCAGGCTGAGGATCTGAATGTCCAGAGTGAGCAGTGCCGCTTCCTTCAATTGGCTGAAGCACCACTCGTAGGGATACGACACATACGGCACGCGCTCGGGCCGGAGAATCCGGTAGGCCTCGGGCGAGGCCGCGGCATCGATCTCCTCGTGCGGGACCAGCCATTGCCGCGCGATGAGCGCCTCATACAGGCCGGAACGCATCAGCAGGTCGTAATGGGCGCCGTATCGTTCATTGACCTGCCGGAAGAGCGTGCCATCGGCGACGAAGACGAACCCGGACGGATCGCGGAACGAGGATCCCAGGCGGCCCAGACTCATTGTGAAGCCACCGCCGCGCCGCACCCGAATCGCGGCATCGGCGCCTCGACCTTGGCACCTCCGGCACTGCGGCTGAGGACCACCACCGGCAGCGGATTTCCGGCGCGTGGACGGTTGTCTACGCCGCGAGCGATATATCGGCGAAATACTTCCGGCAGAGACACGAACTCACAATCGACGCCGGGGTCCACCTGTGGTGACCGAATCGCGAAGTACGTACCGTAATTGTCGACGAAATCGCGCTCGGTATAGTCCTCGAGCACATCGCTATTCGAAATGCGCGAGCCGTGATCGCCGTGAATGACGATCACCGCATCACGGAAGTTTTCCGATCGTCCGATGGCCGACATGAACTTGTCCAACCCACTTTCGACACAACGAACCTGTGCGAAATATCGGTCGAAGCCGTCGCGCCGCTTCTTCTCTCTCTCGCCGGCCGGATACTGCACGAGATTACTGGTCGCCTCGATCTTGCCACTGAGCACACAATTCTCCAGCAACAGGTAAGGTGAATGCGGCACGAGGAAATGCGCGAAGACGTGCGTTCCGCGAGGAGCGCTCGCAACGAAGCTCGTGAAACGGTCGAACCATTGCGGGAACCGGTGTACGTCATAACGGCCGTCCTGACCCACCACCCCCACGTTACCATCCGGTCGCAGTCCGTAGAAGCGGCCCAGGAGGCTCGAGCCAAGCTGCGACGTATAGCTCGGCGCGTAGGCCCGAAAGATCATCTGCCAGAGGATTACTCTCTGGGTCGGCGCGTCGACACCGGCAGTCCGGCCAGGATCGAACGAGTCGAACGTCTCGCACAGATCTACGTTCGCGTTCGCGCAGTAGTTCATGTACGTCGGCCGAAACACGACCGTACGATATCCGCGCCTGGCCATGTCATCGAAATAGGCATTCGAGGGGACCGCGTAGGACTTGGTCTTGTCATTGAATGGAAGCAATGAGAAGGAATCCATCCCCGTCCGTCCGGAGTACTCCCGATTCATCAGGTGATCGAGTGACTCGCTCGTGTAGTAGTAGCGGCTGTAGACGGAGTCGAAGGTCCGAAACGAGTATTTCTCTCCGAA
>CAMPKJ010000396.1 GCA_946887105.1 uncultured Acidobacteriota bacterium | reverse complement strand
GCTCCGCCATCTCCGCCAGCCGGCTGCGCAGCCGCGTGCCGATGCGCTGTTCGAGCGTCTCTTCCTTCGCATCCGCGGAGCGGTCGTAGTAGTTCGTCGTGAAGATGGTGGCGCGCTCTTCGTTGTAGCGCGTGTTGATCACGTAATAGAGGATGTCCTGCACGAACTGCGTCGGCTTCTGCGATCCGAGCTCGTCGAGCACGAGCAGGTCGGCCTCGAGAATCGGCCGCATGATCTCCGCCTTCGTGGTCGCGGTGTCGGTATCGAAGGACGCCTGGATTTCCTGGATGAGATCCTGAAAATTCGAGAACACCAGCCGCCCCGGCTTGCCGCTGTGGATGATCTCCAGCAGTGCCGCAACCGCGAGATGCGTCTTCCCGACGCCGCACCCGCCCATCAGCAGCAAGCCCTTCCCCTCGGGCGAGTTCGGCCAGAGGTCGACGAACTCCTGCACGCGGCGCTTGGCGTTTTTCAGCACCGTCGACTTTTCACGGAACGTATCGAGCGTGCAGTGCTCGTAGCGTTTCGGAACGCGCGCGCTCGCGAGACGCTGCGTGCGCCGCAGATCGCCCTGGCAGCCGCACGGCTCCACGCGTAACGTGTCCCCCGGCAGCGGAATCCATCCCGATCCGGAACAGCGGGAACAGATGGCGGGAATGGCGGTGGGACCGGGCATGGAGGAAGAGTTTAATTCTCAATCCTCAATTCTCAATTCTCAATTCCGGTTCCCGCTCCGTGGCCACCGGCACGGAATTGAGAATTGAGGATTGAGAATTGAGAATTGGCCGGTCCGGACCCCGCTCATTCCGTATACTTCCCGACCGGGTCCGCCACCGAATGAATCACCTGGTCTCATATCTCGCGACGCGTCCCGACGCGACGACATTCCTGCTCCCGAACGATCTGGAGCGGACGCTGCGCGAGCTTTTTCCGCGCGCCGAGGGGTTGCTGCCGGAGCCGTACAAGATCTTTCCGGCCGACGAGACCCAGCCGCCGGTGCTCGGATTTCCGGTCGCCGAAGCGCTGGTGATGAAAGAGCTGGAGACGAAGTTCGATCGCTGGCTCACCGAGGAGACGGCCTGCCAGGTCAACCGCGCGGCGTCGAAGGAAAAATCGCAGGCGGCCATGGGCGCGTACGTCACGCAGCTGATGAAGGTGGCGGAGAACGCGCTGGTCTCGAACGTGCTCACCGACTACCACGCCGTGTTCTGGCTGGCGCATTCGATGGACCTGGCGCGGCACTTCTCGAACATCCCCCGCCGGGTCAGCGCCGTCGACGTGCAAGCCGGCCGCGCCCTCGGCGACACGCTGAAGTACCGCATCTTCGGACGCTGGGTCAGCGAGACGCGCGAGCAGATGGCGCAGCTGGCCGCGCGCACGGCGTCGCTCCTCGAAGGCGAAGAACAACGCGGCCTGCAGTTCTTCCGCCTCCTGCAGGACGACGTGCTCATCCTCACCGAAGAGTTCATCGGCCCCGACCTGCGCGAGCTGCGCAACTTCGTGACCGGCTACCTGCGCCGCGACTTCCAGAACTTCCGCGACAGCTTCGAGCGCCTGCGCACCACGGCCGCGGACTTGCTGCAGAAAGAGCGGACGTTCCGCGCGGCGCTGCCGCTATTCGGAGTCAATCCCGATCACGGCATCACCCTGGCCCTGCTGCTCGATCCGCGCTTCGAGACGTTCCTCTTCGACCAGCCCGCCGCGCAGAACGCGGTCACGCGCGAGGAGCGCGAACAGTTCCAGCTGATCGCGCGGCGCGTTCGCGAGTTCGCGGTGCTCAATCAGCTCCGTCGCGGCATCACCTGGATGACCACCATGCCCGACGGACAGATCGTCTCCGCCGATCGCCGCACCGGCATGGTCTATTCGCGATCGACCCGGCCGATGGACTTCGGACGCTCCGGCGTGCTCGATCCGATGGTGCACCGCTTCGGGATGATCTACGACATCACCGCGTTCTCGGAGACGCTCGGCAACATCCGCCGCGGCGGCGGCAAGGAAGAGATGCGCTCGTACCGGCAGATGCTGCTCTTCCAGCGCAAGCTCGACAGCATCGCCGAGCGGCACCTGCTGCAGTTCGAGAAGTTCCTCGGCGACGGCGCGTTCTACACCACCCGCCGCGCGTTGCGGCTCGTGCGCGGCGCGATCGAGATCCAGCGCTTCTACACCGAGATGCGGCGCAAGGGCTTCGCCTTCAACAAAGGCCTGCGCATCGCGCTCAACTACGGCTATTACCGGCTGCTGCCGATGAAGACTTCGTTCGATTCGAACGAGCGCATCACCGAGTTCTACGGACCGGGCATCGTCGAGCTCTCGCGCCTGACCACCGGCAAGGCCACCAAGGAGATCGAGGAGATCGCCGAGTTCCTGATCGCGCACGGATACGAGCAGGCCAACGTGCAGCAATTCTTCGCGCCGCTCGCGCGTGGCGTCGACGTGGTCGATCACAAGGAGCAGGCGCGCGAGTACTACGCCTATCTCGACGCGAACAATCATCTGGTCAACGAGGGCATCGTCGCGTCGATGGCGCTGCTGCAGGAGCTGTCGAACGAGCTCTCCGATGAAGGGACGCAGCTCTTCCGCGTGAAAACGCGCTGGGGTCACTTCGTCGCGTTCGCGCCGAACATCCCCGGCGTGGAACTTCTCGGCACGCGCTTGATCGGCAACGTGTCGCTGAAGGGACTGGAGAACATCGACGTCGGCGAGCTGGTGCCGTTCGCGCCGGGCGAGGCGGAGGAAGTGGTGCCGCTCGAAGCGCATGAGTCGTTCGTGATGCTCCTGCGCCAGGACTTCAACCGCCGCCGCGAATCGTCCGGCGCGTGGAAGGCGGCACCGCAGCCTGCGGACATGAAGACCACGGAGCGGCACATCGAAGCGGAGATCGTGATCTGCGTGAAAACGCACTCGCTCGATCTCGAGGACGAGGTGCTGATCGGCGAATGGGACCCGCGCTCGGACGACGTGCGCCGCCCGCTCCGCCTCCCCCGCGGCGACTTCCAGCGACTGTTCTCGCTGAAGGGCGAGCTCACGGCGGACGTGCTGTCGCACAAGAAGCAGAGCGTGCGCGAAATGTACGAACGGCTGTCGACGAAAACGCTCGCACCCGCCCTCGCGCTCGCGCCGTATCGCGAAGGCGAATACGACGCGTACCTGCTCGGCGACGTGGTCGAGAAGCTGTAACCCGGGAAGGGACGACCGGAGGCCTCCGGCGGGGGGGGGGGGGGGCCCCCCCCCCCCCCGGGTGGCTAGGCGCCCCCGCAAAGCGGGGTGAATTTGGGTAAAGATGTAGCGGGGGGGTTGCCA
>CAMPKJ010000395.1 GCA_946887105.1 uncultured Acidobacteriota bacterium | reverse complement strand
ACGCGCGCCGAGGCGTCGGACGTGGCCAATGCGATCTTCGACGGATCCGATGCGGTCATGCTCTCCGCGGAAACGGCGTCCGGAAAGTATCCGGTCGAGTCGGTGCAGATGATGGCCCGCATCGCCTTTGCGGCCGAGGCGAACCGGCAGCACGTGCACAACGAGTGGGAGCGGGAACCGTTCCGCAAAATGTCGGAACAGGACGCGTTCACGGACGCGCTGGCGGGATCGGCCAACTATGCCGCGGAACAGCTCGACGCGAAGTACATCGTCGTGTTCACGCAATCAGGATTCGCCGCGCGGCTGATGTCGAAGTTCCGGCCGAAAGTGCCGATCATCGCGCTCACGCCATCGAGCTGGGTGGCGCGCCGGATGAACCTGCTGTGGGGCGTGCAACCGTTCGTGTTGAAGGACGCCGGCGAGTATCACGAACAGATCGTCGACCGCGTCGACGACTACCTCCTCGGCAAAGACATCGTCGGCCCCGGCGACCGCCTGGTGATTCTCATGGGCTCGCCGATCTATCAGCGCGCGAAGACGAACCTCCTGCGCGTGCATCGCGTGGGGCAGGAGTAGGATTCGGTCATGAAAATCGCAACCGGTACCGTCACCGGCGGAACGATCGTCGTGGAAGGGCAGGCATTCTCGGAAGGCGAGAAGGTCACCGTGCTCAGTTACGACGACAACAAACCCTTTCGCGTCTCTCCCGAGGAGAAGCGGGTACTGCTCGAGTCGATCGCGCAGGCTGACCACGGCGAGCTCGTCGATGTCGACGAACTCCTTGCGGAGCTGGACGAGTCGAACTGATCGGTGGCATTTCGCATTCGTTCGACGCGATTGGCTGCTCGGCAGGTTCGCAACGAATCTAGGTGGTGGCGGCGTCATCGAACAAAAGCTCCGAACCTGTTCCGCGATGAGCTGCGAAGAGCGTTGGCGCTGATTGCCGAATATCCGGATGCGGGTCCAACGACAGACGACGTGGATCTGCCGGGCCTACGCCGCGTACTGTTGGTCGGCACTCAGCACTACATTTATTACCGCGTGAATGCCGGGAGCGGCGGATCGAGATTCTTGCGATATGGAGCACGAGCCATGGCGAGCCGCCTCCAATCGATGCCGGCTGACGAGACTGCGGCAGAGCACGGCGGCGATGTCGCCGCGTAGCTCGAGCCCGCCTCCGTCGTGTCGAATCGGTCACGCGGTGGGCATCGGCGGCGAGCGGGTGTAACATCCGCAGCAATCCCACACCGGCGCGTCGCCGGAGGAGTGGGAAGTGAGCGGGTGGGCGCGGCGTTCCCATATCTGTTTCCTGACACGGAAGGGAGGAGGTTCATGCGCCGGTATCGAAGACTCGCCGTGATGGTCGCAGCCGCGTTTCTCGCGGCCGGACCGGTCCGGGCCGAAGTCTCTCTACCCGCCGCCCTCCAGGTCCTTGGCACGGTCACCAACGCCGCCAGTCCGGTCGCCAACGCGCTCGTCATCGCACTCAACACGCAGGACCTCGCCACGACGCAGGCCTGGACCGGCACCGACGGCAGCTTCACGCTTCCCTCCCTCCGCGCCGGCGTGTACAAGATCATCGCCGTGAAGGCCGGCTTCGCGCCGCTGGTCACGACCCTTGTTCCCACCAAACCGAATCACCGTCTCGCGTTGCGGTTGCAGACCGAGAAACAGGCCCGGCGCAAGAGCGCCAACCAGGAAATCTGGGAGCTCCGCGGCTCTCTGCCCGCCGACGTCCTGCGCGATCTCGACTTCGCGCTCGAGCCGCTCCAGCTGGCCGCGTACGAAGTCCCGCGCTTCCGCGGCGAGATGCAGTCGCTGACCGGCGTTCCCACGCAAGCCGCCAATCCCGCATACGCGCAGACCTCCGTCGGCGTGCAGGGACGCATCGGCGAGAGCTGGCAAGTCGGCCTGCGCGGCAATCTGCAGCGCTTCCAGGATCCGAATGCTGAAGAGACGTTCGGATCGCCGATCGCCGAGTCAGCCGCGATGACCATGGAGCTTCGCTCGTCGCCGACGCAGGCGTATCGCGTCGGATCGACCATGAGCTCGTGGACGTATCGCGATCGTGAGGCCGGCGAGAAGCAGGCCGACGTGCGCGCGCACAACTTCGAGTGGCGCAACGGACCGACGCGCGTGGAAGTCCGCTACTTCGAACAGGACAACCTCTTCCGCGACACGCCGGTGCAGTCGAACGTGATCGAGATCGGCGGCACGATGCCGGTGATCCAGTCGCGCCGCGGCGATCTCGGGATCGCATTGCGCGTGACGCAGGAAAGCGTCGAGACGAACGCGGATGCGCTGCGCACCGCCGATCTCGCCGCGAACGGCACGCTGGTCCTGGTCCCGTCCATGATCCTGCACTACGGCATGGCCAGCCGCCTGGGCATGGAGGGGCAGGAGTTCGCGCCGCGCACCGGCGCCGAGTGGAAACTGACCGAGAACAGCTCGATCATCGGCTCGGTGCTCTACAAAGTGATCGATCGCGATGCATCGGTGGCCGCGCTGCCCAGCCTGGTGTTCTGGTCCGAGACCGCACGCGTATTGCCGCGTTACGAGTACACGGTCGGTTTCGTTTCCGGCAAGGAAGGGAAGAACCGCTTCTCCGCGATCGCCACCGTTTCCGCGGTCGACGATCCGCTGCGCGTCGTCTTCGCCGATGACTCGAACCAGTTCTGGGATGGGCTGTACGTCGGAACGGGCGACGTGCGCCGCGATCTCCGCGTCGCCTATCGCCGCGAATTCAGCAACTGGTTCGCGATCGACCTCGCCGGAACCGCCGGTACCGCATCGCCGAGCAACACCGCGACAGAAGAACGCGAGAAGGTCTATGTGACGGGCGATCTGCAGTCGACGTTCATGCCGACGCGCACGTCGCTGGCGGTCTCGTATCGCGAGATCCAGCAGCCCGGTGAGAACGGCGACGAGGACTACGAGACGGAGCGCATCCACCTGCGCATGGCGCAGTCGCTCTATCTGCCGATCGACATCAAGCTGCTGCTCGGTCTCGAGCTCGCACGCGCCGAGCACTCGCCATACCTGATGGACTCGCTGACGCCCGAAGGACGGTCGAAGAAGTACATCGGCGGCCTGGCTTTGAATTTCTAGTTCGTGCGTCCGAGCAAGACGGAGCTCGCCGCAGCGCACGGAAAGACGCTGCCCGACGTCATCGCGCCGAACCTCGGCGTCCTCTTCTGCGGCATCAATCCCGGCCTCTACACCGCGGCCGTGCAGCAGCACTTCGGGCGCCCCGGCAATCGCTTCTGGCCGACGCTCCATCGCGCGGGGTTCACGCCGCGATTGTTTTCTCCCTCAGTGCAACGCGAGCTGCTGAAGCTCGGCATCGGCAGCGCGAACGTCGTC
>CAMPKJ010000394.1 GCA_946887105.1 uncultured Acidobacteriota bacterium | reverse complement strand
TCGTCGATGGCGACGGCAAGCGCATCGCGTCCGGCTTCTACTCGCGACATTCGCAGATCCGCTTGCGCGCGCTGACGTTTGCCGAGGAGGAGCTGACTGCGGACGTCATCACCTCGCGCATTGCAGCCGCGATTGCGCGCCGGCGTACGATCTTCGACGACACGACCAACGCCGCGCGCGTGCTGCACGCGGAAGGCGATGAGCTGAGCGGCATCGTCATCGATCGCTATGACGACGTCGTCGTGGTCGAGATCGCCAATCGCGGCGCCGAGCAGCTGAAGCCGCTGATCGTCGAGACGCTGCAACGCGAGCTCTCGCCGCGCGTCATCTACTTCAAGAATGATCTGCCGCCGCGCGCGCTCGAGCGTCTGCCGCTCCAGGACGAGCAAACCGGCGAAGGCCCATCCGCGACCACGATTCTCGAAAGCGGACTGCGTTTCCGCGTCGATCCGGCGGAAGGACAGAAGACCGGCTTCTTTCTCGATCAGCGCGAGAACCGGCGGATGACGCGCGCGCTCGCGTCCGGAAAGCGCGTGCTGAATCTCTTTTCGTACAGCGGCGCGTTCGGGGTTTACGCGGCATCCGGTGGCGCGGCGTCGGTGACGAACGTCGACGTCTCGGCGAAAGCGATCGAGCACGCGCGCGAGAATCATGCACTCAACGATTTCGTGGCCGATTTCGTGGTCGCGGACGCGTTCCAGTACGTGCGTCAGCATCGCCAGCGTTACGACCTGCTCGTCTGCGATCCACCCGCGTTCGCAAAGAGCCGCGGCGAAGTGGATCGCGCGGCGCGCGGCTACAAGGACATCAACCTGCACGCGCTGCGCATGATCGAGCCGGGCGGGATGCTGATGACGTTCTCCTGCTCGGGGCACATGTCGGTCGATCTCTTTCAGAAAGTGATCTTCGCCGCCGCGCTCGACGCGGGACGGCGCGTGTCGTTCGTGCGGCGATTGACCGCCGGACCCGATCATCCGGTGTCGATGTATTGCCCGGAAGGGGAGTACCTGAAGGGATTTCTGCTGGAAGTGCGTTGAGGCGGTTCCTCGGTTCCTCGGAGTTCCTCGGAGTTCCTCGGGAGGCCACCACTCCGAGGAACCGAGGAACCGAGGAACCGACCAGGCTTTAGAATGTTTTCCCACCCATGACCACCGCGCCCATCGCCACCGCCCGTCCCGCACGCGAGATCACCGTCTCCTATCTCGGAGAGTTGCTCTTCAATGCCGGCTTCATCGACGAGAAGCAGCGCGCGGAAGTGGAGAACGCGGACCGGCAGTTCCGGCTGCAGGCGCGCGGATCGAAGCTGCGTGTCGACGAGGAAACCAGTCCGTTCAAAGTCCTCGCGGCGATGAATCTCACCGATGCCAGCGGCACCGGAACGCGCATGGACGATTTCCTCCTGGCGCGCCTGATCGCCGAAGACGCGCATCTGCCGTTCTTCAAGATCGATCCGCTCAAGCTGGACGTGCAGATGATCGAGTCGCGCATCTCGCGGCCGTTCGCGCGCAAGAACAAGATGGTTCCGGTGGCGGTGCGCGACGGCAAGCTGGTCGTGGCGGTCGTCAATCCGTTCGATCACATCGCCGTCGATTCGTACAAGCCGATGGCGAAGCAGGAGCTCGAGATCGTCGTCTCCGCCGAGAGCGACGTGATGGGCGTGATCAACGAGCAGTACGGCTTCCGCGCCTCGGTCACGAAGGCCGAGCGCGACCTCTCCAAAGGCGCCATCGACCTCGGCAACCTCGAGCAATACATCAAGCTCAAGTCGGGCTCGGAGATCGAGACCAGCGACGCGCACATCGTCAACGCCGTCGATTTCCTGCTGCAGCACGCGTACGACTCGCGCGCGTCCGACATTCACATCGAGCCGAAGCGCGAGCACGCCACGATCCGCTTCCGCATCGACGGCGTGCTGCACGAGATCCAGAAAGTTCCGAAGCTCGTCAATCTGGCCATCACCTCGCGCCTGAAGACGATGTGCCGCATGGACATCGCCGAGCGGCGCCGCCCGCAGGACGGCCGCATCAAGACCGAGCACGCCGGCCAGGAGATCGAGCTGCGCGTTTCCACGTTGCCCACTGCGTTCGGCGAGAAGGTGGTCATGCGTATCTTCGACCCCGACGTGATGATCCGCGAGCTGGCCGGCCTCGGATTCTATGAAGACGAGCTGAAACTGTTCGCCGACTGGATCAAGCGCCCGCACGGCATCATCCTCGTCACCGGACCGACCGGCTCCGGCAAGACGGTCACGCTCTACTCCGCGCTGAAGAGCCTGGCCTCGCCGGAGATCAACATCACCACCATCGAAGATCCGATCGAGATGGTGCACGACGAGTTCAACCAGACCTCGGTGCAGAACAAGATCGGGATCACGTTCGCCTCGGCGCTGCGGACCATCCTGCGCCAGGATCCGGACATCATCATGGTCGGCGAGATCCGCGATCAGGAGACGGCGCAGAACGCCGTGCAGGCCGCGCTCACCGGGCACCTGGTCTTCTCGACGCTGCACACGAATGACGCGTCGACGTCGATCACGCGCCTGATCGATCTCGACATCCAGCCGTTCCTGATCTCCTCGACGCTGATCGGCACGATGGCGCAGCGCCTGGTGCGCCGCATCTGCGACGACTGCAAGCGCAACCGCCCGCTGACGGTCGAGGAAGCGGGCATGCTCAATCTGCAGGCGCCGGCGGGCAAGCGGATCATCGTCAAGGAAGGCGCCGGCTGCATCCGCTGCCGCAATACCGGCTACTTCGGCCGCACGGGCATCTTCGAGATCCTGCCGGTCGACAACTCGATCCGCGATCTGATCGATCGCGGCGAGGACTTCCTGAAGATCAAGGACATGGCCATCAAGCGCGGGATGCGCACGCTGCGGCAAAGCGCGCTGCGCAAACTTGCCGAGGGAATCACGAGCTTCGAGGAAGTGGTGCGGGTCACGGGGATCTGATGCTCCGCGCGGCTGGCGTCGCTCTTCTCTTTCTCTTCGCCTCCGTCCTTCACGCCGCGGAGCTTCCGTGGCATTCCGTTCCCGACACGGCGATGGCGGTCGCGCGCGGACAGCAGAAGATCTTGCTGGTCTATTACCGCGGCGACTGCAAACGGTGCAACGAGAAGCTCGATGGGGCGTTCGAAGCCGCGGCGGCGGACGACGTCTTCACGCACGCTCTCGACTCGTTCATTCCGCTGCGCATCACCGACGGTGAACCGGCGGCATCGCACGCCCTCATCGCGGACCTGGTGAAGATGAAGGCGGAGCCGGTGGTCGCGATGTACGACGCGACCGGCGTGCTTTTTAGCAACATGGAGAAGCGGGGCGGGGGGGGGGGCGGGGGGGGGGTGGGGGGGGGGGGGGGGGGGGGGGGGGGGGGGG
>CAMPKJ010000393.1 GCA_946887105.1 uncultured Acidobacteriota bacterium | reverse complement strand
CGGGAGGAACCGGTCCTCTGTATTCGAGATGGCGGACCGGGCGATCCCACGCCTGCACGCCCTGCGACAGGCGAAGCGCGCGGATCTTCAGCGGTTCGTCGACCCACACCTCGCCGATGCGATAGCCGAACGGCCGCGATTCATAGACGACGTTTTCGCCATGGATGAAAAACGGCGCGGCGGAGACATCGCGGCGCAACTCGCCGACGCGCTCGCCGCTCTCCAGCGAGAAGATCTGCCAGCGATACTCCGGATCCTGCGGCCCGCCCTGGCCCACTCGCTCGCTGGCCAACACGTATCTCCGCTCCGCCGAAGGCAACGCCACGATCGCCTTCTGGGAAAGCTCGCGATCGGGAAGCGCGGCCGCCGTGCGCACGTCCCACCGTTTCAACGTCAGCTTCTCTCCGCGCCCGCCCTGCGTCATCGCCACCACGTTCCCGGCCTGGATCGGCATCTCCGGCAATGTATGAATGGCCCTCACGCGCTCGGCCGCGGCGTCGGTGCCGGGACGCGGCGCAATCGGTGGACTGGCCATCACGCGACCGGTGCTGATCTGCACGCGTGCCGCGCCGCTGACGATGCGCGTCGGCATCGGCTCTTCGGGCGCGCGATACCTGCCTTCGATGACCGTCTCCTTGTATGTCCAGGAGATCAGGAACGAGTCGCCTTCCCGTTGAGCGGTCGCGCGGAAGGAGCGTTCCAACTCGTCGGCGACGAGCGCACGCACATCATCCGGAAGCGGGATCACCGCATCGACGACCTTGCGTCCGCCGGCCTGCAGATCGAGGATGGCGATCGGCATGCGTCCGGGACGTTTCTCCTCGCCCTGCGCAACGAGCAGTCCCCCATCCACCACCAGCGGCAGCGCCGCCTCGGCAAAGGTCCAGAGCACGCGGCCCGCGGAGAGATCGATCGCTTCGATCGCGCCCTCCGGCCGCGGGATGTAGACCGCGGCGCGTTCCGCGTCGACGATGATTCCGCGGCGAAGCTCGAACGGTTTGGACTGAGCGAAGAGAACGGTGGTGCTGAAGAGCAGCAGAACGACCAGTGCTGCCACTCGAACGGCGGTTGGACGCATGGCTTCCTCTTCTATGGCGGGCAGACCCGGATTGGTGAAGGACGGGATGTTGCCACGGAATGAAATCGCGCGGAAGCGCGCTCAGCCGTCGATCTCGAGCTTCGCGGGCAATCCGAAGCGCGCCAGCAGGGGCGCGAAGCGATCGTCCATGCGCAGGCGATCGAAGCGCGGATCGACCGGGATGAACCAGATCCAGGCGTTGTGCTCCTGCAGCGCCGCCTCGAGCGCGGTCAGCGACTCGTCGATGCGATCGAGTCCCATGTACGCAACGGCCAGGTTGTACGGAGAGGTGTAGCGCTGCTTGCCGAGGCCGTGCAGCTGGTCGATGACGCGCTCCGCTTCTTCCGGCTGGCCGGCGCGCGCGTACGCATGCGCGAGTGCGCCGAGGTAGAGCGTGATCGGGCCGGCGATCTCGACGGAGCGTTTGAAGTGATCGATGGCCAGCTCGTAGTCGCCGAGCATCTCCAGCGACATGCCGAGGTAGTAATGGCCGGGGACGAACTTCGTCTCGGTATCGAGGACGGCGCGGTACTGCGCCGCGGCCTCCTCGTAACGGCGCGCGATGTGAAACGGAATGCCGGCGCCGACGTTGACGATCGGTGAGAGCGGGTCGAGCACGGCCGAATATTCGATCAGCTCCAGCGCGCGGCGCGTCTGGCCGCGGCCGCACAGCAGGATACCCAGCCAGTGCGGCGCCCATTGATAGTTCGGATTGAGGCGCATGGCCTCTTCGAGCTCGCGTTGTCCGGTCTCGAAGTCCCACTCGAACAGTCCGGCCGCGTAGCCGAGCGTGGCGTGCGGATCGGCGAGCAAGGGGTCGAGCTCGACGGCGCGGCCTGCCGCGGCCTTCACCTTCGGCAGCATCTCCGAGGCCGGAAAGGCCTGCATGAATCCGAGCATCAGATAGCAGTCGGCGAGGCCGGCGTACGGCATCGCGAACGACGGGTCGAGCTCCACCGCCTGCTGGAAGTAGCTCATGGCCATCTTCACCGCTTCGGGATGGCGCTTGATCCACTGGAAGCGTCCCTTGAGGAAGAGCTGCTGCGCTTCGGCATCGACGGCGCGTTTCTTCTTCACCACGCGCCGCGGACCCGATCCGCCGCGTGCGCCGACGCGATCGGCGACGTCGCCGGCGATGGTCTCCGCGAGCATGGCCACGTCGCGGATGGCGCGCTTGTACTCCGCGCTCCAGAGCACCGCGCCGTCGGCGGTGGAGAGCAGGCTCACGTCGGCGTGCAGCTGATTGCCTTCGACGTGCGCCCGCACTCCGACGATCGCGGCGACGTTCAGCTCGCGGCCGGCCTGCCGCGGATCGATATCCGTGCCCGCGTACCGCGCGGTCGTGGCCTGCGCGATCACGCGCAGCTTGCGCAGCGGCGAGAGCGCATTGACGATGCCTTCGCTCAATCCGTAGATGAGGTACTCGAGCTCCGCGTCGTGCTTCGCGCTCACGTACGGCAACACGGCCAGCGAGTCGCTGCGCGGAGCGGTCTTGGCGGGATGCGGCGGCGCCGGCGCCATCTCCGCGGTTTTCGTGCGCTTCGTACCGGAACGATTGGAACGCGAGCGCGGCCGGCCCTTGGCCTGCTCCAGCGCTTCGAGCAATGCCGTCGTCGATGCGTAACGCTTCGATGGCTCCTTCGCCAGCGCGCGGCGGATGATCGGCAGCAGCGGTGCGACCTCCTCGTCGTCGATCGGCTCCGGATCTTCGAACAGAATCGCTGTGATCGTGGCCACGGTGCTGTCGCGATCGAACGGACGGCGGCCGGCGGCCATCTCGTACAGGACGATACCGAAGCTGAAGATGTCGCTGCGCGCGTCGGTGACCATGCCCCGGAGCTGTTCCGGCGACATGTACGGCGCGGTGCCGGTGACCACGCCGGTCTTCGACAGCACTTCGGTCGAGCCGTCTTTCACCTCCGCGAATCGCGCCAGGCCGAAGTCGAGCACCTTCACCTGTCCGCGGGTGGTGATCATGATGTTCATCGGCTTGATGTCGCGGTGCACGACGCCGTGGCCGTGCGCCTCGTCCAGCGCGCCGGCGACCTGCGTGCCGATGTCGCAGCATTCGGAAAACGACAGCCGTCCCTGCCGCAGTTTTTCGAAGAGCGTCTCGCCTTCGATGTATTGCATGACGATGTACGGCCGCGAGTCGTGCTCGCCGACGTCGTAAATCGTGCAGACGTTGGGATGATCGAGCGCCGCCACCGCCCGCGCCTCCCGCAACATGCGCCGCCGCGCCTCCGCATCGCGCGCCACCGTGTGCGGCAGGATCTTGATGGCCACGCGACGGCCGAGCGTGGCGTCATCGGCGAGATAAACCTCGCC
>CAMPKJ010000392.1 GCA_946887105.1 uncultured Acidobacteriota bacterium | reverse complement strand
TCAATTGGATAGAGCATCTGACTACGGATCAGAAGGTTTGAGGTTCGAGTCCTCATGGGTGCACCAACTCGATTCAAAATGCGGCGGGCTCACGGCCCGCCGTCGGTCTCTTTGACAGATGATTCAAGCGCAGCAACAGTCGGAAGCAATGGCTGAGGCCTTCGCGCTTGCCCTGGAGGCGGCCGCTGCCGGAGAGATTCCGGTGGGGGCCGTCGTCGTCGATCGGGAAGGACGGATCATCGGCCGCGGCCGCAACGCACGCGAGTCGGGAGATCCGCTGGGCCACGCCGAGATCTATGCGATCGCGGAGGCCGCCCGCGCCATCGGCGACTGGCGTCTGGAAGGGACCACGATGCTGGTCACCCTCGAGCCGTGCGCGATGTGCGCCGGAGCGCTGGTGAACGCACGCATCGAGCGTCTCGTCTTCGGCGCCTACGATCCCAAGGCAGGCTTCTGCGGGTCGCTCGGCAACCTGGTGCAGGATCCAAGACTCAACCACCGTCTCGCAGTCGAAGGCGGATACATGGAAGAGCGCTCCCGCGAAATGCTCCAGGATTTCTTCCGCAAGCTGCGCCAGCGCGATCGAACGGAGAGGTGGCAGAGTGGTTGAACGCGGCGGTCTCGAAAACCGTTATACCTTCACGGGTATCGAGGGTTCGAATCCCTCCCTCTCCGCCATTCGCGCTGCGCCCGAATGGCGAATTGAGAATTGAGAATGATGAATTGAGAATTGAGCACCAATTCTCGTTCTCGTTTTTCATTCTCAATTCTCAATTCACAATTCTCAATTCGTGCGCAGCACGGAGAGATGGCCGAGTGGCTTAAGGCGCACGCTTGGAAAGCGTGTGTACGTTAACCCGTACCGTGGGTTCGAATCCCACTCTCTCCGCCATTGAATACGAACGGCCCGTTGGGATGAGCCCGGGTCCTGTGCAGCAGGCGCACCGAACCTCGTCAGGTCCGGAAGGAAGCAGCGATAAGGTGCTTTCCCTGCGTGACACAGTCCGGCCTGGGCTCTTCTCAGCGGGTCTTCTCCTTTCTCCTCGATATACTCACGCCGCATGTCCTATCAGGCTCTCGCGCGCAAGTACCGTCCCCAGACCTTCGAGGACGTGATCGGTCAGGAGACCGCGGTCCGCACGCTGCACAACGCCATCGAAGACCAGCGCATCCACCACGCCTATCTGTTCTCCGGCGTGCGCGGCATCGGCAAGACCACCACCGCGCGCATCCTCGCCAAGGCGCTCAACTGCACCAAGGGTCCGACCACGGAGCCCGACAACAGCTGCACGATGTGCCGTGAGATCACGGAAGGCATCGACATGGACGTGCGCGAGATCGACGCCGCCACCTATACCGGCGTCGACAACGTCCGCGAGCTGCGCGACGTCTCGCAGTTCCAGCCCGCGCGCGACCGCTACCGCATCTTCATCATCGACGAGGCGCACATGCTCTCCACCGCCTCGTGGAACGCGCTGCTCAAGCTGATCGAAGAGCCGCCGCCGCACGTGATCTTCATGTTCGCGACGACGGAGATGAACAAGGTCCCCACCACCATCCTCTCGCGCGTGCAGAAGATCATCCTGCGCAAGATCACGCTCGACGATCTGATCGCCCAGCTGCAGAAGATCGCCAAAGCGGAGGGAATCCAGGCCGAACGCGCGGCGCTGGAGATTGTGGCCCGGCGGGGCGAGGGAAGCGTGCGCGACTCGCTCTCGCTGCTCGACCAGATCATCGCCTTCGCGGGCCGGAACATCGCCGTCGCCGACGTGGCCACGGTGCTCGGTCTCTCCGAAACGAACTTCTTCGCGCGCCTGGTGACGCTGATCGCCTCCGGCGATCACGGCGGCATCCTCGAGGCGCTGCAGGAAGCCGCGGACAGCGGACGCGATTTTAAGATGCTCTACCGCGACCTGCTGAATTTCGTGCGCAACCTGCTGCTGATGGCCGGCGGCGCGAACGAAGCGCTGCTGGCCGTGTCACCCGAGGATCTGGCGATGATCCGTTCCGCCGCGGAACAGTTCTCGTATACAGACCTGCTGCGCATCGCCAACCTGCTGTTGCGCGATGACGAGACCGTGAATCGCGCGGAGCACCAACGCCTCGCGGTCGAGATCGCAGTGCTGAAAGCCGCGACGTTCCCGCGCCTCAAGAGCGTCGAATCGGTGATCGCGGGCGATGCAAAGACGAACGCACCGGCGCCCGCACGACCTGCCGCCCCGAAGCAGCAACTCACAGACAACCGGCAACCGACAACCGACAACACGAGCGCCAGCTCGCTCGTCGCGCGCGTCAAACAAAAACGCCCCCTCATCGGCGGCTATCTCGAGGGCGCACGCATGGAGCGCGAGGGCAACAGGATCACGTTCACGTTCGACGACGCGTTCCACGCCGACAGCGTCGCGGATGCGAAAGACGCCATCGCCGCGATCGCATCCGAGATGTCCGGCGAGAAGATCACCATCGAAACCCGAGTGGCCGCGGCCGAATCCACGCCCGCGCGGCGCAGCGAAGACAAACCGGCGCCGCTCCGCGACGATCCTGTCCTCAGCGCCTTCCGCAAACACCTCGGCGGCGAGCTCGTGAAGGAGAAACGATGAACATCAAACAACTGATGAAACAGGCGCAGCAGATGCAGGATCAGATGCAGCGCCAGATGGCCTCCATCCGCGTCGAAGGCTCCGCCGGCGGCGGCATGGTCAAGGCCGAGATGTCCGGCAACAAAGAGATCCTCACCATCACCATCGACAAGGAAGCGGTCGATCCGAACGACGTGGAGATGCTGCAGGACCTGGTCAAGGCGGCGGTCAACGAAGCAGCGCGCAAGGTCGACGAAGAGATGCAGTCGTCGATGGGTGCGATGACCGGCGGGATGAAGATTCCAGGTTTCTGAGTTGACGACCGCCCCTCCTCTCGCGCACCTCATCAACGAGCTGACCAAGCTCCCCGGCGTCGGCGGAAAGTCGGCGCAGCGGCTGGCGTATCACATCCTCAAGCGTCCGGCCGCGGAGGCGGAGGCGCTGGCGTCGGCGATCGTGGAGGTGAAGACGAAGATCTTCCGCTGCTCGATCTGCAACAACATGACGGACGTCGAGCCGTGCGCCATCTGCACCGATCCGCGCCGCGATCCCACGTCGATCTGTGTGGTCGAGGAAGCGTTCAACATCCAGACGATCGAACAGACGCGCGACTTCAAAGGCGTCTACCACGTCCTCCTCGGCGCGCTGTCGCCGCTCAAGGGAATCGGCCCGCAGGACATCGACGTCGGCGGCCTGCTCGCGCGCGCCAGGGAGGGCTCGCTGCGCGAGATCATCATCGCCACGAACCCGAACGTCGAAGGCGAGGCCACCGCGCTCTACATCGCGCAGCAACTCCGGCCGATCGGCGTACGCACCACGCGGCTGGC
>CAMPKJ010000391.1 GCA_946887105.1 uncultured Acidobacteriota bacterium | reverse complement strand
ACGCGGAGTGAAACGCCGCCCGCTCCATGAACGAGCCGGTGGTGTCGCCGATGTCCACCGCGCCGCCGGAGGTGTGGGCGATCAGTTCTCCCGCCGCGCCGCCGACGCGGATCGAGCCGCCTGACGTTTTCAGCGTCGCATCGCCGGACAGTTTCCCGGTCCTGATGCCGCCGCCGGACGTCCGCGCGTCGACCGTTCCGCCGATGTCGGCCAGCTCGATCCCGCCGCCGGAGGTCTTCACCTCGACGTTGTAGTGCGCCGGGATGCGGATGTTCCACTGCACCTCGTAGTCGTCGGACCAGCGGAACCAATCGTGATCGTCGTCATCGTCGCTGTCGATGATCACGTCGTTGCCGCTCTGGCGGAAGTCGATCCTGTGCTCGCGCAGGCGCTCCTGGCCGCGCCGGCCGCGCGCTTCGCGGACCACTTCGATGGCCACGCCGTTGCCGCCGGTGACGATCTTGACGTCGCCGATGTCCGCGTCCAGCCGCAGCGTTCCGCCGTCGGCGACATTGAAACCTTTGCGGATGATGTCGTCCGCCGCGGAGGCGGCCGCGGTCACGAACAGAGCGGTTGCGAGAGCGAGCGTGATCGTGTGTCTGCGCATGCCCGTTCATACGCATGGCGGTGGTGAAAGTTTGAAGTAAGATCCGCCCGCCATGCCGATCGACGACGCCCGCTTCAAGGAAGCCATGTCGCATTTCGCCAGCGGAGTCACGGTGGTCACCACCGAGCACGACGATACGCCGTACGGAATGACCGTGGCCTCGTTCGCCTCGCTCTCGCTGCATCCGCCGCTGGTGCTGGTCTGCATCGAGAAGTCGGTGAAGACGCACGACGCGATCCGCAACGCCGGTCACTTCGGCGTGAGCATCCTCGGCGCATCGCAGGCCGATGTGTCCGGCAGGTTCGCCTCGAAGTCCGACGACAAGTTCTCGGGCATCACTACGCGGCGCGGCACACACGGGATGCCGCTGATCGACGCGGCCATCTGCACGCTGGAGTGCCGCGTGCACAGCGAGCTGCCCGGTGGCGATCACTCGATTTTCGTTGGCGAAGTTCTTGATTCGTCCACGAGCGACGGGGCGCCGCTCGTCTATTACCGCAGCAGCTATCGAGAGATCACATAGACCAGGGAGCCCCAGTGCTTGAGATGAGCGAAGCCCTCCGCGCGACGTTCCGTCGCGTGATGAGGCTCGAGAACCGCCGCGCCGCGATCCGGCCGGGCCGCCTCGAACGGATCCACGCCTTCGAATCGAAGATCCTCGGCAATACCCGCGAGATCACCGTCTACCTGCCGCCGAACTACGACGACCGAACGGTGCAACGCTATCCCGTGCTGTACATGCAGGACGGGCAGAATCTCTTCGACGCCGAACGCGCCTACATCCCCGGGCAGCACTGGAAGTTGAAGGAAGCCGCGGATATGGCCATCGGCGAGCGCACGGCCATGCCGATGATCATCGCCGGTGTCGACCACGCCGGAACCGGACGCATCGACGAGTACACGCCCGGCAAGGACCCGAGACACAAGGGAAGCGGCCGCGCGGACGATTACACGCGCATGCTGATCGAGGAGCTGAAGCCGCTCATCGACGAGCGTTTCCGCACGCTCCCCGACGCCGCCAACACAGCCACCGCCGGCTCATCCCTCGGCGGACTGGTCTCGCTGCACGCGGCACTCACGCGCCGCGACGTCTTCGGCCGCGTGGCCGCGATGTCGCCGTCCGTGTGGTGGAACAACCGCGTGATTCTCGACGAGGTGGCGGCGTTCGATGGGCCGCCGCCGCGGATCTGGGCGGACACCGGTGGCCGCGAGGGGTTGGAAGCGCTGCAGAACGTGCGCGAGCTCCGCGACCGCATCGCCGCCAAAGGTTGGGGCGAGGATGTGTTCCGCTATTTCGAGGACCGCCGCGCCGATCACAGCGAACGTTCGTGGGGGCGCCGCGTGCGCATGGTGCTGGAGTTTTTGTTCCCTCCGGCGTAGTTTGCCGCTGCAGTGCTCACCGACGCCCTCGACCGGCCCATCCACGACCTGCGCATCTCGGTCACGGATCGCTGCAACTTCCGCTGCACGTATTGCATGCCGAAGGAGGTCTTCGGCCGCGATTTCGCGTTTCTGCATCGCGATGAGCTGCTGACGTTCGAGGAAATCGCGCGGCTGACGCGGCATTTCGTGGCCATGGGCGTACGCAAGGTACGCCTCACCGGCGGCGAGCCGCTGCTGCGCCGCGACCTGGAACGGCTGGTCGCGCAGCTGGCCACGATCGAAGGGCTGGAAGACATCGCGCTGACGACGAACGGCTCGCTGTTGACGCGCGAAAAAGCGCTGGCGCTGAAAGCGGCGGGACTGCATCGCATCACCATCAGCCTCGACTCGCTCGATGATGCGACGTTCCGCCGGATGAATGACGTGTCGTTTCCCGTCAGCCGCGTGCTCGACGCGATCGATGCCGCTGCCATGGCGGGACTGACGCCGGTCAAGATCGACGTGGTGGTGAAGCGCGGGATGAACGATCGCGATTACGCGGACGTCGCGCGGCGCTTCCGCGGCAGCGGGCACATCGTGCGCTTCATCGAGTACATGGACGTCGGCAACACGAACGGCTGGCGCATCGACGACGTCGTGCCCGGCCGCGAGATTCTCGAAACGCTGCAGCAGATTGCACCGCTCGTTCCGGCGGATGCGAACTACTACGGCGAGGTCGCGGAACGCTGGGTCTGGGCGGACGGCGCCGGCGAGATCGGCATCATCACCTCGGTGACGCAGCCGTTCTGCGGCTCATGCACGCGCGCGCGTCTGGCCGCGAACGGCGAGCTCTACCTCTGTCTCTTCGCCGGCAGCGGCTACGACCTGCGCGCGCTCATGCGCGACGGCGCATCCGATGACGAGCTCGCGACCGTGCTCGCCAACATCTGGCGCGGCCGCCGCGATCGCTATTCCGAGGAGCGCGCCGCCGCCACGCCGGATCTGCGCAAGGTGGAAATGAGCCGGGTGGGAGGGTGAACCAGCCACCAGTCTTAGAGTCTTAGAGGAGCAAGATGCAGCCTCTATCTCTAAGACTCTAAGACTCTACGACTCTAAGACTCCCCCGGGTCGTCGTTCCCGCCGTTGTACTTCTCCTTCGCCGACGCCGGCACGGTGGACAGATTCACGGCGTTCTTCGTCTTCAGCTGCACCATCGGTCCGTACGGCTGCAGGCGTCCGGACCAGGTGCGCTCGCGCATGGCGCGGCCTTCTTTGATCTCCTGAATCTGGCTTTTCTTCATGACCTGGGCGCTTGCGACAGTCGCGCCATTCCCTCCACGAAAAGATTCTTGCCGCCTTGCGACGGATGGCGCACTTTGGTGTGTCCGATGCCCATCCGCTGCATGGATAGATATGCCTAGTTGCCGATGGCCACGATCTGTTCGAACGCGAAG
>CAMPKJ010000390.1 GCA_946887105.1 uncultured Acidobacteriota bacterium | reverse complement strand
GGATTCGAACCCGCGACCAAGAGCTTGGGAAGCTCCTACTCTACCAACTGAGCTACGCCCGCTTGCGGAGGGAAAGTCTCGTGTTTTCCGTGAGATACAACCGGCTGAAAGGCCGCCTCACAGCTGTCGGCATTTTATCACGCGTCCCTTCTCCAAGGTAGGAATCGCCGTCGTTGACGGCCAAACAGAGACCGAAACAGGGACCAAAATGACAGCAACGCTCGCCGCGAATGCTTTCGGCGCCTTCCTTGATAATGATCGACACCATGACGAGCGCGGCGACCGGATCGGCCCACCACCATCCGACGGTCGCATTCAGCAAGAGACCGCCGAGGAGGATGGCCGAGAGCCAAGTGCAGAGCGCGGTCTTTGTCGCGTCCGCATCGAGCGCCTTGCTGCCGGTCGCGCGAGCGACAACGCCGCGAGTGCGATCCGATCATGCTCTCGTCTGGCGGTTCGCGCCGGATGAGCGACTTGCCCGCGTCAAACGTGACGTATGCCGCGAGGAGGAGGAACGACCATCGCACGATCCGCGCGTTGCTCGACTACCTCGCGCGCTGCTCTTCGTTCAGGTCCGCGTAGGACAACAGCGTCGCGCCGGAGATGACCTCGATGACGCGATCGAACCGAAGCCGACGAGCGCCATGCTGGCCGCGACGGATCAGCGCCGAGCGGTCGAATGTCTCCACCGTCACGCCTCCGCCTCCACCGCGCGAACGGCGGCCATGCGCCGCGATCGCCACCGCTCCTGCCCGTGATGCACGAACGCGTAGAACGTCGGCAGCGCGAACAGCGTGAAGAGCGTCGAGGTCACGAGGCCGCCGATCATGACGATTGCGAGCAGACGTTCGATCTCGGTGCCGTGCAGCCGCAGCACGAGCAGAGGCAGGAGTCCAAGGATGGCCGTGCAGGCCGTCATGAGCTTCGGCCGCACGCGTCCGATGCTCGCCTCGCGCAGTGCCGCATCGAACGGCGCGCCCTCCGCCATCAGCCCTTTGACCTGCGCGATGACCACGAGTCCGTTCTGCACCGCGATTCCGAAGAGGCCGATGAGGCCGACCAGTGACGGACGTTCCAGCTCTCGCCGGCGATCAGCAGCGCGAGGATTCCGCCGACGAATGCATCCGGCAACGTCGCGAGAATGACCAGCGCTTCGGCCGTCGAGCCGAGTGCGAGATAGAGCAGGATGAACACGGCGAACACCGCAACACAGATCGCGATGAGCTTCAGCTCGCGTTCCAGATGTTCGCGCACCTCGGCCGCCGCTCCTCCGAGGTCACGCCCTTCGACGCTTGCCTCCACAGCGATCCGACGGCTTCCTGCCTCGCGCCGAATCGCGCCCGGGCCGAATGTTTTCGTGATCGTAGCGACCTCATTGAGCGGAATGCGCGAGCCATGGTGACCGTCGATCAGCAGTGAGCCGATTCGCCTGCACGTCGTTGCGCGCGTCGTCCTGCAGCCGCACGATGAGGTCGTAGTTGCGTTGCCCGATCCAGACGGTCGATGCCTGTTCGCCGGCCATGCCGATGCGCACGGCATCGATGACGTCGCCGGGAGTCAGCCCGACGCGAGCGGCTGCCTCGCGATCGACGTCGATACGGAGCTGCGGGAGACCGGTCATGCGCTCGGCGCGGAGATCGGCGGGCCCTTCGACGCGGCTCACGATCGCCTTCGCCTGGTCGCCGAGCGCGGTCAAGGTGTCGAGATCGGGCCGAAGATGCGCACCGCCAGATCGGCGGGAGTGCCGCCGAGTCCTTCATCGATGCGCATGCCGAGAGGCGTCGTGAAGAGGATCGACACGCCGGGCACGTTCTCCGTCTTCTCTCGCGCATCTCCTCCTCGATCTCGTCGAGAGTGCGCGACCGCTCATTCTTCAGCACGACCAGCACGTCGGACATCGTGTGCGGCATCGGGTCTTCCGTCCGCTCCGCCCGGCCGCTGCGCCGGACGACATCCTCCACTTCGGGGATACTGCGGAAGAGGTCTTCGAGGCGGTGATTCAGGCGATCCACTTCCTCGAGCGACGCTTCGGAGGGGAGGATCGTCTGCACGAGGAACGCGCCTTCGTCGAGCTGCGGCATGAAGTCGCTGCCGACGACGAATGCCAGCGCGAGCGCCGGGATCGTGATTGCGAGGGTCAGCACGCGCACGAGTCCCGCGTGCGCCATGCACCAGTCGAGCAGAGGTGCGTAGCGCCGTTTGATCGCGCGAATGATCGCAACGTCTTCCTCTGTGCCCTTGGGGCGCGGACGCAGCAGCAGCCCGGCCGCAACCGGAACGAGCGTGAGCGCGAGCACCAGCGACGCCGCGACGGCCGCGATCACCGCGGCCGCGAGCGGCTTGGACATGCGCCCTTCAATGCCCGTCATCGCGAACAGCGGAGTGAACACCGCGACGACGATGAGCGTTGCGTACGCGATCGGCCGTCCCACTTCGACACGCGGCAAGCGCCGTCTTCATGCGATCGGCCGTGCGATGCTGCGTCAGGCGGTGCACGACATTCTTCGTGACGATGATCGCGGCATCGACGAGCAGGCCGACCGCGATGGCGAGACCGCCCAGCGTCATCGTATTGAGGCCGACGTTCGCCTCGCGCAGCAGAATCCCGGCCAGGCCGAGCGACAGCGGGATCGTGAACGTGACGACCATCGCCGCGCGCATGTCGCCGAGCAGCGCGAACAGCACGAGCACGACGACGAACGCGCCGAGCAGCACCGCGCGGGCGACGCCGGAGAGCGCCGACTGCACGAGTTGCGACTGATCGTAGACGATGCGCAGCTGCACGCCTTTCGGGAGACTCTTCTGGAGCTCGGCGAATGCCTGACGCACGCCCGCCGCGACCTTCACCGTGTCCGCGTCGAACTGCTTCGAGATGCGGCAGCTCACGACTTCGCCGTTCAGCCTGTGCGCGATGCCGCGGCGAACGGCCGGCGCCTCGCACGTCGGCAACGTCGCCGAGGAGCACCCGCGTCGTCGCGCGGATCGCCACGACCGTCGAGCGCAGATCGTCCACCGACTGCGCCATGCCGATCGCGCGCACGTTCCACTCCATCGGTCCCTGCACGACGACGTGCTCGGGATCGATCATCTGATCATCTGACCGAGCGCGATGTTGCGCTCGATCACCGTCCCCGCAATCAGTGCCACGAGCGGCAGGCGCGATGCGTCTCCGCCCGACTCGGCGAAGCTCCGAGCGCCTGCAACGTCGCACCGGCGGCGCGCAGCTCCGCTTGCGCTGCCGCGAGATCCGCTTCCGCCTCCTGCACTTCGCGACGCGGCACGATGCGATCGGCGAGCGCGCGCTTCCGCTCGAGCGCCGAGCGGGCGAGGGTCACGTGTGCTTCCGCCGCGTCGTATTCGGCGCGCGCGCGGCCGAGGTCGGTGCTTTGTGCTTCGGCGAGCACTTGTCCGGCGCGCACGCTCTGACCC
>CAMPKJ010000389.1 GCA_946887105.1 uncultured Acidobacteriota bacterium | reverse complement strand
GCGGTGGTCATGCAGTCGTGCAGTTGCCGCGCGCCGCGCATGAATGCGTCGAGGCGCGCGCGGAGCTGCGGATGCCCTTCGCCGCTGGTCCACGCGAACGAGCCGGGCAGGCGGCGCTGCTCGAGCAGGATCAGACCGCCGCGCGTTTTCGGCGGCGTGGCTGGTGCGCCGGCGAGCCACGCGCGCCACGCATCCGTGTACACGGCGCGCCGTGACTCGAACGCGCGCCGCTCCGGGAAGGTGCTCGCGTACGGCATCGCCTCCGCGAGCGGTTCCGCCCACCCGTCGACGTCTCCGAATGCGGCGAGCGTGGCCATGAGTGCCTCGCGCTCGAAGATCAACTGCACGCGCAGCGTCGCTGCGCGGCCGAGCGCTTCACCAAAGTGCGATGGATCGGGCGTGCGCACGTCCCACATCCGCGCGAAGTCGAGCATTCGCTCGAGGTCATCCACGGCGAGCCGCGTCCGTTCGAGCATCACCGCGTAGTGCAGTCCGTAATCGAAGTCGAGCGACGTCGGATCGGCGAGGAACGCCGTCATCTGCGCCTTCAGATCGACCGTCCACTCGAAGTCGTTCTGCGGGACGAGCTTCTCGGTGTAACGACGCGTGCCGCGCGCGGTGATCAGCCGGTATTCGTCGAGCGACGTGCGCGTGGTCAGCTCGAAGACGCTCGTGTCTTTGGCCTGCAACGGGCCGAGGGAGAAGCCGGAGGAGGACTTGCGGATGAGCGACGTTTCGTTCAGATAGCGGACCAGCGTCCGCGAGCCGGTGTCCTGACGCAGCACATCGCGCAGCCCCGCGAAGTCTCCGGCCATGGCCAGCGCGTAATCGGAGCCGAGGAGCGCGTCGTCGAGCAGGATGAAGTCGGCGATGGCGGTGCTCTCGTCGATGCGTGCGTACTCGTACGCGAAGCCGGTGGACATCTTCCAGCGCATCGCGCCGACCAGCCGCGAGCGCAATTCGTCCTTCAGCTTTTCAGCGGCAGCTTCTTCGCGCGTGCCTTCCGGCGCGAGCGCTTCGAATACGGCTTCGAGCGCCTCATCGAGCGCCGGCGCCAGGCTCAGCTCCGCGCCGAACGACACGTCGATGCCGAACGTGTGATCGCGCGACTTCGCCTTCTGCACGGCGATGCGGAAGTGCCCATCGCGCGTTCGCGAGATGACGACCGAGAAGTGATCGGTCACGCTCACGCTCGCAGTCGCCTCGGCGCCGGCGCGCAGCTTCACTGCCATCGGGACGTGCGGAACGAGACCCTGCACGATCTCGCCGAGCTTCGCGCCGATCGCGTCCGACCACGACAGCGTCACCGACGCCGACATCGCGCCGCTGAGCTCCATCGCCAGCGCCTCGCCCGGTTTCAGCGCGCGCACGTCATCCAGCGAGAGCAGCGTGCGCGGCGATTCGAGGTCGGCACGGATCGCGGTCCATGCTCCGTCCGTGGCGTCGTGGATGCGATAGTCGCTCAGTTCGACGTCGCCGGACGTCTTCGCCAGCGCGATGCCGAGGGAAAGCTTCTCGTCCGCGCTCACCGCCAGTTTGTATTTCACCCACGCCGATTGCAGATCGAACGAGATGTGCGCATTCGCGCCGCCGAACACCGCATCCGAATCGCGATCGTCCGCGCGATTGAACACGCGCAGCGACAGCTCGGCCGACGGCGTGAACGACAGCGTTCCGGCGCGGAACGGCTTCTTCACGCGCGTTTGCAGCGGCGTGTCGCTCACGCGCGTGAGCGGATCGTCAAGAAGCGCGTAGCGGAGCGCCTCAAAATCGTCAATTTCGGACATGCCCCGAGAATAGCATTCAAGGCGAGCCCGACTGGTCCTATACTCCGCGCACGTGTCCGTAGGTCCGCGAGTCACGATCCTGATGCCTGTGTACAACGGGCAGCGCTACGTCGACGAGGCGATCGCCAGCGTCGTGGGGCAGGGCTATGACGATTTCGAGTTCGTGATCGTCGACGACGGCTCCACCGACGACACGCCGGCCATCCTCGCGGAATGGGCGGCGCGCGATCCGCGCATCATCGTGCATCGCTCGCCGGAGAATGAAGGCATCCCTTCCGCGCTGAATCGGGGACTGGCGATCGCGCGCGGCGAATACATCGCGCGGCAGGACGCGGACGATCTCTGCGTCGCCGGCCGCGTGGCGAAGCAGGTGGCCGCGCTCGATGCCGATCCGCAGACGGTGCTGGTCTCGACCGGATTCGAACTGATCGACGAACAGGGGCGGCGGCGCGGGTCGGTGGTGCCGTTCGAAGCGCCGGAAGTGCTCGAGTACCTGCTGCACTTCAGCAACGCCATCGGCGGACATGGGCAGGTGATGTTCCGCCGCGACGTGGTGCTGTCGCTCGGCAACTATCGCGTCGAATTCGACTGCTCGCAGGATTACGACCTCTGGTCGCGTCTCGCGGAGCACGGCCGGCTGCTGGTGCTGCCGATCACCGGCATGCGCCATCGCATGCACGACCGGCGCGTGAGCGTGACGTCCGGCAAGCGCCAGCGCCTCAACTCGGTGAGCATCAGCCGCCGCAACCTGACGGCGTTCCTCGGGCACGAGCTCGACGATCAGGAGTTCGACGCCATGACCGCGATCTGGCGCCAGTTCGACCGGCGCGGCGCCGCGGCAGGCGCGCATCGCCTGTTCAGCGAGGCATACGCGCACTTCAAACAGGCGAACGCGAACCGCAGTCACCGGCGCCGCGTGCGCATGGCCAAGGCGCGTGCGTTTTTCCTCAGCGCCGTGCAGCAGGTGAAACGCGGGCACTTCGGCGAGGCCATTGCGCATCTCGGCTATTCGCTTCGCTGGCATCCGTTCGGATTCGTGCACGCGGCGGTGGCCGCGGCGCGACGTGCGGTGCTGTACGTGTGGCGCGCGCGCCTTTCGGTGCGCCATCACTACCGGCCCGCGCTCAAAAAAGCCTGATTCCTCGGGCTTGCATCTCGGCGAGGTGATCGAGGAATCGCCCTCGCGGGATCTCGCGCGCGCCGAGCGCTTCCATGTGCGGCGACATCACCTGGCAATCGATGAGCATCGCGCCGCGCGAGCGCAGGTGCTCGATCAGGAACAGCAACGCCAGTTTCGACGCATGCGCCTGCCGATGGAACATGCTCTCGCCCGTGAAGACGCCGCCGCTGTCGACGCCGTAGAGTCCTCCCACGAGCGTGTCGCCATCCCACGCCTCGACGCTGTGCGCGTCACCGTGGTCGTGCAGTCGCGTGTACGCCCCGACGATGGCCGGCTCGATCCATGTGCCGTCCTGCTCCGGCCGGTCGGAAGCCGCGCATGCGGCAATCACCGCGCGGAAATCGCGATCGATCGTGAACGACAGCGGCGTCCGCGCCTGATCCCTGCGCAAGGAACGTCCGACGTGCAGCTCATCGAAAAACAGCACCGCGCGCTGCCGCGGCGAAAACCACGGCAGCGGCAAGCCATCATGCGGCCAC
>CAMPKJ010000388.1 GCA_946887105.1 uncultured Acidobacteriota bacterium | reverse complement strand
GGATTGAAACGCAGCAGCCCGGACGCTGGCGCCGGATAGACGACCGGCGTCAGAAAAAACCAGAAACCGGTGACGATCGTCAGCGCGCGTCCGACGTCGTCGTACAGCAGCCCGGCCGGGGCGGCGAAGAGACCGAGGGTCAGCCCAAGCAGCGCCAGCGCCGCGATGCCGATCGGCACGAGCACGACTTCGCCGCCGGCGGTGACACCGCTCGTCACCATGACGGCTGCGAGAACCAGCAGCCGCACGCCGCAGTTGAGGAGCGTTTCGAGCATGCCGGCGAGAATCAGCGCCTCGTGCGGCACACGGCTGCGCGTGATGAGCTGCCTGCCGGCGGTGAGCTGTTGCAGCGGCGAGACGAGCGACTCCGCGAACACCTGCCACAGGATCGTCCCGCTGAGCGCGTAAACGACGTACGGCACGGCGGTGGCGCCGGTCTCCACGAGGCCGCGCGACCGGACGTAGACCCACACCGCCGTCGTGCCGAGCGTCGGCAGGAGCAACCAGAGATAGCCCAGCCACGCGCGGCGATGACGCGCCTGCACGCCGCTGCGGAACAGTCCCCATGCAACTGCCGGCGACCGCCGCAAGTCGGCCCATGCTTCTCCGAAGAAGCGCGCCGGATGACTGAGCTCCGCTTCCGAGGAATGAATGGTCTCGGTCATGAAAACGCGGATGATCTCACGCCGTCGCGCCGCGCCGGTCGAACAGCGCGGCAATCGCCTCGCCGTACGGCGCGCGGAGCACTCCGCGCTCCGTGATGATCGCGGTGATCAGCCGCGCCGGCGTGACGTCGAACGCCGGATGCCGCACCGGCACGCCTTCCGGCGCGACGCGTGTGCCGTGGATCTCCGTCACTTCCTGCGCGCTGCGTTCTTCGATCGGGATTTCGGCGCCCGACGGGCAATTCGGATCGATGGTCGAGACCGGCGCGGCCACGTAGAACGGCACGCCGTGCGCGTGCGCGAGCACCGCCACCGTATACGTGCCGATCTTGTTCGCCGCGTCGCCGTTCGCGGCGATGCGATCCGCGCCGACGATCACCGCGTCGAACTGCCCCTGCTGAAAGAAATGCCCGGACATGTTGTCCGTGATCAGCGTGACGTCGATGCCATCGCGCTGGAGCTCCCACGCGGTCAGTCGCGCGCCCTGCAGATACGGCCGCGTCTCATCCGCGAACACGGCGATGCGCTTTCCCGACTCCACGGCCGCGCGGATCACGCCGAGGGCCGTGCCGTAACCCGCGGTTGCCAGCGCGCCCGCGTTGCAGTGCGTCAGGACGGTCGCCGTTTCGCCGAGGAGCTGCGCGCCGAATTTGCCCATCGCGCGATTCGCTTCCACATCCTCGAAGAGAATCCGTTCCGCTTCTGCCGTCAGATCGCCGGTCGTGCGCAACATCCGATCGACCGCCCACGCCAGATTCACCGCCGTCGGCCGCGCCTGCTTCAGTTCCGCGGCGGCGCGCTGCAGATCCTCGCCGCCCGCGGCGGCCATGGCCATGCCGAATGCAGCGCTGACGCCGATGGCTGGCGCGCCGCGCACCACCATCGTGCGAATCGCATCCGCGACTTCGTGCGCGGTGCGGCATTCGATCCAGACCTCCTCGCGCGGCAGCAGGCGTTGATCGAGGAGGGACAACGTCTTACCGTTCCAACGCAACGGCGTGACGTGCACGGAACTCGCAGTCGGATTCACGTCGATATACTAGCGCGCGCAAAGTAGGAGACTTTTCAAATGGCCAAGGTGAAAGTTGGAATCAATGGCTTCGGCCGCATCGGTCGCAACGTCCTTCGGGCGTGGCTGGAAAAGAAGCAGGACATCGACATCGTCGCGGTGAATGACCTCACCGACGCCGCCACGCTCGCGCATCTGCTGAAATACGACTCCGTCCACGGCACGCTGACGCAGTCGATCTCGCACACCGAATCAGGCATCGCCGTCGATGGCGAAGAGCTGCGCGTGTTCTCCAATCCCGATCCCGCGGCCATCCCGTGGGACGAGCTCGAGGTCGACATCGTCGTCGAGTCGTCGGGTCGCTTCACCGACAAGGCGAAGGCATCCAAACATCTCAAGAAGAGCGTCGAGACGGTGATCATCTCCGCGCCGTCCAAAGACGCCGACGGCACGTTCTGCATGGGCGTGAACGAGCAGGAATACGATCCCGCCAAACACACCGTCATCTCCAACGCCTCGTGCACCACGAATTGCCTCGCGCCGATGGCCAAGGTGCTGCACCAGAACTTCGGCATCGCCAAGGGCCTCATGACCACGATCCATTCGTACACGAACGATCAGGTCATCCTCGACTTCCCGCACAAGGACCTGCGCCGCGCGCGCGCGGCCGCGCTGTCGATGATCCCCACCTCCACCGGCGCCGCACAGGCAGTCGGCCTGGTGCTGCCGGAGCTCAAAGGAAAGTTCGACGGCATCTCGGTGCGCGTCCCGACGCCGAACGTTTCGCTCGTCGATCTCACGTTCGAGACCGAGAAGAGCACCAGCGTCGACGAGATCAATCAGGTGCTGCGCGACGCCGCCAACGGCCCGCTGAAAGGCATCCTGGCGTATTCGGACGAGGAGCTGGTCTCGATCGACTTCAATCACAACGCACACTCGTCGATCGTCGACACGACCTACACGCGCTCGACCGGCGGCAACGTCCACAAGGTGCTGTCGTGGTACGACAACGAGTGGGGCTATTCGAATCGCGTGCTCGATCTGATCTCGCACGTGGCCAGGGTGCGCAAGGATTCGCTCGCTTCCAAATGATTCGCATCCGTACGCTCGATCAGCTCCACATTCCGCCGGGCGCACGCGTGTTCTATCGCGTCGACTACAACGTGCCGCTGGATGGGCCGCGGATCACCGACGCCACGCGCATCGAGGAAACACTGCCGACACTGCGCATCCTGCGCGAGCGCGGCGCGGCCGTGATCCTGGCCTCGCACCTCGGACGCCCGAAGGGTGAGCGCAAGGAGAAGTATTCGCTGAAGCCGGTGCACGAGAAACTGGCCGAGCTTCTCGGCATGGACGTGCAGTGGGCGGAGGATTGCGTCGGCGTCGATACGTCGCCGCTGAAAACCGGCGAGTTTCTGCTGCTCGAAAACCTCCGCTTCCACGCCGGCGAAGAGAAGAACGACGCCGCGTTCGCGGCCGAGTTGCGCAAGCTGGCCGACTACTACGTCAATGATGCCTTCGGCGCCTGCCATCGCGCGCACGCGTCGATCGATGCGCTGCCGCGGCTGATGCCGTCCGACCACACCGCCGGCGGCCTGCTGCTCGAGCGCGAGCTGACGTTCCTGCAGAAGGTGACCAACATCGAAGAGCGCCCGTTCGTGGCGCTGATGGGCGGCGCGAAGATCGCCGGCAAGATCGAGCCCCTGGAGGCGCTGATCAAAGTCGCGGACAAGGTCCTGATCGGCGGCGGCATGGCCAACACGTTCCTGGCCGCGCGCGGCGTACCGAT
>CAMPKJ010000387.1 GCA_946887105.1 uncultured Acidobacteriota bacterium | reverse complement strand
GGCGCCTCCAACGAAGACGAAGCGATCGCGACCATCCATCGCGCGCTCGACCTCGGCATCACGTTCCTCGACACGGCCGACATGTACGGGCCGTTCACGAACGAGAAGCTGGTCGGCAAGGCCATTCGCGATCGCCGCGACCAGGTCGTGCTGGCGACGAAGTTCGGCAACATGCGCGGCGAAGACGGAGCGTTCCTCGGCGTGAACGGGCGTCCCGAATACGTCCGCAAGAGCTGCGACGATTCGCTGCAGCGCCTCGGCGTCGACGTGATCGATCTCTATTACCAGCACCGCGTCGATACGAAGACGCCGATCGAAGAAACCGCCGGCGCGATGCAGGAGCTCGTGACCGCCGGCAAGGTGCGCTTCCTCGGATTGTCCGAGGCGGCGCCGGCGACGATCCGCCGCGCCCATGCGGTGCATCCGATCAGCGCGCTGCAGACGGAGTACTCGCTGTGGACGCGCGATCCCGAGGATGAAGTCCTGCCGACCGTGCGCGAGCTGGGGATCGGCTTCGTCGCATACAGCCCGCTCGGACGCGGCTTCCTCACCGGACGGATCAAGTCGATGGACGATCTCGAGCCGGGCGACTATCGCCGCCGCTCGCCGCGATTGCAGGGCGAGAACTTCCGCAAGAACCTCGACCTGGTGGCGAAAATCGAAGAGATCGCGCGCGAGAAAAACGTGACCCCGTCGCAGCTCGCGCTGGCCTGGGTGCTGCACCGCGGCGACGACATCGTGCCGATCCCGGGCACGAAACACGTGCGCTATCTCGAAGAAAACGCGGCCGCTCTCGATGTGCGGTTGAGCGAGTCCGAGCTGCAACGGATCGACGAGGTCGCGCCGAAGGGGATCACGGCGGGCGATCGTTATCCGGACATGAGCACGGTGAATCGCTGATGCGGCGAAAGCTGCTCTGGTCGCTGGCCGGCGGCGTGGTGACGCTGGTCGGCGGAGGCGCGTTCCTTGGGTGGCTCTTCTCCGCGCCGAAGTACCGCGGTCCGAAGTCGGATCACTTCGACGGCAAGCGCTTTCACAATCTGCAGCCGACCTCGCACGCGGATGGTTTTGATTTTCTGAAATGGATCGCCTCGCGCGAGGAAGGTCCGTGGGATCCGTGGCGCGAGATCGCGCCCGCGGCGCCGCCTCCGCAACGCGTGAGTGGCGGCGCGCTGCGCGTCACCTGGGTCAACCACTCCACGTTTCTCATCCAGACCGAGGACCTGAACATCCTCACCGACCCGATCTGGTCCGAGCGCTGTTCGCCGGTGTCGTTCACGGGGCCGAAGCGCCATCACGCTCCCGGGGTTCGCTTCGAGGATCTGCCGCCGATCGATGTGGTGCTGATCAGCCACAACCACTACGACCACATGGATGTGCCGACGATCGAGCGGCTGAAACGCGAGCATCGTCCGCGCATCTTCGTCGCGCTCGGCAACGCCGCGTTTGTACAACACGCGACGGATCTCGATTGGTGGCAGTCGGCGGAAATCGCAAGCGGCGTGCGCGTCCACGCGGTGCCGGCGCAGCATTTCTCGTCGCGCGGCATTCCCGATCGCGACGCGAACCTCTGGTGCGGCTTCGTCATCGAGACGCCGCACGGGCCGGTCTACTTCGCCGGCGACAGCGGATGGGGTCCGCACTTCGACATGATCCGCGAGCGCTTCGGCGCGATGCGGCTGGCGTTGCTGCCGATCGGCGCATTCCGTCCGGAATGGTTCATGCGCGCCGTGCACATCTCGCCGATGGAGGCCGTGCGCGTAGCGCGGACGCTCGGCGCGGCGACATCGATTCCGATGCACTACTACACCTTCCACCTCGGCGATGACGGACAGGACGAGCCCGAGCGGGTTCTTCGCGCCGAGCTGAAGCGCGCGCCGGGGGTGCGGTTCGAGGTGCTCGCGCCGGGCGGGGTGTGGGAGGAGGGCGTTGGGCAGTAGGCGTTAGGCGTTCGGGAGGTGTCGCCAGAGCGGCACTCGCGTGGAGTGGCCTGCAGGCGACGCCTCCCGAACGCCCAGCGCCCAACGCCCAACGCCATTCGGTCCGCGAGTTGCACTCGCAGCACCGCCAGGAGAACTGCCGTGAAACGTTTCATCGCTCTCGTCGTCGTTGCTCTCTCCACCACCGCGTGCTCGTCGCTCGGCCAGCTCGCATGGCAGGCGGCCGATCAGGCCGGCCGTTATTCGACGGAGCGCGTGGTCGTCGACGACATCGTCGTGCCGTCCGGCCATCGCGCGGTGCGCGTGGTGAACGGTCTCAATTTCCCGAGCGCGTTCACGTGGGACGCGGCGGGAAACCTCTACATCCTCGAATCGCACACCGTGCCGGTGCCGATGCTGAAGCCGAAGATCGTGCGCGTGTCGACGTCCGGCGCGATCGATCGCGTGCGTCTCGATGGGCCGAATGCACCGAATGGCGATACCGCCATCGGCCTCACGTTCCACGACGGCTGGCTCTACCTTTCGCACGAGCAGAACGACGCGACCTTCTCGATCAGCCGCGTGCGTCCCGGCGGCGGCGTGGTCGAACCGGTGCTGCAGCGCGTGCCGGTGACCGGCGATCACGACGTCAATCACCTGCTCTTCGCGCCCGACGGCACGATGTACTTCGGCGTCGGCAGCGCGACGAATTCCGGCGTCGTGGCCAGCGCCGATCCGGTCAATCAGAAGTGGCTGGAGAAGCATCCGCAGACGCGCGACATCGCATGCCGCGATCTCCGCCTGACCGGCGCGACGTTCGACGATCCGAAGGGCAGGACCGGCGCGTATCAGCCGCTCGGGCAATCGGGCGCGCGCGAAGTCCGCGGCGAGGCGATGTGCACGAGCGCGATCTATCGTCTGCGGCCCGGCAGCACGACGCCGGAGCTGGTGGCGTGGGGATTCCGCAATCCTGTCGCGCTGGCGATGGACACGCAGGGAACGCTCTTCGCGGGCGTGCAGGGCGCGGACGTGCGCAGCACGCGTCCGATCCCGAACGACACCGACAGCATCGTGCGCGTGGTCGAAGGCGCGTGGTACGGATGGCCCGACTATGGGATGGATCTGCGGCCGCGGCCCGAACCCCCGGTCATCGATCGCCAAGCGAGCGGACTGACCGCGCCCGATCGCACGAACCTCGTCGCGGCGACCGAGCCGCACGCAGCGATCAGCGGCATGGTCTTCGTGCCGGGCGAGGGACTGCTGGTCGCGGAGATGGGCGACTTCAAGCCGCAGACGGCGCCCGATGACGGCCGCGCCGGATTCCAGATCGAGCGTGTGCTTCCGCGCACCGGCGTCCTCGACGCGTACATGCGCAACCGGGGGAGGAGCGAAGGAGAGGACCCGCAGCCCGCGTCGACGCTCGACCTGCGCAACGGATTCGAGCGGCCGGTGGACGTGCGCATCGGCCCGGACGGATCGGTGTACGTGCTCGACTTCGGCGCGTTCATCCTCACCGGCGGCACGCCGAAGGCGTTCCCGAAGAC
>CAMPKJ010000386.1 GCA_946887105.1 uncultured Acidobacteriota bacterium | reverse complement strand
TCGTGCGCGGAACGGAACTGGAGAGCTGGCATCAGCGGCACGTCGACGGAATCAATCTGCGATTGATGCAGGAGACCGCGGAGTTACTGAACCGCTGGCGGCTGGATCGCGCCGTATCGTAGAGAGCGCCGGCCGCGCGGACTATCTATTGCACAGAGGTTTCGGCGAGGAGGAGTTCTGCCATGAACTTGCTGAAACCTGCTGCAATTCTCACTGCCTTCGCCGTATTTGCCGCGTGCGCCACAATGCCGCCGCCGGCGCCAACGGACTGGACTGCTACCGCAACCGCCAATGCCGGTTATGAGGGCGCCGGCGCCAACGTGACCGCGCGGAGCACGGCGGCCGGGACGACCGTCAACGTCGCCTTCCGCGAAGCGACGGGGATGAGCGGAACCGTTCGGCCGTGGCACGTGCACTATGGCAGCTGCGGAAACGATCAGGGCATCGTCGGAGACGCGACTGCCTACTCACCGCTGCAGCCCGGCGCTGATGGCACCGCGAGGACCAGTGCCACGATCGCGATGCCGCTCGACCCCACGCGGAGCTACTTCATCAACATCCATCAGTCGCCCACGGACTTGCCGACCATCGTCGCCTGCGGGGCCCTCACCACCACCATGATGGGCATGAGCACGCACGAAACGACGAAGACCGTGGCGGCGAAGTAACGGGCACTGCATGCGCGAACGTGCGCGTGAAGTGGTGGTCGTGACCGGTGCGTCCGCGGGCGTGGGACGGGCGGTGGTGCGCGAGTTTGCCAGGCGCGGCGCGCGCATCGGCCTGATCGCGCGCGGCCGCGACGGCCTCGAGGCGGCGAGGCGCGATGTGGAGGAGCTCGGCGGCGAAGCGATCGTCCTGCCGCTGGACGTGTCGGATGCCGAGGCCGTGGCTGCGGCCGCGGAAATCGTCGAGAACACGTTCGGCCCGATCGACATCTGGATCAACAACGCCATGGTCTCCGTGTTTTCGCCCGTCAAGGAATTGCGGCCGGAGGAGATCCGGCGCGTCACCGAGGTGACGTATCTCGGCGTCGTGTACGGAACGATGGCTGCCCTGGCGCGCATGCTCCCGCGCGACCGCGGAACGATCGTGCAGGTCGGCTCCGCGCTCGCGTATCGCGGCATCCCGCTCCAGGCCGCGTACTGCGGCGCGAAGCACGCCATCCAGGGCTTCAATGACTCGCTCCATGCGGAGCTCCTGCACGACAAGAGCAACGTGCGCCTGACGATGGTGCACCTCCCGGCCATCAACACGCCGCAGTTCGACTGGGTCAAGAGCCGCCTGCCGCGCCGGGCGGCCCCGGTCGGCGAGATCTATCAACCCGAGATCCCCGCGCGCGCGATCGTCTGGGCGGTCGATCATCACCGACGCGAGGTGAACGTCGGCTGGAACACGACCAAAGCCATCGTCGGAAATGCGTTCTTCCCGGGCTATGCCGACACGTATCTCGCCGATCACGGCTACGACCAGATGACCGGCGAGCCAGAGGATCCGAACCGCCCGCACAACCTGTGGGAGCCGGTGCCGGGAGACCATGGCGCGCATGGGCGCTTCGATGATCGCGCGCGAGAGCGCGACTGGTACACGGATGCGAATCTCCATCGCGGCCGCACCGGCGGGTTGATTGCGATCGCATCGGCCGCGATCGCGCTGGTCGCGCTCTATCAGCGCCTGAGGTAATCATGCGCATTCTCGTCGCGACGGATGGTTCTCCGCATTCGCAGCCGGCACTCGATGCGGTCCTGAGCCGCCCCTGGCCGGAGGGCACGATCGTCCGGGTCCTGGTGGCCGTTCCTTATCCGTATCTGTTCACGACATACGAGTGGTATGTGGCCGAGCAGGCACTCGCGGCCACCATTAACGAAGAGTCGAAGCGGCATGCGCAGTCGGTCGCCGACGAGGCGGCCCGACGGCTGCGCGAGCACGGATTCGCGGTGGAAACTGCCGTGCGCGAAGGCGATCCGCGCATCGAGATCGTTCAGGAGGCGTTGGACTGGAACGCCGATCTCATCATCATGGGATCCCACGGGCACACGGGCTTGCGCAAGTTTCTCCTCGGCAGTGTCGCGCAGCACGTCATCTCGCACGCGCCCTGCTCGGTGGAAGTGGCACGGGCGCGCGGCCGAGATCAAGGCGCGCCGAGCGATTGATAGTAGAGCGCCACATCGCGCATCTGCTCCGGATTCAATCCCGCCGCAACAGGACGCATCAGGTGCGCATACGGTGAGCCGCCGCGGTGGCCGGCTTTGAACAGCTCAAGCTGCAGGACGATGTAATCCGCGAACTGGCCGGAGAGAATCGGGAAGGCGTCGCTGTTGCGCACAGGAGCCGGGCCGTGGCAGTCCGCGCACGCGGGTACATTCTGCGCCGGAATCCCGCGCGAGGCGATGAGCCTCCCGCGTGCGATGGCGTCCGGTGCGCCCGCGCGCATTTGCGTGGGACGGGGAGAGATCCCGCTGTAATACGCGGCGATGGCCTGCATCTGCCGCGCGTTCAGCGCAACGGCCACCGGTTCCATGAACCCACTGTGGCGCCTTCCGTTGGCGTACGCGCGCAAGGCATTGAACAGATACGTGCGGCGCTGCCCCGCCAGGCGTGGAAAGGCGTCGACGCCCCTGCCGCCGCCATCGAGGCCATGACAACGCGCGCACGTTTCGATGACCGAGCCGGGGACGCCCGTCAGCGATTGCAGCGGCGGGACGGGGTCTTCGCCGCGCACGAGGTTCTGATAGGTGCGCGCATCGAGCTTCGGGAGCTCGAGCAGGAACGCCACCACCGCCCACACCTCGTCGTCGCGGCTCTGCGCGGGCCACGCCGGCATGCCGGTGAATTTGATGCCGTGCTTGATGATGTAGAACAGCTCGCGCGGCGAACGTTTCTCGACGCGTTCGGCAAGGTACGGCGGCGTGGGGAGCATCGCTTGCGCGACGCGCGGATGCGGGAGATCGGGACTGCCGTGACACGGACGGCACGAGAGGTCGTAGGCTCCAGCGCCTTTGATCACCAGCGCGCGGTCCTGGAGTGGCGGTGTCTCCATGCCCAGTGTGTGCGTCGACACGGAGCGCGTCTTGGAAAACTCGAGAAACCAACGCGTGATCGCCCAATGTCCGGAGCTCGCGCGAATGGGAATGATTCCGGACGCGGCCCCGAGAAACCCCATCACGCCGAGGAGCGCAACGAGCAGCGCGTACTCGAAGAGGCGAGGTTTGATGGCGCGTCTCCACAGGCTCGGACGCGCGGACGCGACCGGTGGTGCAGGTTGCCGGATCGCTCGCACGAGCGCCGCGGCGGCCGCACCGCCGATCAGCACCATGCGCAGAACGCCCCGGATCACGTGCGCTCCATCGGCACACGCGCCGTTCCTCGGAAGAGCGTCACGGTCAGGCCGACGCCGCCGAGCAGATAGGCGGCGCCGCCTGCGACGAGCATGATCGCTCCTCCCAGATGTTGATCATCGATGGCTGTCATGAACGACGG
>CAMPKJ010000385.1 GCA_946887105.1 uncultured Acidobacteriota bacterium | reverse complement strand
GGAGCGTGTACCAGCTTCGCCCCCCTCCCCAGCTCTCCCCTCCGGGGGGAGGGCAGGGTGAGGGGCGAATCCCGCGTCACCGTTGCCCCTCACCCTGAGCCTCTCCCCGAAGGGGAGAGGGGACCCGGCGACGTCCGCGAACACCTGCGCGCGGCCATCCTGCTGGCGCAGGGATTCCTGAAATCGAATGAGGAGGCCGTCCTGTGACGGACGAGACGCTGCTGTTCGAGGCGCTGCACACCATCCAGCGCCTGAACGAGAAAATCGCGACGTACGAGAACGCGTCCGAGATCGCCATCGCCGGCATGGCCGCGCAGCTTCCCGGCGCGCCGAATCTCCGCGCGTTCTGGGAAAAGCTCTGCGCGCGCTACGACGGCGTGTCGCATTTCCCGCCGTCGCGTCTGTCGCTTCTCGGCTTGTCCGAAGAGAAGCTCGGCGTGGAAGTCGAGAGCATCCATGGGGGCTATCTCGAAGACATCGATCTCTTCGACGCGGAGCTGTTCGGCATCTCGCCGCGCGAGGCGCGCTGCATGGATCCGCAACAGCGCCTGCTCTTGATGAACACGCACCAGGCGCTGCTCGATGCGGAGCTGCTCGGCGGCGACATCCGCGGCACCGGCGTCTTCATCTCCCATTACCCCAGCCAGTACATGCGCGTCGCGCATCGCTACGATCCCGAGAACGCGCTCTTCCTCACCACCGGCAATGCCCTGTCGATCTCCGCGAACCGCATCTCCTATCACTACGACTTCAACGGTCCCAGCCTGGTGGTCGACACCGCCTGTTCGTCTTCGCTGGTGGGCGTCGACATCGCCTGTCATTACCTGCGCGAGAGAGCGATCGACACGGCCATCGTGGCCGGCATCAGCCTCAATCTGAATCCGCAGTTCACGCGGCTGCTCCAGGACTCGCGCATGCTCGCGCCGGACGGCAAGTGCAAGACGTTCGACGAGAGCGCGAACGGCTACGTGCCCGGCGAAGGGGTCGGCGTGATCGTATTGCAGCGTCTCGACGAGGTGCGTCGCCGCGGCGGCAAGGTCTACGCGATCGTGGCCGGCAGCGCGGTCAATCAGGACGGAAAGAGCAACGGACTCACCGCGCCGAACGGTCTGGCGCAGGAGCGCGTGATCGCGAATGCATTCGCGCGCGCGAAGATCGAGCCGCATCGCGCGCGCTACATCGAGACGCACGGCACCGGCACGTTCCTCGGCGATCCGGTGGAGATCGAGGCGCTCGGTAACGTCGTCAACGCCGGACGCGATCCGCAACGCCCCTGCGTCCTCGGCTGCCTCAAGACCAACATCGGCCACCTCGAACCGGCCGCGGGAATCGCGGGCGTGATCAAAGCCGCGCTCTCGATCCAGCAAGGAAAGATCCCCGGCAACAACCACCTGCGCCGCATCAACCCCCTCTTGCGGATGGAGGGTCAAACCTTTCTTTTGCCCGACCGCGTCGTCGACTGGCGCGACGAAGAAAAGATCGCCGGCGTGAGCTCGTTCGGCTTCGGCGGCGTCAACGGCCACGTCGTGCTGCGCAACGCGCCGGCCGATCTGTCGCGCGGCGATCTCGTGGCCGCCTATCCGCTGCACGCGTTCAAGCTGAAGTCGTACTGGGCGGAGGCGCCGAAGGAATCGGTCGCGCGCATCGCCGCGCACGCGCCGTTCCTGGATCTGCGCGTCATCGACTCGCCGACGGAGCGCCTGCGCCTCCTGCTCACCATCGAGAAGGGCAATCTCCTCGGCGTCGGCGACACCGGCAACTTCCACATCGGCTTCTACATCGAGACCATCCACAAGATCTTCGCCACCCATTTCGCCGCGCCGGAGATCCGCATCGCCTCGATCGAATTCCTGCGCCTGCTCTACATCTCGCGCCAGGCCGATACGCTGATCCAGATCACGATCGACGAAAGCGGCGACGGTCTCTTCGCGCTCGAGTTCCACTTCTGCTACGGCAACGAAGGCTCGCGCTGGATCCGCGCCGCGCGCGCCGTCGTCGAGCCGTTGCGCGACGAGAGCGAGACGATCGCCGCGCCGAAGCCGCCGGACGTCGCGCCGGTGGTGCTCGATGAAGCGCGCTTCTACGACCGCTACATGGCCATGGGTTATCCGGGAATGGGATTCGTCCACGTCGTTGCCGGCGCGGAGATGTACGGCCGCGAGAGTTTCGCGACGCTGCGTCTCGATTTCGATCCGCGCTCGTACAGCCTCGGCGTGCATCCCGGATTCCTCGACGCCGTGCTGCAGCCCGGCTTCGTGATGAACGACGATTCCGCGAGCGTCCTGCACATGACCACGGTCATGAAAGACATTCGCATTCGCGGCGCGCTGGAGGCCGGATCGTACGGTCTCTACAACCGGCTCCTCGACGGCGACGGGTTCCGGATGTCGTGGTCGATCTACGACGCGAACGGCGACGTGCGCATCGACTGTGGCGAAGCGACGCTGCAGAGCCTCACGCAGGACGTGAACGCGCTGGAGACCATGGCCGCGTTCGATCGCGACCGAAGCGAGCGGCTCACACCGGAGGGATTGCTCGACGAGCTCGCGGCAATGCTCGAGTGTGCGCCGTCGGAGATCCGTCGCGACGCGGTGCTGCTCGAACTGGGGATGGACTCGCTGATGATCATGAAGCTGCAGTCGATCCTGGATGGATTCGAGCTGCCGATCAACAACCTCTTCGAGATGAGCGTGCGCCAGCTGCAGGCGCTGATCGCGAAGCAGTCACCGGCAATCGACAAGAGCGCCTGGTTGCGCGGCATCGCGCGGCCGGATGCGCGGATGCGGCTCTACTGCTTCCCGTACGGCCACCTTTCCGCGGCCATGTTTCGCAACTGGACGAAGACCTTTCCGCCGGAGATCGAGGTGCGGCCGATCGAGTTGCCCGGCCGCGGTGACCGGCTGCGGGAGAAGCCGATCGAGAGCCTGACCGTGCTCGCCGAGCAGCTGACGTCGGTGCTGCACGACGAGCTCGATCGCCCCTTCGCCATCCTCGGCCACAGCGCCGGAACGCTGCTCGGGTACGCGTGGTGCCTGCATCTGCAGCGGCGCGCGCTGCCGCTGCCGCGCGTCCTCTTCGCCGGCGCATTCACCGCGCCGTGCCTGCCGTCCAATCAGGTCGTGGAGGGATTGAGGGCGACCTACCGGCAATTCGGCATCGAGCACATCCCGGCGCTCGACGAGATCCTCGAACCGCGCAACGCCGCGTTTGTGGAACGGATCGTCGACGCGCTCACGCACTCGATGAACGAGATCGGCCTGTTCTCGCTCAGCCGCGAATTCATCCACGCCCAGCTACCCGCCATCGTGGCCACCTTCCGAACGGTCGAGACCTTCGACGCGCGGCAGGTCGCGCCGCTGCCCGTGCCGATCGTCGCCCTGCACGGACGCCGCGACGCGCAGGTCTCGCACGCCGACATGCAGGCCTGGCAGCGCCTGACCACCGAAGCCTTCACGCTGCGCGAATTCTCCGGCGATCACTCGTTCATCAATCCCGAGCAGAACGAGGCGGAGGTGAT
>CAMPKJ010000384.1 GCA_946887105.1 uncultured Acidobacteriota bacterium | reverse complement strand
CCGCGGCCCCGCCCCCGCGCCCTTGGGCGGGGGGGCCCCCCCCCCCCCGCTAAGGGACCTCGGCAGCGGGGGGCGGCCGCCCACCGCACTCCAAAGAACGGCAGGAGCAGCGCGTACCCCGCGAATGCGCTGCCGATGAGTGCATCGGGAGTAGACACGCGTACGGTGCTCGCGGCACAGGTGATGAGATCGGAGCGCTGCGCCGCGATGCGCATCAGCAGTTGCAGCGGAGCAACCGCGGCGAGCGAGTCCTGAGTCCGATGGATGAGACGCAGCGCGGTCGCGAGATCGCCGGCAACGATCGCCTCGACGATCGTCCAGGCATCATCCGTCGACCGCAACGCCTCCGCGAGCACGATCAGCGCATCGACATGCGCGCGGATCGCCGCCGGCGTGTCGTCAGGCGCGGTGCGCAGGACGGCGGCAGCGAGACGGAGCGCGTGCTGCGGCGTGACCGGCGCAGCGTCATCCCAGAACGACAGCAGCAGTTCCAGCAGGCGCGGCGAGGGATCGCAATCGCAATCGTGCGCTGCAAACACCGCGTCCCATACGGCGAGCGCACCTCGCTCGCCGAGCGCGACGATCGTTTCGTCGATCCGTCCGGCGTGCACGAGCTCCTGCACGATGGCGAATGAAAGCTCCGGCTCCCGCAGGATGGCCTCGCGGATCTTCGCCGCCGAGGGCAAGGCTGCCAGCGCATCGAACTGCGCGTAGTACCACTTTCCCGCGTCGCGTCCCGTCGCGGCGTCGGCGATGAAGCGCGCCACGAACGCGGCTCGCGTCGGAAAGTGCAGCACGCCTTCCGCACGATGGAGCGTACGCGTGAGAGCGCGTGCGATCTGGGCGCTCCACTCGCCGGCGAGATCGTCGCGCGATCCGGCCCACGCCACCTCGACGTCGAGGCGCTCGACGAGCCACACGGACGGATCGTCATCGCGGGCGAGCGCCGACAGCGCGCGTCCGCATGCGGCGGGCAGACGCTCGCGAAACACGATGTCCGCGTCGCGGCGCACGTCCTCCGGCGCGGGATGCTCCCGCGGCACGACGTACGCGCAACCGGCGCGTCCGACGGTGAAGCGCGAGGTCGCGGTCATGCTCCCTCACGAAGTGCGTGCCAGCACCGGCCGCGCGTCGGCGGGCGGCTGTGCGGCCAGCATTTCCTCGAGCACCTGGATCGCGCCCTGGATGCGCAGGATCGTGTCGCGCGTGACGGCGCGCTCGCGATCGAGTGCGGCGAGCTGCTGTTCGCCTTTCGCCAGCTCGTTGCGAAGGACCTGGATGCGTTCCTCGATCATGACCACTCCTCCTCAGGCGATGAAGAAGGCCACGTACGACACGAGGTTGATGCTCGCGTGCGTGCTGTTGACCTTCCAGTCGAACGTGAACTCGAACGTGTTGTCGTCGAGCTGCAGGTTGTTGATGTGCGCCGTCACGCCCCACTGCGGCGTGTTGTTGGCGCCGTCGTGACTGATGTCGGCGAGCGCGACGTGGAAGAACGCCCCGCCGGTCACTTTGTTGAGGCGGCTGTTGACCTGCACCTTGCGCTGTCCCGAGGTCTGGCCGCCGGGGAGGATCACCACCTCGCCCGTGCGGATGTCGATCGGGAAGCGCGTGCCGTCGAGGATCATGGCGCTCCCCGGGGCCATGTTCAGATTGCCGCCCAGGACGAGCGATCCGCCGATGGTGAGCGATCCGGCGGCGTCGAGATGCCGCTCGACCGACAGGTCGCCGTGCTCGTCCAGCTTCATGGCCAGCGTGCCGCCGCCCGGCGACGAGCGCGCATCGGCGTGATTGCCGCCGCGGAACCAGCAGAAGTCGCGATTGCTGCGCGCGTAGAGCGTCGAATTCTGCACGCCCACCGCGTAGTCGTCGTTGTAGAGATTGAGCATCTGCCGCGTCTTCGCGCCGAAGTGCAACCGCCCGGCATCATCGAGATGCAGCAGTTCTTCGCCGTCCGTGCCGGCGTTGCCGAGGTCGTCGTGATGGACGCCGTTGCGATACCAGTACACGTGACCGCCGGTGCGGAAGTAGAGCGCCGACGACTGCACGCCGATGCCGTAGGGCGGCTTCGCGTCGTTGGACGAGCCCCACAACGTGATCATCTGCCGCGTCTTCTGGCCCATGGACAGCGTGCCGGTGGGAATGTCGACGCGATCGTCGCCGCGCACGGCGAAGTAGACCTTCTCGTTGGTCAGCGACACCGGATCCGCGCCCGAGCCGACGGTGAGCCGGTGCTTCGCGCCATCGGTGTCGCCGCCGATGTGAATGCGCAGGTCGTACTCGTTGGCGTTGCCGCCCATGCGCTGCATCCACAGCGGCACGGTCGCGTCGCTGCCCGCGCCGTCGCGGAAGGAGAGCTTGCCGCCGTCGAGGTAGATGTCCTTCTCCTCGACGATGCTCCCCTTCACGCGCAAGCGTCCTTCGATGAAGGCGAAGTCGTTCCGGTCGACGTCGGCGGCACTGAAGCTCTTGCGAGGCCGCACCCGCACCTTAGCATTCGGCCCGAGCACTTCCTCGGCCACGATGCCGGCGTAAACGCGTCCGGCCGCGAGTTGCGCGCCGGCGCTCACGAATCCCGGCACGGTGGGATCCCAGCTCACGGATCCGAGCGGAACCAGCCATCGCGCATTCGCGGCGTCCGGCAACTCCTGATACGGCACCGACTGATCCTCGGGAAGGTTCTCCGCCGCGGCCGCGCGTCCGTCGACGACGATCGCGGCGTGCGTGTCGCCGCTCGGATCGATCACGATGCGCGCGTCTTCGCGGACCCGATCGTTGCGCGCGTCCGACTCGCAGGTGCCGTAGCCGAACTCCGGCGGCGAGCTGCTTTCTTCGCGATACGCGAGCCAGACCGTGTGCAGCGTGGGAACGTTGCCGGTGATGAACTGAAACTCCGCGGCGTCGAGCTTCGCCGGCGCGACGATGAAGATCTCCCGGCCGAAGCCGTCGATGGCCATGCCCGGCTCGATGTAGACATCGAAGCCGCCGCCATCGCGCGGACGCTCGACGAGCTCCAGGCCGGTGACGATGCCCCAGCGGTGCGGGCCGATGTTGTGCCGGCGCCGCATGTCGCGGTGATAGGCCTGCTCGGCCTTGAAGTCGTCCGCGCCGAGGAACTGCAGCTGGTAGTAATTGGGACGTTCGATCAGTTCGGCCATCGCGCGCTCCTCAAACCTTCTCTCCGTCGAAGAGCTTCTTCACGTTCGTGAACGTCTCGATGAGTTGCTCGGAGCAGCAAAGCTCGCGCAGCAGTTTTCCGATGAACGGGATGACCGGAACCGCCGACAGCCAGTACTCGACCGAATTGAAGCTGCCGGCGTAGTGACGGCAGGAGTGATTGCAGATGTGCACGATCTTTCCGCCCTTGATCGTCACGCAGGCCAGGATGATCCGGTCGTCGCATGCCTGCGGCGGACAAGGCGGAAGGAGCAGCATGCACAGCGCATCGGCGACGTAGCTCTGCAAGGCATCGATGAGGCAGCAGATCGCGCCGAGGTCTTGACCGCCGGGAACCGAGGCACCGGGATTCGGCGGAGTGGTGGCGCCGGG
>CAMPKJ010000383.1 GCA_946887105.1 uncultured Acidobacteriota bacterium | reverse complement strand
GCGTGTTGGCCGGTGGATTCGGCTGCGGCTGGCGCGGCGCGTTCATCGCCGCGGTCTGCTGCGGCGGCTTCGCGCGATTGATGCCGAGAGCGCTGGCGATCGGAGTGACCACGCGATCGAACAGCGTCGGCGATTCGGCCGGGTTCTCCGTACGCGGCTGCGGCGTGGGACCGGGAGGCGGCGCGGAACGGAGCAGCTCTTCGTAACGCTGCTCGCGCGCGCTGCGCTGCGCCTGCGTTTCGTTCGGGCGATCGGCGGCGGACGATGTGGAGCCGGCCGGCTCCAGCGTGTACTCCTCCGGCTGGGTTCCGGGCGCCGCGGTGGTCGTGCCGTCTTCGAGGGCGGTCGCGGCGGTGGCCGCCGAGGCGGTCTGCATCACCGCTGCGTTGCGGGTGTCGAGAGAGCGGAGACGCAGCCATACCGCCACGGCGAACGCGATGCCGAGCAGCACGAAGAACGTCGGAAGGAATCCTTTTTTCAATTGACCACTCCCGGGACTGCCAGCGTGAACGGCGCGATCTCCGCTTCGAAACGATCGCCGTCTACCGTCTTCATCGTGTAATTGCCGTGCATTGTTCCCATCGAGGTCGGCAACGGACAAAAACTCGTGTATTCGAACGACTCGCCGGGATCGAGCCGGGGGAACTCACCGACCACGCCCGGACCCTGCACGCGTTCCACGTTGCCGTCGCCGTCGGTGATGATCCATTCACGGCTGACGAGCTGGGCCGGCTCCTCGCCCAGGTTGGAAATACGGACGTGGTACGCAAACGTGTACGTTTCGCGGTTGCTGTGGTCGGGGAGATACTCGCTCTCGACCTCGATGCGAATGCCGCGGGTGGTGATGTCGGACATGATGGCAGCGTCTAGAGCGCGCTTCGGCGGCGCGTTGTTCCCTTTCCTCCTAATTGTTGCATGCGTTGCGCCCTGGCAGGTTCAAACGTCCGGCCAGACCGTGCAGGAGCTCTCGACGATCTCCGTCCCGATCCGCGCCAGCCTCGCTCCCCTCGTCCCCGAGATCGAGGCGCGCGTGCCGAAGACGTTCGCCGACAAACAGCGCGAGCGTGGCATCGACGTCCGCTACGAGGTCGCGCGCGCGCCGATCCGCCTGCAGATGATCGGCGGCGGCCTCCATTCGTCGACGACCGTGAAGTATGGATTGGAAGCGTGCCGCGGACGCTTTCCGTGCATCTCCTGCGGCATCGGCGAGGCGCGCCGCGTGGCGGACGTCAAGCTGCACTCGAGACTGGAATGGGACCCGGCCTGGCGTCTCCGCTCCACCACGCGCCCTCTGCCGGTGCACTACGCGAAGCGCTGCCAGGTGACGTGGCTGGGCATCGACATCACCCGCCGCTTCGTCGCGCCGGTGGTCGAGTATCAGCTGCGGGAGACCGCCGCCATCATCGATCGCAACACGCCGGCGCACACCAACATCCGCCCGCGCGCGGAACAGATCTGGACCGCGTTGCAGACGCCGGTGGAGCTCGCGCCGCGCACCTGGCTCGTGCTCGAGCCGAACGAAGTCGCGCTCACGCCGATCAGCGGATCGGGATCGATGGTCACGAGCACGCTGCTGCTGCGCGCGCAGACGCGGGTGGTGATCGGCGAGAAACCGGCCGTCGCGCGCCGGCCTTTGCCCGCGCTGAAAACCGCCGCTGCCGGATCGGCTGCCGGCGTGCGCGTGCCGTTCGATCTCGAGTTGCCGTACGAGGAAGCCAGCCGCCTCGCCACGCGCGACTATGCGGGGAAAACGTACCAGGTGAACGGCAAGCCGCTGACGCTCGAGTCGATCCGCATCGCACCGGCGCCGAACGGACGCGTGCTGGTCGAGGCGATCATCGACTATCGCGGCGGCGCGCTGCGCAACTATCGCGGCGTGGTGTTCCTCGAAGGCACTCCGCGCTTCGATCCTGCTGCGCGCAGCATCGTCGTGCCCGATCTCGATTACTCGCTCGATCCGAGGAGGCGCGGCTTCTTCCGCCGCATCGCCGAGCGCGCCGCACACCTGTCGATCCGCGCGCGGCTGCGCGACTCGGCACGTTTCGATCTCACCCCGCGCATGAACGAAGCGCGCGAGGAGATCACCCGCGCCCTCACCCGCCAGCTCGCACCCGGCGTGCTGTTGCGGGGGCACGCCGATGCGATCGAGCCGGCCGCGGTGACGGCGCGCGAGAACGTGATCTCGCTGCATGTCATCGCCACCGGGAAAGCGGAAGTGCTGATGCAGTAGGACACGGTCGAGGCTCCTTCCCAGCGGCGCTCGACTTGCACAAGCCGGGGCTGCATGCCTTTCCGCAGACGATGGGCAGTCGTGGTCTTCGTCGCCTTCGCGGCCACCGCGCACGCCGACGTCGTTCGCATCCTGGACGATCCGCGCGACGCGATGCAGGCGCGCGTCGATCTCATCGAGCAGTCCACGGACAAGATCGGGTTGCTGTACTTCCTGGCACGCAACGATCGCATCACGCTCGGCGTGCTGGCGCTGCTGCGCGACGCGAAACGGCGCGGTGTCAGCGACGTGCGCGTGATCGTGGACGGCAACTTCCATCGCATCCCGAAGGCGGTGCTCGCGCATCTGCGCGATGAAGGGGTGCAGGTGCGCGTCTATCACCCGCTCGATCTGCGCCACCCGAGCTGGCTGCTGCGCCGCATGCACGAGAAGGTGATCGTCACCGACTCGTCGCGCTACATCACCGGCGGCCGCAACCTCGGCGAGGCGTACTTCGGTCTGGCGAAGAAGAAAAACTACGTCGATCGCGATGTGTATGTCGACGGCGCGTCCGCGGCGGATGCCGACCGGCATTTCGAGACGCTCTGGTCCAGTCATCACGTCGCCGATCTGCGCGTGCGCGTCTCCGCCAGCGCCAAGCAGCGCGCCGCCGCACACCTCGGCAGCGTGCTCGACGAGCTCGTCCGCGACGGGTTCATCGAGCTCGACACCTCGCGCGACTGGTCGGCCGGCCGCGAGGACGCCGGCACCGTGCACTTCCTCCACGCGGAGGTGGGCGTGCGTCTGGAGGAAGTGCTCGCGGCGGCCGAGCGATCGATCGTGATCGAGTCGCCGTATTTCGTTCCGACGAAATCGCTGCGCCTTTTGCTGGAGAAGAAACGCGCGGAAGGCGTGTCCGTGCTGGTACTCACGAACTCACTCCGCTCGACCGACGGACTGCTCCCGCAGGCCGCGTATCTGAAGTACCGGCGCGGTCTCGTGCGCGCGGGCATGGACGTGCGCGAGTACAAGGGTCCGGACGTGCTGCACGCGAAGAGCATCATCGTCGACGACCGGATCGCGATGATCGGCTCGTACAACATCGACCCGCGTTCGCGGTATCTGAACACGGAAGTGATGTGCCTGACCGAGGATGAGGAGATCGCCCGCGAGCTCCGCGCGTCGATCGATGCGCACCTCGAGGATGCGTGGAAGATTCACGGCGCTTCACGAGGCCCGCGCGTCTCGCGCGCGACGTCCCTGCGCCTGTTCGGGGCGCGACTGCTGCTGCCGCTGATCGAACCGCAGTTGTGAGTCTTAGAGTCTCCTGAAAACGGCAGTTGCCATGGTAGTAGACCGGACGAGAT
>CAMPKJ010000382.1 GCA_946887105.1 uncultured Acidobacteriota bacterium | reverse complement strand
ACCAGGACAAGGACGGCGTTCCCGACTTCCGCGACAACTGCGTGGCGGTCGCCAATCCTGATCAGCAGGACATCGACCGCGACGGCATCGGCAGTGTTTGCGACGATCCGGAGACGCCGCCTCCTCCGCCGCCGCCCACGCCGCCGCAGTTCACGTGGAAATTCATCGGCATGTTCGGTCCGGCGCAGCGTCCGATCGCCACCTTCGCGCGCGAAGGGGAGATCGTCAACGCGCGCGTCGGCGAAGTGATCGAAGGGAAGTTCGTGCTGCGGCGCATCGGCATCGAGTCGGCGGAAATCGGATATGTAGGCTTCCCGCCGGACGTCACGCTGCGCGTGCCGCTCGGAGCGCAGTGACGTTTCCACGCCGGCCGCGTCACAAGCTCAGGATTCGGAACCAGGACTGAAGAAATGAATCGATTGAAGACACTCACCGCGACGCTGCTCACCTCGCTCATGCTGCTGTCGTGTGCGAGCTACAACGCCTACCAGAAGGCCCAGAACGCCGAAGAGGCGAGGGATTGGGACGTCGCGGTCATGCAGTACGAAAAGGCGCTGGAGATCGCTCCGGACAACCGCCGGTTCAAGATCAGTCTCGACCGCGCCCGGCGCGAGGCCTCGCGCCTGCACTTCGACAAAGGCAAGGCCTATCGCGCCGCCGCCGACCGCGCTACCGGCACCGACCAGCTCCGCCTCGCGCAGATGGCCGCCTCCGAGTTCCAGCTCACGGTGAAGCTCGACCCGACCAATCAGTTTGCGGCCGTGGAGATGGTCAAGGCGGTGGAGCTGATCAACAACATCAACCGCGCCGCCTCCGAGCGCGTCTCCATCGACGAGATCAAGAAGCGCGCGCAGTCGACCATCACCAAGGCGCAGCCGCCGCAGCTCAATCCGGCCTCGCAGGAGCCGATCTCCCTGACGTTCTCCCGCGACACTCCGGTCAAGGACATCTACCGCGCCCTCGGCAACGCGTTCGGCATCAACGTGCTCTTCGATCAGGCGGTCAAGGACGACCGCATCACCATCGAGCTTCGCGACGTCACCGCGCAGGCGGCGCTCGAGCGCGTCATGCAGGCCGCCAATCACTTCTACAAGACGCTCGACGAGAAGACCATCATCATCGTTCCCGACAACCCGCAGGCGCGCCGCGACTACGAAGACCTGGTCATCCGCACGTTCTATCTCTCGAACGGCGACGCCGAACAGGTCACGAACGTGGTCCGTACCATGATCGAGGCGCGCAACGTCTTCCCGCTCAAGGCGCTCAACGCCATCACCATCCGCGACACCGCGGACAAGGTGCGCATCGCCGAGAAGATCATCCAGGCCAACGACAAGGCCAAGGCGGAAGTGGTCGTGCAGGTGGAGCTCGTGCAGCTCGATCTGAACCGCATCCGCGACCTCGGTCTGGCCATCTCCGGCTTCCCCGGCGCGAACAACAGCCTCAGCTCCTCGGCCAACGCCACGCCGACGCTCAACGGCGCCGCCTTCAGCCGCGGCACGCTGAACGACATCGCCAAGGCGGTGGGCAGCCTCAACGATCTGCGCGCGAATACGACCTTCGCCATTCCGACGGCCACGTATTCGCTGCTCAAGACCTACGGCAACACCGAGCTGCTCGCCAACCCGGAACTGCGCATCTCCGAGGGTGAAAAAGCGACGCTGCACATCGGCCAGCGCATCCCCGTGCCGGTCACGACGTTCCAGGGCCTGGCCACCACCAGCACGCCCAACGGTCAGCTGACGCAGCCTTACACCTCGTTCCAGTACCAGGACGTCGGCATCAAGGTGGAGATGGAGCCGCGCGTCCATCACAACCGCGAAGTGACGCTCAAGCTCACCGTCGAAGTGTCGAACCAGGGCGCGTCGGTGGTATTCGCCGGACAGGAACAGCCGACGTTTGCCACGCGCACGATCACCTCGACCATCCGTCTGAAAGACGGCGAGACCAACTTCCTGGCCGGCCTCATTCAGCAGAACAAAATCCGCAGCGCCACCAAGACTCCGATCCTCGGCGACATCCCGCTCATCGGCCGTCTCTTCACCAACGAGCACAACGAGTCGACGCGCACGGATCTCGTGCTGACCATGACGCCGCACATCATCCGCATCCCCGACATCACGGATGAGGATCTGGCGCCGATGTGGGTCGGCACCGGCAACAACCTCACCTTCCGCGGCGTCTCGCCGCGCATCGAGTCGCAGAACGGCGGCGGCGATCCGTTCGTCCAGCCGGTCCGCAGCGAAGCCAATCCGGCCGGCCTGCAGCTCTCCAGCGACGGCGAGCCGGGCAACTACATCACTCCGGAAGGCCGCGAAACGCCCCCGCCGGTATCGGTGCCGCCGGTGCCGCCCGGCATGCCCAACAATCCGTTCAACCGTCCGCCGTCGCAGCAGCCGGCCAACAATCCGCCGGAGACGGAGAACCCGCCGCAGAGCTCCGCGGTGGAGTCGACGCTGCCGATGCTCGGCAGGCAGGAGTCGCTCGATCAGCCACGCAATCCCCTCACCGTGAAGACGGCATCGGTAGCCGCCGATCCGGAGCCGGCCGCAACGAACGCAGCCTCGGCTGCCGTGCTCGCGACCGTCGATCCCGACACCGCCGCGTTGCGCCTCGCGCCGCGCATGGCTCCGCAGCCGGCGACGATCACGCTCGGCGCGGGTGAGTCGCGGGTGTGGGAAGTGATCGGCATGGATCTCGAGGGGCTGACCGCCAACCAACTCGTGCTCCGCTACGACCCGCAGAAGATGTCCGTCACGGATGTGAACATCGGCTCGGCCATCGCCGTCGATCTCGATGCGCCGCCGATGGTCAGCGTCAATCACGATCAGGGAACGATCACCGTCACGCCGAGCGCCGGGAAACCGCTGCGCTTCGCGGGCGGCGGACAGATCCTCGCCATCCGCGTGCATGGCGGGCTGGCGGGTGAAACGTTCCTGGTCATGGAAAGCCCGGCTCTGAAGACCGCAACGGGCCAGAACATCGCCGCCGCGATCGGCGGCGGGAGGGCAAGGGTCCGGTAGTCATGATGCGCATCGGACGACAGGAAGGCGGCAGCCGGCAGTCCGGGTTCACCGTCGCCGAGCTCATCACCGTCGTGGCCATCATCGGCATCCTCGCGGCGGTGGCGCTGCCGGTGGCGCGGTTCGGCCTGCGGCGCCAGAAGGAGATCGAACTGCGCGACCGTCTGCGCAGGATCACCGAGGCCATCGATCGCTATCACGAGCTGATGACCATGGCCCAGCAGCCGCCGCAGCCGGGACAACCGCCGCCGGCAAACCGTCCCGCGCAGATGCAGGCGCTCGGCTCCGATGGCTATCCGAAAGACTTCGACGAATTGCTGAAGGGCGTGACCATGGCCGACGGCAAGACCGTACGCCTGATCCGCGAGCGCGACCTCATCGATCCGATGACCGGCCGCAAGGAGTGGCACGTGCTCTCGTCGACCGACGATCCGGAGTCGCCGAGCACGAACGAATGCACGGTCGGCTCGTCGTGCTCGGCCGACCACCTCTACGAGGTGCACTCCACTTCCACCGCGCTGTCGCTGGACGGCAAGACGCACTACAACGAATGGTAGAAACGACGATGAA
>CAMPKJ010000381.1 GCA_946887105.1 uncultured Acidobacteriota bacterium | reverse complement strand
GACTTCCGCAACGGCATCCGCTGGTACCAGTGGGATCCGGCGAAGTGGTGGATCGGCGCGCTGAAGCTCGCCGGCATGGCCCGCAATCTTCTGGCGACGCCGCTGCCGCAGATCGAGCAGGCGCGGATGCGCGCCGCGATTCACGTCGTCGAGCCGAAGATGGCCACCGTGCAGGCGAAAATCGCCGCCGAAGTGCGCCGCCGCCTGGACGTCGCGTCCGCCCATCTCGAACAGGCACTCGCGCTCTGGCGCCGCGCGCACGAAGAGCGCGCGCAGGGAACGCCGTGGCGCCGCACGAGGAAGATCGCAACGCGCCACGTCCGCCGCTCACGCCGCCAGTGGAAACTGGCCGTGCGCATGCTGAAAACCGCGTAGCTACTCCAGCCCCAGTTTCCGCAACGCTTTCTTCGCTGCCCGCGCCTGTCGCGGGCAGACGCATCTCTCCGCCCACACCGCGCGATACAGCTCGGCCGCGGCGGAGAGGTCGTTCTCTTCGACGCGCTCCGCCGCACGATCGAGCATCGCCTCGCTCTCGTCGGCACGGCGCTCGAGCTCCGCGCGAACGAGATCTTCGACTTCCGCGAGCGAGATCGCACCGCGCTCGCTCGTCACGCGTCCGATGATCTTGCCGGCGCGGTCGGCGAGCACCGCCAGCGGCGGCTCCGCGTCTTCGGCGAGAGCGGTCATGCGCGTGACGTCGTTCGGCTGCACGACGCGCATGGCCACGCATTGCGATGAGAACAGCGTCAGGTCGTCCGACGCCAGCAGTTCCGAGCGGCGCAGCTCGTCCGCCGATGCCGGAACCCAGAAGAGCGCGAGCGGCGCGTCGACCACCGCCTGCGGCTCGATGACGCGCCACGGCACGAGCGCGGCGTAGCTTTCTCCCGCCGGAAGCGGAGGCGTTCCGCAGGACAGCATGGCGATCGCCGCGATCGCGCGCGTCAATCCAGTCATCGATGGTGACTCCGGGGAACGACGCGGATTATACGTCCCGAGAAAAGCGTACGCGCCGTCTGCCGCCGCCGTTAGAATCCACGCCAGAATCCCTCGCCAGCCCCGGCCACATCCAGATGACGTCTCGCGAGACCCTCGGTCATTACGTAGTCCTCGGTCCCATCGGCTCCGGCGGTATGGGTGAGGTTTACGTCGCGCGCGATCCGAAACTCGGCCGCAAAGTCGCGATCAAGCTCCTGCCCGTGCGCATGTCCGGCGAGCGCGACACGCTCACGCGCTTCACGCAGGAGGCGCGATCGGCGTCGGCGCTCAATCATCCGAACATCGTCACCATCCACGAAGTCGGCGCCGACGAAGGCACGCCGTTCATCGTGATGGAGTACATCGAGGGCTCCGACCTTCGCACGCTGATCCACGGCGGACCGATGCCGGTCAGCAAGGTGCTCGACATCGGCGCGCAGATCGCCGACGGACTGGCGGCGGCGCACGAGCGCGGCATCGTGCATCGCGATCTGAAGCCCGAGAACATCATGCTGACGCGCGACGGATTCGCGAAGATCCTCGACTTCGGACTGGCGAAGATCGTCGCCCCGACCGCGGAAGACAGCGAACACACGCTGCAGCTCGAAATGCCGGGCACGAATCCCGGCACGATCCTCGGCACGGTCGGGTACATGTCGCCCGAACAGGCCACGGGCAAGCGCCTCGACTTCCGCTCCGACCAGTTCGCGTTCGGCGCCATCCTGTACGAACTGCTCACCGGCAAGCCGGCCTTCCCCGGCGAGACCGCGATCGACACGCTGTCGGCGATCCTCCATCACGATCCGGAGCCGATCACGCGCTCGAATCCGCGCGCGCCCGTGCAGCTCTCGGATCTGATCCGCCGGCTGCTGTCGAAATCGGCGGACGATCGTTACGCATCGTCGCGCGATCTCGCGCGCGAGCTGCGCCTGCTGCGCGATCGCGTGGTGGCCGAGGAGAGCGGGTTCCACAAATCGCAACCGATGATTGCGCCGCGGACGTCATGGATGGCCATCGGCGCAGCGGTCGTGATCGCGGCGCTGGTCACGGTCTCGGTGATGATCTCGCGCAACCGCCTCGAACCCGCCGCACAACAGAACGCAGCCGTCGCGCCGACGCCGGCGAAGAAATACCTCGCCGTGATGCGCTTCAAGGACCTCACCGGCGACGCGACCGGGCAGCTCGTGGTCGACGGATTCGCGGAGACGCTCACGGCCCGTCTGGCGCACTATCCGGCCGTGCAGGTGATGCGTCCCTCGACCGCGGATGCCGAGGCAAACGACGCGCTCAAGGCCGCGCGCGATCTCGGCGCGAACCTCGTGCTCACCGGCTCGATGATGCGCGACGGAGAGCGCATCCGCGTGACCTACACGGTCATCGATCCGGCCACGAAGCGCGAATGGCGCGATCTCGTCGAAGGGAGCGTGTCGAATCTCTTCGGCGTGCAGGACGACGTCGCCGACAGCGTGGCCCGCAACCTCGACCTCGGACGCAGCACCATCCGCACCGCACTCGACCCCGCGGTCTCGCAACGCCGCTACCTCGAAGCCCTCGGCCACCTGCGCCGCTACGACCGGGAGGAATCGCTCGACAGCGCCATCGACATCCTCGAAGAACTGGGCGCCTCCCCCAGCGTCCAGGCAGCGCTGGCGCGGGCGTACTTAGGAAAGTTCCAGGCTACGCGCCAACCGCAATTCGCCGCGGCCGCGGGCCGCGCCGCCGAGCGCGCTCTGGAAGCCGATCCGCAAAGCATCGACGTGAATGTCACGCTCGGCGATCTGCGGCGTCAGACCGGACGTTATCCCGAGGCGATCTCGGCGTACCTGCGTGTCCTATCGCAGCAACCGAACAATGCCGATGCTGTGCTCGGCCTGGCCGAAACATACAAAGCGGCCGGCGACGTCGCAAAGGCGGAAGCCGAATACAAACGCGCCATTGCGCTCCAGCCGAATTACTGGGGCGCCTACAACAAACTCGGCGCGTTCTATTACGGACAGGGGCGATACGTCGACGCCATTCCGCAATTTCAAAAGGTCGTACAGCTGGTTCCCGACAATCAGCGCGGCTACGTGAATCTCGGCGCGATGTACCAGCTCCTCGGCCGCTACGAAGATGCACTACGCGTGTTCTCACAATCGATTGCGCGCGCGCCGTCGGGGCAGGGCTATTCGAACATGGGGACCTGCTATTACTTCCTCGGCAGGTTCCCCGAGGCCGCGGCGGCATTCGAGAAAGCGGTCGAGCACACGCCGCAGGATTTCCTCTACTGGCGCAATCTCGGCGACGCCTATCGCTGGATCGACGGGCGAGAGGAGAAGGCGCAGCAGGCGTTCGAGCGCGCCGTGGAGCTCAGTCGCGACGTGATCCGCGTCAATCCCTCGGACGCACTCGCCTACTCCTCACTGGCCAGTGCCCTGGCCAAGCTCGGTCGTCATGCCGAGGCGCGCAATTCGATCATTCGAGCGCTGGAGCTCGAGCCGCGCAATGCCACGCATGTCTATGAGGCCGCCGTCGTCGCGAATCTGGCCGGCGCTCCCGATGACGCCATCGCCCGTCTCGAGCAGGCTGTGCGGTTGGGCTACAACCCCGCCGATATCGCGCGCGATCCGGAATTTGCGAACCTACGGAAAAGCGGTAGGCTGGACGCAATCGTCCGAGGGTCGGGGTCCG
>CAMPKJ010000380.1 GCA_946887105.1 uncultured Acidobacteriota bacterium | reverse complement strand
TGAACGAAGGACGAGCACCCACCATGACCTACCAAATCCACCGGGCCGTGGTCATCGGCTCCGGCACCATGGGCGGCGGGATTGCCGCGCACTTTGCGAATGCAGGCATTCCGGTCTATCTGCTCGATGTGTCGCAGCAGGTGGTGAAGGCGTCGCTGGACCGGCTGAAGAAGAACACGCCGGCGGCATTCGTCACGCCCGCCACCGCGGAGCTGGTTGCAATCGGCAGTCTCGATGAGAACGAGGCATGGATCGGCGAAGGCGACTGGATCGTCGAGGCGATCGTCGAGAATCTCGATGCGAAACGCGATCTCGTGAAACGCATCGATCGCCTGCGCAAGCCGCACAGCATCGTGTCGAGCAACACCTCCGGCATTCCGATCGGGAAGATTGCCGCCGAGGCGTCCGAGGGTTTCCGGGCGCACTTCCTCGGCACGCACTTCTTCAATCCGCCGCGGTACATGAAGCTCCTCGAAGTGATCCCCACGCCCGATACGCTGCCGGACGTGACCGCGTTCGTGCGCGAATTCGCGGAGACGCGGCTCGGCAAGTCGGTCGTGCTCTGCAAGGACACGCCGAACTTCATCGCCAATCGCTTAGCCTCGGTCGGCGGCGCCGTGCTGGTCGACTTCGCACTCGCGAACCACTACACGGTCGAAGAGACGGACCTCATCGCCGGACCGCTTACCGGCCGTCCCAAAACAGCCGCGTTTCGTCTGCAGGATCTGGTCGGCTTCGATGTGTCGAGCGCGGTGGCCGACAACCTTTACGGGATGATCGAGCATGATGAGACGCGCGAGATCCTCCGCTCGCCGCGCGTCGAGGCGCTGAAGAAAAGCCAGATCGAGAAGGGCCGGCTCGGCGACAAGACCAGGCAGGGGTTCTACAGGAAAGACGGCAAGACCATCCTGTCGCTCGATCTGGGGACGGGCGAGTATCGCCCGCGCATCGAGCCGGAGATTCCGTCGGTCGCCGAGGCGATGAAGATCCGCAGCCTGCCCGAACGGGTGAAGTTCGTGCTGCAACAGGACGACAAAGCGGGCGCGATGGCGCGGCACATGATCTACAACGCGCTCGGCTACGCGTCGCGGCGCATTCCGGAGATCAGCGACGACATCGTCAGCATCGATCGCGCGACGCGCTGGGGCTTCTCGCACGACCTCGGCCCATTCGAGCTGTGGGATGCACTCGGCGTGAAGGAGACCGCCGGCGCGATGGAAGCGAACGGCGTCGCCGTCGCGCCGTGGGTGCACGAGATGCTCGCCGCCGGACACGAAACGTTCTACCGCGAACACTCCGCGTACGACCCCGCCACGAAGATGTACCTGCCGGTCTCACGCGATCCGCGCCAGATCGTTCTGGGCGAATGTCCGGTCATCAGGGAGAACAAAGGCGCGAGCCTGCGCGACCTCGGCGACGGCGTGCTCTGCCTCGAGTTTCACACCAAGATGAACACGCTCGACGAGAACATCCGGGCGATGCTCGTCGAGGCGGTCGATGAAGTGGAGCGAGGAGATTGGAAAGGACTGGTCATCGGCAACGATGGCGGCGATTTCTGCGTCGGCGCGAACCTCGCCGGCGGGCTGGCGGGCGATCCCGATACGGCCGTGAAGGGAATGCAGGACGCGCTCATGAAGGTGCGCTACTGCACGAAGCCGGTCGTGACTGCGCCGTTCGGCCGCACGCTCGGCGGCGGCGCCGAGGTGGCCATGGCGGGCGCGCGCATCGTCGCGGCCAGCGAGACGTACATGGGACTCGTGGAAGTGGGCGTCGGACTGATTCCCGGCGCGGGCGGCTGCAAGGAGATGGTGCGGCGCATCGTCTCGCCGCCGCAGAAGCAGACCAGCATCGACGCCGTGCCATTCCTGCAGAACGTGCTGCAGACCATCGGCACCGCGAAAGTGTCGACGAGCGCCGAGGATGCGCGCTCGCTCGGATTCCTCACCATTGCCGATCGCGTGGTCATGAATCGCGATCACCTGCTGCACGAAGCGAAGCACGAAGTGCTGGTCATGCACGCCGACGCGTACACGCCGCCGGTGCGCGACCGGAACTGTTACGCCGCCGGCCGCGACGCGCGCGCGGCGCTCAAAGCCGCCATCTACAACCTGCAGGTCGCAGGCTATGCGAGCGAGTACGACGCGTTCGTCAGCGGACAACTGGCGCACGTGCTGTGCGGCGGAAATTTGTCCAGCGCGCAATGGGTGGACGAGCAGTACCTGTTGGATCTGGAGCGCGAGGTGTTCGTCGGATTGCTCGCGCAACCGAAGACGCTGGAGCGCATCCAGCACATGTTGAGCAGCGGGAAACCGTTACACAATTGAGTTCCTCGGAGTGCCTCGGTTCCTCGGGTTCCTCGGAGGAGGGCACCCGAGGAACTCCGAGGAACAGGAGAAACACATGCACGAAGCAGTGATCGTGGCCGGCCTGCGCACCGCGGTCGGCAAGGCGCCGCGCGGTTCGCTGCGCACCACCCGTCCCGACGACATGGCCGCGGAAGTCATTCGAGCGCTGATGGCGCAGACGCCGCAGCTCGATCCCGAGTCGCTCGATGACGTGATCATGGGCTGCGCCACTCCGGAAGGGGAATCGGGCACGAACGTGGCGCGCATCGCGGCGCTGCGCGCGGGACTGCCGGACAGCGTTCCCGCGGTCACCGTCAACCGCTTCTGCTCCTCCGGCTCGCAGACCATCGCCATGGCGGCGGAGCGGATCATGGCCGGCATGGCCGACCAGATCATCGCCGGCGGGACCGAGTCGATGAGCCTCGTGCGCGGGAACAATCGCTTCCGTCCGAATCCATACCTCGTCGAGAACCGCCCCGGCGCGTATCTGAGCATGGGGCTGACGGCCGAGAACGTCGCGCGCAAGTACAACGTCTCGCGCGAAGACGCGGACGCGTTCGCGCTGCGCAGCCATCAGCGCGCGCTGGCCGCGCAGCAGGCCGGCAGGTTCGCCGACGACGGCATCGTGCCGCTCGACGTCGAGATCACCGAGAGCACCGATTCCGGCGAAACGAAGACGCGCCGCTTCACGTTCGATACGGATGAAGGTCCGCGCGCCGATACGACCATGGAGGCGCTCGCGAAACTGAAGCCCGCGTTTCACGCGAAGGGTGTCGTCACCGCCGGCAACTCCAGCCAGACTTCGGACGGCGCCGCGGCCGTGACCGTGATGTCGCGCGCGCGCGCCGAGGAGCTGGGACTGAAGCCGCTGGCGCGCTTCGTGTCGTTCGCGGTCGGCGGCGTTCCGCCGGAGATCATGGGCATGGGGCCGGTCGTGGCGGTGCCGAAAGCGTTGAAGCGCGCCGGCCTCACGCTCGCGGACATCGATCTGATCGAGTTGAACGAGGCGTTCGCGGGCCAGGCACTCGCGGTCATGCGCGAGCTCGGACTCGACGAGTCGAAGGTGAACGTGAACGGCGGCGCGGTTGCGCTCGGACATCCGCTCGGCGCGTCCGGCGCGAAGCTGACCGTGCAACTCCTCGGCGAAATGCGCCGGCGCCGCTCGCGCTATGGCCTGGTCACGATGTGCGTCGGCGGCGGCCAGGGCGCGGCCACGATCTTCGAGAATCTGCAGAGCTAGACATGGACTTCAACCTCGACGCGCAACTCGTCGAACTTCGTGACCGCGTGGCCGCATTCGTGCGCGACGAGGTCATTCCGGT
>CAMPKJ010000379.1 GCA_946887105.1 uncultured Acidobacteriota bacterium | reverse complement strand
GATCGTGTTCATCTCCAGCGAGTCGGGTCTGCAGATTCCGGCCGAGATGATCCACTACGGCATGACCAAGACCGCGCAGCTCGCGGTCGCGCGCGGCCTGGCCGAGACGACGCTCGGCAGCGGCGTGACCGTGAACAGCATTCTTCCCGGTCCCACTTCGGACGACGCGCTGTCGTTCGTGGGCCGGCGCGCTGAATCCGACGGCATCGACATGACCACCATCGAACGCGATTTCTTCACCACCATGCGACCGACGTCGCTGCTGCAGCGTTTCACCACGCCGGACGAAGTCGCGGCGATGGTGGCCTACGTCTGCAGCAGCCTCGCGTCCGCAACCAATGGAGCTGCCTTGCGCGCCGACGGCGGTGTCGTCCGTGCGATTGCCTGAGGAACCTCATGGAAAAACGACTGAGAAACAAGATTGCACTGATCACCGGCGGGACCACAGGCATCGGTCTGGCGACGGCCAAACGATTTGCAGCCGAGGGGGCGGAAGTCATCGTGACCGGCCGCAATCCCGAGACGCTGGAGGCCGCGCGCCGGGAGCTGGGCGACTCGGTGAAAGTCGTCGAGTCGGACGCGTCGAACGAACAGAAAGTGGCCCGATTGTTCGAGACCGTCGGACGCAAACACGGACGATTGGACGTGCTCTTTCTCAATGCCGGCATCGCCCGGTTCGCACCGCTGGCCGAGGCGTCTGTCACGGACTTCGATGAGATGTGGAACCTGAACGTGCGCGGCTTGTGGCTGGCGCTGAAGCACGCCATCCCGATCCTTTCCAATGGAGCGGCAGTCATCATCAATACGTCCGTCGCCAACCAGAAAGGCTTCGAGGCCGCGTCGGCGTATGGGGCGACGAAAGGTGCGCTGCGCTCGATCGTGCGCATCGCCGCGCGTGAGTTGGCGGTCCGCAACGTGCGCGTCAACGCCATCAGTCCGGGACCGATCGAGACGCCCATCTTCGGGAAGATGGGGATGCCGCAGGAGTCGCTGGACGCGTTTCTCAGCGATGCGGTCGCGCATGTCCCGCTCGGCCGCATGGGCTCGGCGGACGAAGTCGCGAGCGCGGCCGCGTTTCTCGCGTCGCGCGACTCGTCGTTCATCACCGGCACGGAGCTGGCTGTGGACGGCGGCATGGCGCAGGTGTGACCACGACGCAGAACTTCGACCGATCGATCGTCGACGGCCCACTCGGCCGGGCGGTGTGGCGCATTGCCTGGCCGACCATGTTGCAGAACGCCATCGCCGGTCTGCAGGGGATCATCGACCATGTGATGGTCGGCCACTACGTCGGCTTCACGGCCAACGCGGCCATCGGGGTGAGCTGGCAGATCATCATCGTGGTCATCGTCTTCATCAGCTCGCTCTTCACGGGCATGGTGGTGCTGGTGACGCGCTACGCCGGCGCCAATGAGCCGGAGACGGTCAATCGCGTCGTCTATCAGGCGCTGCTCACCGCGCTGGCGCTGTCGGCGTTGATGGGAGCGATCGGCTGGTTCAGCGCGCCGGCGTTGCTCGATGTGGTGAATGCCTCGCTGCCGGTGCAGGCGCAGGCGTTGCCGTTCCTGCGCACGATGTTCGCCGGCATCGGCGGCATGATGCTGTTCTTCATGCTCAGCGCCGCGTTTCGCGCGGCCGGTGATGCGCGGACGCCGTTGCGGCTGGGCGTGGCGTTGACGCTGCTGACGATCGTCCTGAACGTCGTGCTCATTCCGAGGTTTGGTACGCGCGGCGCGGCGCTGGGCACGGTCGCGAGCAGCGTCATCGTCGCCGCGTATGGTCTGCGCAAGCTGTTCACGCGCGGATCGGTGATTCATTTTCATCGCGGGATGGATCTGTCACCCGATGCGACGATCATCAAAGCGCTGTTTCGCTTCGGACTGCCGGCCGGCTTTCAGGGGATCGCCATGAACATCGCCGGCGTGATGCTGGTGCGGTACATCGGCTCGCTCGAGCAGAGCGCGGCGGCGCAGGCGGCGTACGCCGTCGCATACACGGAACTGTTCTCGCTGATCACGTGGACGTCCGTCGGTCTGATGGGTGCCGCCTCGACGATCGCCGGCCAGAACCTCGGTGCCGGCAAGCCGGAGCGCGCCGCGCAAGGCGTGGCCATGGCCTCGCGTCTCGGACTGGTCGTCGCCGCGATTGTCGGTTCCGCGTTCCTGCTGATTCCTGAAGTCCTGCTGAGCGTGTTCGGCATGACCGAGCCGCTGGTGAGCTCGATCGGCTCGCAACTGCTGCGCTATCTGAGCGTGTCCGGCTTCCTGGTGACCGTTGCGCTCAGCTACACCGGCGGCCTGCAGGGCACCGGCGACACGCGCGGACCGCTTTACATTTCGATCGTCTCGCAGATCGTCGTGCCGATCGGCATCTGCGCAACGGTTCAAGCCGTGCGCGGACTGCAGGCGAACGACATCTGGCTGGCCATCCTGGCTGGACACTTCACGCGCGCCGCGCTGAGCGTTCTGCGTTTCCGGCAGGGGCGGTGGCGGAACATCTCGGTGGAGATCGAGCAGGCCGCGTAGCGAGTCCACCCTCTGTCATCCCGAGCGAGTGCCTTCCATGGCGCCGGCGACACACCCAGGTCCCTCGACTCACGCTCGGGATGACAAATCATGAAGCGCTCGTCGGTACAATCGAGCCCGTGACGACGCGTCCGGCGTTCGCAGACCTCCCGCGCAACGGCACGTTGGAACAAGCGCCGTACGCGCACCTGCTCGTCGCGCTGGCTGAGGCAGAAGCCAGCGTGACTCTCCAGCTCCGTCGCAACCAACTCCAGAAGACGATCGTGTTCGACGACGGCTGGGCGATCGACTGCCGCTCGAACATCGCCACGGAGATGCTCGGCCGCTTTCTGGTCAGCAGCGGCAAAGTGCGCGAGTCGGACGCAAACTCCGCCTTCGCCGTCGCCGCGTCGCGTGGTGTGCCGATCGGGGAGATCCTCACCGAGCGCGGCCTGCTCACACCGACCGAGCTCTATCGCCTGCTGCAGCAGAACCTCGGGCGGAAACTGCTCGAGCCGTTCAGTTGGACATCCGGCACGTACTCGATCTCCGAGGACGTACCGCCGTCCGGATCGGTCCTGCGCGTGAAAGTGCCGCAGCTTCTCCTGACCGGCATTCAGAAGGTGGAGCCGCAGGAGAACGCCGATCAAGGCGCTGCCGTGGCGATCGGAAAGCACCTCGCCATCACTCCGGACCCTTCGTTCCTCGGCGAGCTTCGCCTGACGCCGAGCCAGCAGAAGGTCGTCGACGCCGCGCGCAAAGGCCGGAAGTTCGACGAACTGGCGGCCGAGCTCGATACCGACGACCTGCATCGCACCGTCTACGCGCTCCTGCTCCTCGGAATCATCGAGACCACCGTGCAATCGCGCCCCGAGGCACCACGGTTCGAGCTCGCCCATCCGTTCGCGAGCGCGATCGAGGTTTCGCTCGACTCGATCCAGGCCGAGCCGGAGCCCGCGCCGATTGCTGTCCCGGCGCATGAACCGCCGGAGACGGTGCTGTCCGCGTTTCTGTCGTATCGCCGCAAAGACGCATTCGACCTGCTCGAACTCGAGGAGACCGCCGGTGCGACGCAAATCTCGCGGCGCGCCCGAGAGTATGCGCGCCCGTGAGGCGCGGCGGCGTGTCCGCAGCGAGATAGAGTGTGTCTTATAGACAAATCGGAGCGCACGAGA
>CAMPKJ010000378.1 GCA_946887105.1 uncultured Acidobacteriota bacterium | reverse complement strand
AGCGCTCGTGCGGCGAGCTCTATCGCATTCTGGAGACGGCCATGGGGCCGCACGGATTGCAGGCGCTCGTCGACCGCGCCATTCAGATCACCGTTCGCGAATATCCGTGGCTCGCGACGGTGCGGTCGGGGACGGCGGCCGATTGTCCGCTGTCGGGGTTGACTGAAGCGGTCGAGGACCTGGACGTCGCGGACGCAGCGGAAGGGTATGCAGCGCTGCTGGCCAGCATCATCTGGCTGCTCATGACCTTCATCGGCGAAGACCTGACCCTGCGATTCGTGCGGCACGCGTGGCCGCACGTCACGTTCAGCAAGCTATCCGAGGGCTCACATGAATGACAAACTAAGCGCGAAGATCCGCAAGCTGACCACCGGCATTGACAAGCTCGATCTGGTCCTCGGCGGCGGCATCCCCGAGTACTCCTTCAACATCATCATGGGCGAGCCTGGCTCCGGCAAGACCACGCTCGCGCATCAGATCGTCTTCGCCAATGCCTCGCGCAAGCAACCCGCGCTCTACTTCACCGTCCTCGGCGAGCCGACGCTCAAGATGCTGCGCTACCAGCAGCAGTTCTCCTTCTTCGACGCGAGCAAAGTCAACGACAGCATCCATTTCGCGAACCTCGGCGAAGTTGCGCTCGAAGGTGATCTCGCGAAGACGCTCGACGCGATCGTGCAGGAGATGGAACGCATTCAGCCGGCCATCGTGGTGGTGGACTCCTTCCGCACGCTGGTCGCGCCGAGCACGAAAGGCAGCATCGAGGAGTTCGTGCAGAAGCTCGCCGTGCGGTTGACCGGCTCGCAGACCACGTCCTTCCTGGTCGGTGAGTACACCGAGGGCGACGCCGAGAAGAGCCCGGTCTTCACGCTCGCGGATGGAACCATCGCGCTTTCGCAGAACGTCGTCCGCAACTCCATGGTGCGCAAACTGCGCATCCACAAGATGCGCGGCGCCGACCCGCAGCCGGGCATGCACACCGTACGCATCACCCAGCACGGCCTGGAGATCTTCCCGCGCATGATCAAGCCGGTCGACGAAGCCCGGGGGATCGCCTCCCAAAAGCTGATGTCCACCGGCATCGAAGGATTGGACGCGATGCTGGGCGGCGGGACGTTCGAAGGAAGCTCGCTCATCGTCGCCGGTCCGGCCGGCTCCGGCAAAACGACCGTCGGGATTCATTTCATCGCCGAAGGCGTCCGCCGCGGGCAGGCCGGCGTGATGGCCATCTTCGAAGAGACGGTACCGAAGTACATGATGCAGGCCAAAGGGTTCGGGATGGACCTGCAGAAGATGGTCGACGCCGGACAGGTGGAGATCGTCTACATCCGACCGCTCGACCTCTCCGTCGACGAAACGCTGTATGCGATCCAGGCTGCGGTCGAGCGCATCGGCGCGTGTCGCGTGGTGATCGACTCCCTCACGGCGATGGAGAACGCGCTCGCGCCGACGTTCAAAGAGGATTACGCGGAGTCGCTCTACCGGCTCATCGGCGCGCTGACCGGCGAAGGCATCTCGATCATGATGACCGTCGAGACGGCCACCAGCTACGACGAGCTGCAGTTCACGCCGCACGCGATCTCGTTCCTCACGCATGACATCGTGTTGCTGCGCTACTTCGAGATGGACGGCCAGCTGAAGACCCTGATGACCGTCATCAAGACACGCGGCAGACAACACAGCGCCGATCTTCGTCAGTACCAGATCACGAATGAAGGCATCACCATCGGCCGGCTGTTGAGCGACATGCACGGCCTCATCACCGCGGTGCCGCTGCGGCAGGGGGACGGCCGCCATCACGGCCTCACCAGCGAGGAAAGCGACCTGCTGAACGTCATCGCCGGTTTCGGCGACGCAAGCGAGAAACGGCTGCGGGAGGCGACCCGCCTCAGCGCGAGCGCACTGACGGCCGCGCTCGACCGGCTGACCGCGCTCGGGTACGTGAAGAAGGGGATGACGCGGGGCCGCCGCGTCTATCGCGCCACCAGCGAGAAATAGGCTCACGCGCCGCGCGGCAGCGTGACGAGGAACGTCGCGCCGTGGTCCGCGCCTGCACTCTGCACGGACACCGAGCCGCCGTGCAGCGCGACGAGCTGCTTCACGATGGCCAGTCCGAGACCCATGCCGAGCTCGCCCGAGGGTGCGACGACTCCCTGCCGGAAATCATCGAACACATGCGGCAGCAGTTCGGCGTCGATGCCGCGTCCGCTGTCACGCACGCTGAGCTGCACCTCCGACGGCGTCGTCAACACCGTCACTTCGATCGCGCCTCCGCGCGGCGTGAACTTCACCGCGTTCAACAGCAGGTTCATCAGAATCTGATGCAATCGGACGGGATCGGCGTTGGCGGTCGCTCTTTCGCCGGCAACGATTACGCTGATCGCGATCGATGTCGCATCGGCAGCGGGGCGGCTGCTGGCGACGGCGGCGCGAACCGCGACTGTGAGATCGACAGGCTCGAGCTGCAAATGCATCTTCCCTGCACGCAACTGCGCGAGGTCGAGCATGTCGTTGACCAGCCGTTTCTGCGCCTCCGCGTTCCTGTGGATCGTATCGATGGCCACGTCGAACATTTCCACGTCGAAATCGCGCGACTGCAGAACGTCGGCCCAGCCGAGAATGGCCGTGAGCGGCGTGCGCATCTCGTGCGAAAGCGTGGCGAAGAAGCGCGACGTGAGGTCGTTCGTCTCCTCCGCGCGTTCGCGGGCCTGCTGCTCCCGGATGGCAGCGATCATCAGGCGGCTGTTGAGCTCGCGCAGGGTCTCGTTGGCGATCTCGGACGTGACGCTCAACTGCCGCACCGCTTCGACGTCGAGCAGCCGTGCGTACTCGGAGGCCACCGCTTCATAGCATTCGCACGACTCGCGCGCCAGACGGTCTCGATCGAGCACTCGAATGCTTCCGCGGCGGTTCATGATGATGCCGCGCTCCTGCAGGCGCCGCGCGGCGATGGTGACACCGGGGCGGAAGCTGCCGAGCAGCCGCGCCAGGCGCTCGTGGGTGATGACGATCTGATCGCCGTCGACGCGGTCGAGCAGGATCAGCAGAGATCGCGCGAGACGTTGGTCGATGGAGTGGAAACGATTGCAGGCCGCGGTCTGCGAGGTCTGCACGAGCAACGCCTGCGCGAAGCGCTGCAGCAACAAACGAAGAGTGGTGCTCCGCGATACTTCCTCGCGCATCCGCTCCACGGGAACGCGCAGCACCGTTCCGCCGATCTGCACGACGGACTCGTTCCAGGTCGTGTCCGTGCCGCCGAGGAACGCGGTGACGCCGACCAGTCCCTCGCGCCCGATGATCGCCACTTCCGCTTCCGAGCCGTCGCGCATGGTCGTGCTGAGCGAGGCCACGCACCCGATCGGAAACCAGAGAGCATCGACGCGTCCGCCGCTTTCGAGAAGCACCGCGCCTGCGGGAGCGGTGATGACGCTCCCCAGCGCCATCACGCGATCGCGATCGCGATCGGGCAGCGCCGCAAGCAATGCGTTCCCGTCGGATTCGACGCGTAAAGGACTCAGCAAGGAGGTGCCCCGGCCGACGGGGTCAGCAATTCCCGCACCACCCGCCGAATTTGGCTAGTGCCGTGTCTCGCTTAAAAACGCGGGTGATTTGCGAGCGCCGGTGGGCCGGGCGCAAGCCGGCGCGACGCAGGCGATGCTGGGACATCGTCGAGGAGCGGCGGCGCA
>CAMPKJ010000377.1 GCA_946887105.1 uncultured Acidobacteriota bacterium | reverse complement strand
CGAACGACCACCAGTTGATGACCAGCGTGCGCACGCGCCGCTCGGTGGCCACCTCGCCCGCGACCGCATTCAGCACCGCCGTCTGCGGACCGCCATGTCCATTGAGCACGATGATGTTCCTGAAGCCGTTCTTAGCCAGTCCTTCCAGCACCGCCTTGATGTACGGGCGGTACGCCGCCTCCGGGATCTGGAACGCGCCCGGATACGCCTCCATCGAGCCGGTGATCCCATACGGCACCGCCGGCGCGGTCATCGCGTTCAGGCGCGGCGCCAGCTCGCGCGCCATCCCCTCCGGCGCGGTGATGTCGGCGCCGTTGTTGGCCACGCCGTGCGGCTCGAGCGTGCCGGTGGGCAGCAGCACGGTGCGGATCTTCGACGGCACCAGCTCGCGAAACTCCATCCAGTTGATGCGCGCCATGTCGCGCTCCTGGCCGGCGGCGGAAATCGCGAGAAGAAGAAAGAGAAAGGCGGACGCTCGTCTCATGCGCGCATCGTAAGGCGATCAAGGCGCGGAGTGCACGACGCGGGGCGAGTCCGCTACGTGACGCTTCTGCGCGGCGACGCGTCCCGGCTCTGCGCCTGAGGAGCGTCATCCGCGTCCGCGCTCCGCAGCGGCACCACCAGATCGATCTTCCGCCCCGCGGCCGGATAGTCGTACAGCTCCAGCCGCGCTTCCGGATTCTTGCGCGTCCACTTGTTCTTGTAGAGATCGCGATCCGCGGCATCGAGCAGTTGCTCGAGTGTCGGTCCGGCGAGCAGCGCCGTCGACGCGAAGCCGGTGGTCACGCTGATGCCGAACCGCGCCTCTCCCGCGACCCACTGCAGCGCCTGCACGGCTTCCACCAGCCGCGCGGCGATGCGCTCGATGTCCACCACCGAAGGATCGGCGACGGCCATCACGAACTCGTCGCCGCCGAAGCGCGCGATCACATCCTCGGCACGCGTGCTGCGCAGAAACAGCGCGCCCACATCGCGCAACACCTGATCGCCGGCGAGATGTCCGTACGTGTCGTTGATCTCCTTGAACCGGTCGAGATCGAAGAGCACCACGCTGAGGCTCACTCCCTCGGCGAGCATGCGTTCGGTCTCCGCGGTGAAGAAACGCCGGTTGAACACGGACGTCAGCTCATCGCGCGTGGCCATGCCGTACAGCTCGCGCGCGACGCTGTCGAGCGTCTGCTGGCGCGCCGCGATCCGCCGGGCCGCGGAAAGTTTTGCCACGAGCTCCGCTTCGGAGGAAGACTTGGTCATGAAATCGTCGAAGCCGCACTCGAGCGCGGTCAGCTTCGTTTCCATGTCCTGCCGCGCGGTGAGCATCAAGGCGTAGAGGCCTCGCGTCGATTCGTCCGCGCGGATGCGCTCGATGAGGCCGAGGCCGGTCAGGCGCGGCATCTCCTGATCGATGACCGCCAGGTCGTACGTTTGACGGGCCAGATGTTCGAGCGCGCGTTCCCCGTCCTCGGCGACGTCGACCGCGAAGCCGATCCGCTTCGCCAGGACCTGCATGAACGCGCAGTAGTGCGGATCGTCGTCGACGACGAGCAGGCGGAGCGGGTCGGAGTCGCTCCGCGCGCCGTTCCCGAACCGCCGTCGATCTGGATAGGAGTTCACAAGATTTCGCCGAGCGGAGGATTCAATCATCGAGCCAGCGAAAATGGTGGCAGGCCAGTTTTTCGCGAGGCGCAACAGGCTACGGTGTGTAGCGCCGCGTCGGAACGCCTTCGGCCTTGCTGATGCTCAGCGCGGCGAAAGTGCGGATCAGGCGCCGGCCGTCGGCGTCGCCGCTCTCGTACGCGCGGCAGAGCATGGCCGCTTTGGCGGGACTCTCGGATGCGGAGATCGTGAATCCGTCGCCGTGGGGCTGGCGCGAGTCGCGCGTCGGCGTCTGCGTCCAGCTTCCGCCGCGGAGATCGAAGCGGAGGAATTCGTCGCCCTTGCCGGTCTGGAACGACTGCGCGGCGATGGCCGGGATGCCGTTCGCGTTCGCCCGCTGTTCGTCCATCGCGCGCGCCACCGACTCCGCGACGATGTCGCGCAGGATCTTCTCGTGCAGCGCATCCACCGTGAGGAACAGGCCGGAGTGATAGAGCGGCTTCTCGAACTGCGACTTGGCCGGCCGCTCCGTGCGCGTGCGGCGCACCTCGCACTTGGCGCGGAAGTACTGCCCTTCCCAATCGAACTTGAGCGTCGAGATCCCGCCGACGGGCGGCAGCGGATCCTGATGCGCGACGCGCGCGCCGGCCACCGACACGTCGAGAACGAACACCACCACGTTCCCCACCGTGCCGCGGATGCGTTTGACCGGCGTGACGCGGCCGTACTGCCGTCGCTCGTCGGGCTCGACAAATGCGTTGGACATGCTCTTTCCCGGAACCGTTGGGCATTATACGGGTGGTGCGGGCGATTCGTGTCCGGCGCGCGGACGCCGGACGCTGGAATTCATAGGCATTGCTGAGGCTTATCCGCGCCGCATGCAGCAATTTCGCTACGACATCCGCAACGTCGCCATCATCGCCCACGTCGACCATGGGAAGACCACGCTCGTGGACGCGCTCCTCAAGCAATCCGGCGCCGTCCGCGCCAATCAGCAGATGGACGAGCGGGTCATGGACTCGAACGATCTGGAGAAAGAGCGCGGGATCACCATCCTGGCGAAGAACACCTCCATCCGTTATCTGGTCGATCAGCCCGACGCACTCGGGCATCCGGTGCATCACGAGCCGACGCATACGGCCAGCGGGCACGACCTTCCGGCGGAGTTCATCCATCCGTCCGAGGTCAAGATCAATATCGTCGATACCCCGGGGCATGCGGATTTCGGGGGTGAGGTCGAGCGCGTGCTGTCGATGGTCGACGGCGTGATCCTGCTGGTCGACGCCGCGGAAGGTCCGATGCCGCAGACGCGCTTCGTGCTGCGCAAGGCACTCGGACTGGGGCTGCTGCCGATCGTGGTCATCAACAAGATCGATCGTCCCGACCAGCGCGCCACCGAAGTGGTCAACGAAGTGTTCGACCTGATGATCGAGCTCGGCGCGTCCGACGAGCAGATCGACTTCCCGATCCTCTATGCCATCGGCCGCAAAGGCATCGTGCGCCACGAGCTCACCGACACCACCGAAGACTGCCGTCCGCTGTTCGACGCCATCCTCAAGCGCATTCCACCGCCGCCGGGCAACGGCGACGCGCCGCTGCAGCTCCTGGTGAGCGCCATCGATTACAACGAATACCTCGGCCGCCTCGGCGTCGGCCGCATCCAGCGCGGCCGGATCCGCCAGAACAGCGACGTGATCCTGATCCTCCGCGACGGCACGCACAAGAAAGGCCGCGTCACGAAACTGTGGGCGTTCGAAGGACTGAAGCGCGCGGAGATCGAAGAGGCTTCGGCCGGCGAGATCGTGTCCGTGGCCGGATTCACGGACGTGGAGATCGGTGAGACCTTCACCGCCGCGGACGCGCCGGAAGCGCTCGAGCCGATCGCCATCGACGAGCCGACCGTATCGATGCAGTGGATGGTCAACGACTCGCCGTTCGCCGGCACGGAAGGCAAGTACGTCACCTCGCGCAACATCAAGGACCGTCTCGATCGCGAGCTGCGCAAGGACGTCGCGCTGCGCGTGCGCGAGACCGGTCAGGCCGACCGCTTCGACGTGGCCGGACGCGGCGAGCTGCACCTTTCGATCCTCGCGGAGAACATGCGCCGCGAAGGCTATGAG
>CAMPKJ010000376.1 GCA_946887105.1 uncultured Acidobacteriota bacterium | reverse complement strand
CCCGAGCCCGCTCGACGGAAATGACGATATCGCCGAGGGGATGGCCAGGGACGGTAGGATCGCCGTAGGAGTCGTCGGCGGGAAAGGTGAGGACGTCGGTCGTTTTGGCCTTTTTCCGGAACTTACGGTTGAGCTCCGTCATTGCCGAATCATCGACGAACGCAATCGAGACCTCGGAGATCTGTTGCTCGAGCTTCCCCATTTTCTCGAGTGCGCGCAGGACTTTTCGCGTGAATGCCCCGATTTCGCGCCGGCTGAAACGCGGGATTGAAAGGCCTGACACCGCGACCGTGATCATTGAAAGGTGTGACCCCCGGCCTACGACGAGGCCTGCGCCTCCGCGGCGGCCTTTTCGCGGTCGATTTTGTCGTAAGCGGTCACGATCTTGGCGACGAGGGGGTGGCGGACGACGTCGCGGTCGCTGAAGTCGAAGAACTTCAGGCCTTCCACGCCATCGAGGATGCGCCGGACTTCGCGAAGGCCTGATTTCTTGCCGTCGGGAAGGTCGACCTGCGTGATGTCGCCGGTGACCACTGCCTTCGATCCGAAACCGAGACGGGTGAGGAACATCTTCATCTGCTCGGGCGTGGTGTTCTGCGCCTCGTCGAGAATGATGAACGCATCGTTCAGCGTGCGGCCGCGCATGAACGCCAGCGGCGCGATCTCGATCACGCTCCGTTCCATCAGTTTCTCCACTTTCTCGAAGCCGATGATGTCGTAGAGCGAGTCGTACAGCGGGCGCAGGTAGGGATTGATCTTCTCCGCGATGTCGCCCGGGAGAAATCCGAGGCGCTCGCCGGCTTCGACCGCGGGACGGCAGAGGACGATGCGCTTCATCTGTTTGTCGTTCAGCGCGGCCGCGGCCGCGGCGACGGCGAGGTACGTCTTGCCCGTGCCGGCAGGTCCGACCCCAAAGACGATGTCGTTGTCGTTGATGGCCTGCAGATAGAGCTTCTGGGCCATGTTACGCGGCGAGACCACGCGCCGCACCGCCTGTCCGATCGCGTCGTCGGTGAAGAACTCGATCAGGTTCGTCAGCGGCTTGTCGCGAACGACGCGGACGCTGGTCTGCACGTCCGATCTCTTCAGAGGGTAGCCCTGTTCGACGAGCTGCTGCAGTTCATCGATCATCTTCTCGACGGCGCTGCGGTTCTCGGCCGTACCGGCCACGAAGAGCTCTTTTCCGCGCGAGGAGATCTTGACGCCGAACGCATCTTCGATCGTGCGCAGGTTCTCGTCGTGGTTGCCAAACAGAGTGTGTGTGCGCTGTTCGTCCAGGGTGAGCTCAATGGATGTTTTCTGGTCTGCCATGCAACCTCATGCAATGAAAAAACTGATCCAGACTTCGCCGTACTCAGCACGACGCTGAAACCGGAGTCGAGTGGGATGTTCGGTAAAGGGTTCGCTGCGCCGCCGATGCTCGATGGCCACAACGGCCTCGGGCGCGAGCGTCAGAGTGGCGACGGACATCAAGAGCTCGTCGTACCAATCGTACGCGTACGGCGGATCGGCATAGATCACGTCGAAAACCTCATCGCCGAGGCGCTTAATCCCGGCCAGGACGTCAGCGGTGATGGTGCGGACGGGCACGTCCAGCGCCTTGGCGTTCTTCTCGATGTCCGCCGTGTGCCGGCGGGAGCCGTCGATCGCGACCGCCTCGCGCGCGCCGCGGGAGACCGCCTCGAACGAAAAGATCCCGCTGCCGGCGAACAGATCGAGAAAACGCGAGTCCTGGATTCGCGCGCCGATGATGTCGAAAAACGCCTGGCGCGCGCGCTCGGAAGTCGGACGGACGAGATCGTGCGGGACGGGAATGCGGCGGCCGCGAAGAGCTCCGGCGGTGATGCGGATCATCTTGCGGAGCTACTCACTCCGTCGCCCGACGAAATACAAATGCAAGTCTTTCTTCGATACGTAGATTGTGGTCGGCGCGTCGAGGCATTTGAGCTCGACGACGTCCGCGCCGTCGACGACACGCGTGACGCGATAAATTTTCCGGTCATCCGCCATCAGCTCATCGCCCGGCTTCGGTTCATAACCCGCGACGCTCGAGGTCACGCTGCGATCCTCGGAAACCGCGCGAAGAAGATCGCGGAGAGGCGTGATCTGGTCCGTCAACGATTTCGGCAGAACGCGCGTGGGGTGGAACGAGCGTTCCACGAAGCTTCCGTCAGCGAGATACACGCGCAGCACGGAGCGACTATCCGGATCGGGTGGCACGAGCGAGTGTGGCTCGATCGCGTTCAGCGCCTCCGCGGAGACGGCTTCGACATACGACTGCAGCGCGTCGTCGGGAATCAGCAGTTTCTTGCGGATCGCCGCCGCGCCGGTCATGTTCACGACGACGAGCCCGCCTTCGAAGATCGACACGCGCTGGTGGACCGCTCCTTCGGCAGTGATGAAATCGATGACCGGTTTGCGCAGGCGGCCGTCGATGAGCTGCGAGCCGACGGCCTGCTGCGCGCCGGCGAGATCGGGGATGTCGTACTTCTTGAAGCCACGCTTCATCGGGATCGGCGTTGCCACGGCGCTGTCGGGCGTGGCCGGCTCCACCTGACTGATGTCGTGCTGCGCGAACGCGGGCAGCGCGCAGATCAGAACTACGACGGGGAGAGAACGCATGCTCGGGATGATGATACGCCGGTCATCCGATCGGCCGCGTCGCATCCTCGACCGTGGCCAGGCCGACCGCGTTCTTGGTGGTCGATTTCACGCGATACATGGCCGCGTCCGCCTGCCGGATCAGCCCTTCTTTCGAAATCGCGTGCGTCGGATAGGTAGCGATTCCGAAGCTCGCGGTAATCGAGACTTCGACGTCGGAGTCGATGCGCAGCGCGGTCGATGACATCGCGCGTGCAATGCGATTTGCAACCGCAACCGCCTGTTCCTGATCGGTCTGCGGCAGAATCACGCAGAACTCGTCGCCACCGAACCGCACCACTTTGTCGATGCCCCGTACGGCGCTGAGAATCCGTTTCGCCACTTCCTGCAGCGTGCGCGAGCCACTGAGGTGGCCGTAGAAGTTGTTGACCATCTTCAAATCGTCGAGGTCGAGGAAGATGATGCTGAACAGCGTCCCGTAACGGCGCGAGCGCTCGATCTCTTCATCGAGATAGGTCTCGAAAAAGCGGCGGTTGTAGGCCTTGGTGAGGTCGTCGCGCATGGCGAGATCGCGGCTGCGCGTCAGTTGATAGATGTTGCTGAGCACCTGTGCCACGGCTTCGAGGTATTTCGTGATCGTGGGCGTGCTTTCTTCCCACGCCACGTCGGGCGCAGTCAGCGGAATCTTGATCACCGCGAGCAGGTCTTCGCGGACTTGCAGCGGCATGATCATCATCCCGTTGCCTCTCGCATCGCGCGACACGGCGAAGAGTTGCGGCGACGCGAGCGCCTGCTGCAGGACGTCCGGCGGCACACCGGGTAGAAATTCGTTCGTCTCGCGGTAGCCGGGGTCGTTGCTGTAGCTGACCACGTACCGCTCGAGGCGCGGATCGTGGAGGAACAGCGTACCGTACGGAAGGCCGAGGAGCTGCAGCACCGTGGTGGTGATCCGTTCCGAGACGGCCTCGGCATCGACCATGGTCATCAACTCGTGGATCTGGCGCAGATACGCGGATTCCTGCTCGAGCTGCGCGGCGTGAATGACCGCATCGGCGAGATCGGCGGCGAACGCAAGATATCCGTTGGGCGATTCGAGGAACGGATCGCGCCCGACGTGCAACTCGCCGGGGCGGCGTTCGTCATTGGGCGCACCGGACA
>CAMPKJ010000375.1 GCA_946887105.1 uncultured Acidobacteriota bacterium | reverse complement strand
ATGAACGACATTCGGGCGGGAGCATAGCAAACGGCCGTTCCTCGGAGTTCCTCGGCCCACTCCACCTCCGAGGAACTCCGAGGAACTCCGAGGAACCGAGGAACTCATCTCATACCGGCGACTTCGGCACCACCACCCAGAGGATGATGTAGACGATCAGTCCGGGGAACGCCGCCGACAGCACCGAGATCAGGATGTAGAGCAAACGCACCCAGGTCGGGCTCCAGCCGAGCCATTCGGCCAGTCCGCCGCAGACTCCGGCAATCATCCTGTGGCGGCGGGAACGATAGAGCGGCATCGGTTCAGTCTCCTTTTTCCTGCCCCTCGCGGCGCAGTTGTCCTTCGTAGATACGGCGAACTTCGTCGATGGTTGAGATCTGGTCGACGTTCTTGTCGTCGCGGATGCGGGCAATGCGCGGGAAACGCATGGCATAGCCCGACTTGTGCCGCGACGATTCCTGGATGCGATCGAAGGCGATCTCGAGCACGACCGTCGGCTGCACGCGATGCACCGGGCCGTGGCGCTCGATGGTGGTGGCCTTGAAGTGTTCGGTCATGGCCGCGATCTCGACGTCGGTCAATCCCGAGTATGCCTTGCCGATGTTCACCAGCTCGCCGTCCTTGCGCACGGCGAACGTGAGGTCGGACAGCACCGCGCGGCGCTTGCCGTTGCCGTACTGCGCGTACGTGACCACGCAATCGAGCGTGGCCAGTGCCTTCTTGTACTTCAGCCAGGACTTGCCGCGGCGTCCCGGCGTGTAGATGGATTCGGGATCTTTGACCACCAGGCCTTCGTTGGCGCGCACGCGCGCGGCGTCGAAGAGCTCGTCGACGTGAGCGGCATCGCGGATGGGACTGGAATCGCCGATGCGGATGGCGCCGCCCTGAACCATGGAGTGCATGCGCGTCAGCCTCTCGCGCAACGGCCTCTCGAACAACGGCTCCCCATCGAGATACAGCAGATCGAAGGCGAAGAACACCACCGGCGCCTCTTCGAGCAGTTTGGCGGTGACCAGCCTGCGCCCGAGCCGTTTCTGGATGATCGCGAACGGCAGGATGCGATCGCGGAACGCCACGATCTCGCCGTCGAGAATGACGCTGCGCTCGAGCGTTTTCGCCGCGGCTTCGAGCTCCGGAAAGCGATGGGTGACGTTGTCGAGCGTGCGCGAGTAGATGCGCACCTCGGAACCGTTCGTATGGATCTGGGCGCGGATACCGTCGTATTTGTCGTCCGCGATCGCACCCGCGCCGAGCGCCGCCACGATCTCGGCGGGATCCTCCTCCGGCTGCGCGAGCATGAACGCGAACGGATGGAACAGCGACATCTTCACCGTCTCGAGTGCATCGCTCCGCGCGAGCAGCGCCGTTGCGCCGATGTCGCCGGTGAACATGTTCGATTGCCGCACCGCCGCGAGTTTTCGTCCGAACGCCTTCGCGATCGCCGACTCGACCAATCCTTCGACCAATCCGATGCGCAGCTCGCGCGTCAGGATCTTCACGACGTACCGCGCGCCCTGCGCGTTCACCTTGCGGAACAGCTCGACGAGCACGTCCTTCTTCGCGTTCGCTCCCGGCGTCGCGGCGATGCGATCCAAAAATTCGCCGAGCTCGACCAGCGTGATGTCGCGCGAGGGATCGCCGGGAAACGACTCCGCGATCGTGTCGCCGGCGTCGGCGTATTTCTCCCACGCCGCCCACACGTCCTCGGGATCGCGACCGGTGGCCTCGGCTACCGCATCGCCGATGGCCGCGCCGCCCACGCCGGCCACGCGCTCTTCACGCCGCGCGAATGGCGAGCCGGAGAAAAACACCGCCGCGCGCTCCAGGGAAGCGTCGTCGAGAGAGCGCAGATAGTCCGCGAGAACGCGCTCTTTTTCGCTCTTTTTCGTGGTCGCCGCGATGGCGTTGGCCGTCGCCGTGAAGTCAGAAAGCATTGAGATAGAATCCGCCGCCATGAAAACGAAAGTCACCGTCGTCGGCGCGGGAAACGTCGGCGCTACCGTAGCTCAGGGCATCGCACTCAAAGAACTTGCCGACGTCGTGCTGGTGGACATCGTCGAAGGCGTCCCGCAGGGAAAATCGCTGGACATGATGGAGACCGCGCCGGTCGAAAAGTACGACTCGATCCTGCGTGGCACGAACACCTATGACGGCACCGAGGACTCGGACGTCGTGGTCATCACCGCGGGGCTGCCGCGCAAGCCGGGCATGAGCCGCGACGACCTGCTCTGGAAAAACGAGGAGATCGTCGGCGGCGTGACGCGCGAGATCGCCCGGCGCTCGCCGAACAGCATCATCATCGTGGTCTCGAATCCGCTCGACGCGATGTGCGAAGTGGCGCGCCGCGTTTCGAAGTTCCCCCGCGAGCGCGTCCTGGGCATGGCCGGCGTGCTCGACTCCGCCCGCATGCGCGCCTTCATCGCCATGGAGCTGAACGTCTCCGTCGAGAACACGCACGCGTTCGTCCTCGGCGGTCACGGCGACACCATGGTTCCGCTGCCGCGGTACTCGACCGTGGCCGGCATTCCGATCACGGAACTGATCGCGAAGGACCGCATCGATGCGATCGTGGACCGCACCCGCAACGGCGGCGCGGAGATCGTCAATCTGCTCAAGACTTCCGCATGGTACGCGCCCGGAGCCGCCGCCGTGGAGATGGTCGAGGCGATCCTGAAGGACAAGCGCAAGATTCTGCCGTGCGCGGCGTACCTCCAGGGCGAGTACGGCTACGACGGCCTGTTCGTCGGCGTGCCGGTCAAGCTGGGACGCAACGGTCTCGAGGAGATCGTGCAGATCAAGCTCGAGGCGGACGAGGCGGCCGCGCTGCAACATTCGGCCGACGCCGTGAAGGAGCTCGTGGATAAATTAAAGACACCGGCGTAGTGTTGTCTCTCCCCTGAATGAAAAAACTCGTCATCGACATCGAGACCGTCGGTACGCCGTGGGAAGAGCACGACCCATACGTCCGTGAGTACCTGATCAAAGGGATGAGCGAGGCCGAGGCGGAGGAGGAGAAGCGCCGCGGCGCGCTCTCCCCCTTCACCGGAAAGATCGTCGCCATCGGCGTCGTCAACGCGGAGACCGGCCGTTCGTGCGCGATGTACGAGGTGCCCGGACAGACGGACGTCATCACGCGCAAAGACGGCAACCGCACCATGATCTCCGGCACCGAGCGGCAGATCCTGGAGAAGTTCTGGGAGTTTCTCGACAGAGAGGACCGCTTCATCTCCTTCAACGGCCGCCAGTTCGACGGGCCGTTTTTGATGATCCGCTCGGCGATCCAGGGACTTCCGCCGAAGCGCGACCTGATCGGCAATCGCTATCGCTTTCATCCCAACTGCGATCTGCGCGAGGTGCTGAATTTCAACGGCACGATCAATCCGCGGCAGATGCGCTTCAATCTCGATCTGGCCTGCAAGTCGTTCGGGATCATCAGCTCCAAGACGGAAGGCATGGACGGGCGCGCGGTGGAGACGCTGTATCGCGCCGGCCGTCACGAGGACATCGCGGTTTACTGTCTCGAGGACGTGCGCGCGACGTGCGAGCTGTATCTGAAGCTCGAGAAGACGCTGCTGCAGTTCGAGATGTCGTTCCGCGATGCCGAGGAGCGCGCGGCGCGGCGGAAAACCGCGGCGGAACAGTTGTCGCTCGCGATCGAAGAACCGACGTTCATGGAGCAGGTCACCAAGACCTCACTCACGCTGACGTCGGCGCTCGACGCCGCGGAAGAGGAAGTGGTCACCGCGAAGCATCAGGCCATCGTGCTCGAGAAGCTGGTCGGCGACATTCGCGAAGAAGAGATCTGATG
>CAMPKJ010000374.1 GCA_946887105.1 uncultured Acidobacteriota bacterium | reverse complement strand
CCCCACCTCCGCCGCGCCTGCGGCGACGGAACCGCCGCCGCTTGCGCGCCGCGGCATCGCCGCCTGCGGCTCCCGCGCCTTCCGCTGACGCGGGACGCGGCTCGGCGGTCGCAGGACGTTCGGGACGTTCGGGACGCTCGGCGCGCTGAGGACGATCGGGTCTCGATCCGCGCGGACGCTCGGGGCGGGGACCGCGCTCCGGACGAGGTCCGGCATTCTGGATCTGCTGTTGTTGCTGCTGCGGCGCCGAGCCTTCCGCATTCGCGGCACCGGCACCCGCGCCGCCACGGCCGCGGCGCCTGCGTCTCCGCCGCGAGGCCTGCTGCAATTCGCCGGCGGCCGCAGCCTGCGCTTCCTGCTGTGGCGGACGCTGCGCTTGCTGCTGGCGCTGCGGCTGCGGCGGACGCGGACCGCGCCCGCCCTGCTGCTGTTGCTGCGGTTGCGGACGTTTGCCCTCGCGCTGCTGCTGCCGCTGGCGATCGCGTCCTCCGCGCTCCTCGCGCTGGCGTTGACGCTCGCCCGGCCGGCCACCGCGCTCATCCTTGCTGCGCACTTTGCCGGTGCGCTGCTCGAACTCGCGGACCTTCTTCTCCATGAACCGCCGCGCCTGCTGATCGAGGCGGGCGCGCAGCTCGTCGTGCCCGCAGTACGGGCAGCGCTTCCATCCTTCGGGATAGGTTTTTTTGCAGCCGGAGCAGAGGATGGATTTCGGGAGCGGCATCGTCGAATCGGCGCGCATTGTACACTTCGCCGAAGTGGACGAAAGTCGCCGCAGAACGCTGCTGACGCTCATCGCGCTGGCCACCGAAAACTCGCCGGGCGCCTGCTGGGACGACCGCCGCGCGACCGAGATCCTGCGCCGCGAATCGACGCCCGAGGAGCTGCGGGAGCTGGGCGTCGAAGAGCGGATGATCGACTTCGTCTTTCTGGAGCAGCATGACCACTAGGTTCACCGTGCGCGTCGAAGCGCGGTTCGAGTCGGCGCACTACCTCCGCGAATACCGCGGCATCTCCGAGCCGCTGCACGGACACTCGTACAAAGTGGAGGCGGACCTCGCCGCGCGCGGCGGAGGCGTCGACGACGACGCGATCGCGGTCGACTTCGTGAGCGCCAAACGCAAGCTCGAAGCGCTCGCGAAGACGCTCGACTACGGCTGCATCAATGACATCCCGCCGTTCACGACCATCAATCCGAGCGCGGAGAACATCGCCGAATGGTTTGCCGGCGAGCTGCAGGGCGCAGTCGCGGACGAAAACGCGGTCGTGGTCGCCGTCACCATCTGGGAAGGACCGGTCAACTCCGTTACGTATCGACCATGAGGAGTTCCTCGGAGTGTCTCGGGTTCCTCGGAGTTCCTCGGAGGAGGAACAGGCGGCCCCCGAGGAACCCCGAGGAACTCCGAGGAACCCGAGGAACCCGAGGAACCCGACCGCCATGAACAAACTCCCGAATCACACCGCGCTGAAAGAGTGGTCCAACGTCGTGACCGGACTCGGGCGCGGCGAGCAGATCCTGCTCGTGCGCAAGGGCGGCATCGCCGATCCGTCGTTCGGCGTCGAAGCGGATCGTTTCTACCTCTATCCGACCTATTTTCATCAAGGCGAGTCGGAAGCGCGGCGGCGCGTTTCGATCACGCACTGGTGCGAGGTCGTGCGCACGTGGGCCGTCACGGACGCCACCCAGCTCGCGCATCTCGCGCCGCTGGTGGTGATGCCGGAGGAGACGCTCACGACGCGCTTCCGCTTCCGCCCCGATCAGACGCTGTATGTGATCGCGGTACGTGCCTGGGAGCTCGCGCGGCCGGTCGAAATCGAGTTTCGCGAAGCGTATGGCGGCTGCCGAAGCTGGATCAGTCTGGATGACGAGATCGACGTCGACGGCTCGCGTCCTGTCCTCGGCGAGCGCGAGCTCGCCGCGAAGATCGAGAGCGTCGACGCCGTGCTGACCGCGGCCGCGTGAATCGCCGTGGAGCTCCTCGCCATTGCATTCATGCTCGTCGGCGGCGGAGCGCTGGCCGTCTTCGTCCTCGGCGCGATGGCCATCGCGCGCAAGGAGAACGAGCCGCACGACGCGTTGCCTCCGCAACGCGACTCCGTCGCCGCCTCTCTGCTCGTTCAGATCCTGATCGCCGGCGGCACCCCCGCGGACGAAGCGATGCGCCAGGTCCGGCGCGGTGCGGGGCTCGCGGCCCCGGTCACGCGCGGCGTCGACGTCACCAACTGGGCCGAAACCTATGCGCGCGCGGCTTCGCGCGAGCAACGCGCGTCCTTGCTCGAGACCGCCGTGCAGTTGATCGCGGCGAGCAAGGGACCGATCCCTCTGCGCCAGTACGCGGCGCTGCTCGACCTCAGTTTCGGCCTCGGGTTCCACACCGACGCGCTGGCGCGGCTGCGCGAAACGTACGGATTCGAGTACGTCGATCACGCGAAGGAGGCCCGTCCTCGGAGCGCCGACCGCGGCGGAGGAGGCGCGCCGCTCTTCGAGCGTTCCGTTCGTGCGCGCCCCGAGCTCATGGGGATCCTCGGCCTTAGTGGCGAGGTCACCCGGCAGGAGATCAGCGCCGCCTATCGCAGACTCGTGGCGCAGGCGCATCCGGACCGCTTTCACGGCTCGCCGGAAGAGGAGCGGAAAGCGGCCGCGGCGCGGTTCATCGAGCTCACCCGGGCCTACGAAGAGCTGCTTTTGCTGATTCGCGATTGAAATTTGCGAAAACCATCTGTATGATTCGCCGGCTCGGGAATACAGCGCCGTTTACTGTTTGTTCACAGCCGGTTTGCCAGCAGTTCCCTCAGTTGACCTTAGTATTTCATTGATAAGAGTCGCTTTCGTGGACGGACGTGTCCGGCAGCGATGACGGACAGCGTCGGCGTCGCGAAAACACCAGGACCCGGAAGTCCCCGCGGCTCGGCCTCGCAACCCACTCGGCACGTAAGACTTGGGAGAGCGTGTCGCGTCGGTCGTAACTATTTTATTTGTTCAAGCATCTAATGATGCATCGCGGCACGAAGGTTGAAGTTTTGTCGTGTCGTACGGGAGAGACCATGAAGAGCGCGGAAATCACTCACGAGCAGGGGTGGGACTTCGAGACGGCAGCAATGCCCTACGTCGACTCCCTGTACAACACCGCCTACCGCATGACGCGGAACTCCGAAGACGCGGAGGACCTCGTTCAGGAAACCTACCTGAAGGCGTACAAGTACTACGACAAGTTCGAAGAGGGAACGAACTTCAAGGCGTGGCTCTTCAAGATCATGAAGAACACGTTCATCAACAACTACCGCAAGAAGAAGCTGACTCCGCACAAGATCGATTTCTCGGAGATCGAAGAGTCGTACGAGCGGGTCATCCAGAAGAACGCCCCCGACCTCATCCGCGATCCGGAGAGCGAGATCTTCCAGGACATGATGGATGCCGACGTCAAGCGCGCGCTCGACTCGCTCCCGCATGACTACAAGATGGTGGTCCTCCTCGCGGACATCGAAGGCTTCTCGTACAAGGAGATCGCCGAGATCCTCGATTGCCCGGTCGGCACCGTGATGTCGCGGCTCTACCGCGGCCGCAAGATGCTGGAGCGGACTCTCCTCGACTACGCGCGCAAGTACGGCTACATCCGCGGCGAGGCCGAGCCCGCCAAGATGCGCTCGCGCAAGGACGAGACGAAGGGCAAGAAGAAGAAGGACGAAGGAAAGACCGACGAGACCGACGCCGCCGAGCCCGAAGAGAACGAAGAAGCAGTGCTCTTCGCCGCCGACGCCGACGAGGAGTTCGACTTCGAAGTCGAAGAAGAAGAGGAAGAGCAGTTCGAGATCGAATAG
>CAMPKJ010000373.1 GCA_946887105.1 uncultured Acidobacteriota bacterium | reverse complement strand
CCGGCGTCCGGACGTGAAGGTGCGCTCGGTCGACTTGCGCATCAACCTGGAGTCGCTGTCGTTTCACCTCAAGAACGCGGAAGACGGAGTTCTGGCGTAGACCGCCGGTCCCCTCTCGCCGCTTGCGCGGGGAGAGGAAACGGATGCGATGCGTTACTTGATCGCGTCGCGCAGCTCGCGGATGTGCGCGCCCTCTGGCGCGAGCGCGGTGCGGAGCTCGGCCACGTGTACGCCTTTGACTTTCGTCGTTCCCCCCGTCAGCGCCGGATCGGTGAATGAGAACGCCGAGAGGCCGATGCTCGCGCGAGCCAGGTTGACGGCCGTGCGGAGCTGGGTGATGTGTACGGCCCGGATGACCTGCGGCAGGCAGTGGATCAGCGGCTCGTTGTTGAACACCAGCGTCGTGAGCGGATCGATGGCGCTGAATGCCGACGCGGTCGTATCGGCCTTGATCGCGCGCACTTTGTAGAAGTACGTCGTCGACGCGGTCAGGCCACCTTCCGCGAACGTGAGACCGGCGCTCGTGCCGCGCAGCGTCCAGTTCACGTTGTCGCTGCTGCGATGGATCTCGTAATGCGCCGCGGACTGCACGGCCGCCCACATCAGATTCGCGCTGGTCGTGCCCGAGGCGGTGGCGCGGAAGATAGGCGGCGCGCCGAATGATGCGGTCTGCACGGTCACGTCGACCGACTTCGTATCGAAGCAGCCCGCGGCGGTGGTCACGGTCACCTGAATGGTGAGCGTGCCGGCCGCGCCGGCCGTGAACGTGATCACCGGCGTTCCCGCGCCGCCGGTGATCGTGCCGCCGGTGATGCTCCACGCGAATGTCGCGCCGGCGCAGGCCACGTTCACCGACGCGGTGGAGCTGGCGCAGGCGCGAGAGTATGCGCGCTGCCATTGCGCAGGTAGGGAAATCCGATCTCGCGGCACTCCCAGAACACGGAGGCCGCGTATGCAAACGACCGATCCCGATTCGCCAGTGACGAATGAACCGTTGTCTGCCGCCGAGGCGCTTCCGCTGCAGCAGGAACCGAGCGAAGGACCGGAGCCGAAGACACAGACGCCGAATCCGGACGGTTCGGAAGGCGTGGCCGGTTACGAGCGGATCTCGATGGAAACGATGGCGGCACCGGGCGGCGAGATCGTTTTCCCCGAATCGCTGGAAGGTCTGCGCGACATCGGTGAGGCATCGTTCGGAGAGCTCCCTCCGCCGCCCCCCGAAGGCGTGATGGAAGCAATCATCGGCGTCGATGACCGCATCAGGATCGCGAACACGACCATCTATCCCTATCGCGCCATCGCATCGCTGCTGATCGTCGCCGCCGACAACTCGCCATGGATCGGCACCGGCTGGTTCATCAGTCCGAAGACGCTGATCACCGCCGGCCACTGCGTGTACATCAAGAACAGCGGCGTGCCGGGACGCGACGGATGGGTGAAGAGCATCAAGGTGATCCCCGGACGCAGTGGTTCGACGATGCCGTTCGGATCGGCCATCAGCAACAACTTCAAATCAGTCAGCGCGTGGACCGTGAACGGCAACTCGAATCACGATTACGGCAGCATCATCCTGAACACGCCCCTCGGATCGACCGTCGGCACGTTCGGCTTCGGCGTCTACAGCGATGCGGACCTCCTCGCGACCACCGCCAACGTCTCCGGCTATCCGGGCGACAAACCATCCGGCACGCAGTGGTTCCACGCGCGCAGGGTGACGTCCGTCAATCCGCTCAAGGTCTTCTACGACATCGACACCATGGGCGGTCAGAGCGGCGCGCCGGTGTGGCGCATCATCAACGGACGCCGTTTCGCCATCGCCATCCATGCATACGGCGGCGCGACGGCAAACTCCGGGACCAGGATCACCGCGGCCGTCCACGCGAACCTCGTGTCCTGGAAGGCGTGATGCCGCTGATCTCGGGACACGTCGTGGATGAGCAAGGCCAGCCGGTGGCGTGGGCGCGGGTGATGTTTGCCCGCGGCCCGGTTCCGATGCCGGACGTCGCATCGATGACCGGCGAAGACGGCCGCTTCACGCTCTCCGTGCCCGCGAACGGCCCGTACGAGATCCTGATCGTGTCCGACGAACATGGTAAAAAAAAGACGACCGTCGCCGTCACCGGCGATCGTCACGACATCGCGGTACGACTCGGGAGATGACCCATGGAACGCGAGCGCGACATCGGCGAGGCATCGTTTCCGGCTGAGGGGCGGGACATCGTGGCCGAGAATGTCGTCGGCGAGGACCAGCGCTCGCCGATCGTCCCGGCTACGGCGCATCCTTACCGCGCCATCGCGTCGCTGCTGATCACCGCGGCGGACGACTCGCGCTGGATCGGCACGGGCTGGTTCATCAGTCCGCGTACGGTCGTCACCGCCGGCCACTGCGTCTGCATCAGGAACAGCGCGGTGGCGCGCCGCAACGGCTTCGTGAAAAGCATCGAAGTGATTCCCGCGCGGAATGGCAGCGAGCACCCATTCGGATCGGCGATCAGCAACACCTTCCGCGCGCCCGACGAATGGAGCGTCGACGGCAACCCGAATCACGACTACGGCGCGATCGTGCTCGACGCGCCGCTCGCCGGCGCGTTCGCCGTCTTCGGCTTCGGCGTCTATACCGACGCCGAGCTGCTGTCCGTCACCGCGAATGTCTCCGGCTATCCGGACGACAAGACCTCAGGCACGCAATGGTTCCACTCGCAGAAGCTCGCGAACGTGAACGCGTCGAAAGTCTTCTACCAGGTCGACACCGCCGGCGGCCAGAGCGGCTCCCCCGTCTGGCGGATCATCCAACGCCGCCGCTTCGCATTTGCCATTCACGCGTACGGCGGAAGGACGACGAATTCGGGGACGCGTATCACGCAGGCGGTACACGACAACCTGACGGCGTGGAAGGTGTAGGCGCGAGACCGAATCGTCGTGCCGTCGTATGGCTGGAAAAAGTCATTCCATGCCTCTCTCAACAACGGGAGGAAACCAGCATGACGATCACCGACGTTTCACGTTTACAGGGAGCGACGCTGCGTGCGGAGCTCAACAGGCGTGCCATGAACGAACGCCTGAGTGGCGCGGGAATGCATCTCCACGTGGAAGTGCCGCCCGAGCTCACCGTTCTCGACAACGAGGATCTGTTGCAAGAGCTCGAGCACTGTCAGGACGATCGGAAGGAGATCGAAGATCCCTCCGTCGCGGCGATCGCGTCGCGGGCACCGGCACAGTTCTCGGCAGTGGCCGCAATCATTCCGGTCTCACGGCTCATGCAGCGACCCGATCAGAATTGGGTGCTGAACGCACCGGTCATGGGCAATTTCTTCGACCTCGATCCATCCGAGCGATTTCGCGATCAGCCGCTCGGAGCGGTCGGTGCCGCGTCGCTCATCACCCGGCAGCTCGTGGTCACGGCCGCACACATCACGCCGAACATCCAGATCCTGCAGCAGGTGCGGCTGGTCTTTGGCTACAAGCTCGCAAGCGGCGTGACACGGACGGTCTTTTCGCCAGATCATGTGTACACGGCGAGTTTGTTCTGGATCGATCCGAGGCGCGATGTCGCACTGCTCCAGCTCGACCGTCCAGCGCCCGACCATCACGTACCGCTGGTTCGCCGTACCGGAAGTGCAGTCGTCGATGGCGAGCCGCTCTACGTCATCGGTTACCCGCTCGGACTGCCCGCGAAATTCGCCGGCAATGCGCGGGTACTGGACAACCGCCGCCGCAATTTCTTCACCACCGATCTCGACGTCATGGATGGCAACTCGGGGTCTCCGGTGTTCAGCGCGACCAACGGCGATCTGGTGGGTGTCGTGAGCACGGCGCCAATCGGTTTCACCACGATCAACGGCAGGCTCGTCTCCGACTTCTGTCACGATCCGAAGGATG
>CAMPKJ010000372.1 GCA_946887105.1 uncultured Acidobacteriota bacterium | reverse complement strand
AGTCGAGAGCTGTTCCATGCTGCCGCGGCTCGCGCCCTGCGTCGGCGCCGGGCGTGCGGCCAAGGGAAGGGCAGCAGCAACATCCAGCTCACCGTTTGTTCGAGTGTTGCCTGGTGCTCCGCCATCCCGATCGCGGGCTGTTCGACAGCGGGCGATGAGCGGTACGTGCGGAACAGCCGATCCCACCACGGGATACAGAAGCCGAAGTTGCTGTCGCGATCGGCGCGATCCGCCGAGTGATGGATCACGTGCATCGCGGGTGTGACCACGAGCCAGCGGAGAGCACCGTCCAGCGCGCGTGGGAATCTCACGTTCGCGTGGGTGAAGAGTGAAGACGCGGCGAGGAGGAGCTCGAAGACCACCACCGCCGTGGCGCTCGCGCCGAGAATCACCACCGCCGCGATCTTGATGCCCATCGAAAGCACCATTTCGACGGGATGGAACCGGCTTCCCAACGTGACGTCGAAATCGACATCGGCGTGGTGCACCTGATGGAAGCGAAAGAACAGCGGCACGCTGTGAAACAGGCGATGCTGGCCGTACACCGCGAGATCGAGCGACGCCACGGCGAGCACCATCGCAACGCCGGCGGGAAGGCGGATCTGCTGGAAGAGGCCGATGTCTCGCGCCGCCGCCCACATCGCAGCGGCGGTCGCGCCGGCAGGGAACAGCAGGCGTACGATGACCGTGTTGATCGCAGTCAGCACGAGGTTTCGTTTCCATCGACGGCCACGCGCCGAGCGTAGCGGGCGGGCTTCCACCAGCGTTTCGGCGATCGCGACGAGCACAAATGTCGAAACGAATGCCGTCGCGCGCAACGCGCCTTCGTAGGCGACGATCCACTCTGTCATGCGCGTCGGGCAACCGGCTTATCGCCGGTCACCACCTTGAGTCCCGCGGCGCGCCATTCGAGCACGCCATCGTCCAACCTGCGAGCGCAATAGCCACGACGGGCAAGGAGTCGCACCGCATCTGCCGACAACATGCAATACGGCCCGCGGCAGTAGGCGACGACTTCGCGCTCTTTCCCCAGTTCCTTCAAGCGGCTGGCAAGATCCTCGACGGGCATCGACAACGCGCCTGGGATGTGACCTGCCACGTACTCCTCGTGCGGTCGCACGTCGATCAGAATCGCCTCACCGGACCGGAGTCGTGCGACGAGCGTCTGACGATCGACATGCTCCGCCGCGGCCGTCTCGGCCAGCAGCGCCTCACGCGCGACTCGCAGTTCCGCAAGTTGCGTCTCTCCCGCTTCTCGCAAATGCACGAGGAGCGTTCCGACTTCTTCGTTCGCGAGACGATACGTGACGTACAGGCCGCGCTTTTCCGATGCCACGAGCTGCGCCTGCCGGAGAACCTGCAGGTGTTGTGATGCGTTCGCGACGGTCTGATCGGTCGCCGATGCCAGCCGCTCGACGGTGCGAGGCCCCTGCGCGAGCGCGTCGAGCATTTCGATGCGCTTCGGGGCAGCGAACGCCTTTCCGAGCCGGGCGAGCTGTTCGTACAGCGTCTCTTTTGGTGAAGCCATGGGAGTAATCTAGTCATTACTTGAATAATAGTCAAGCGATGTCTTGAATAGTAACGCGACGGTAACGAAGAAGGCTGCCGCGCAACCAGTCATTCGTGAGGATGCTCGGTTCGCATCAGCCGGTCCCACCACGTGAAGTACAGCCCGTAGTTCCAACGCGTCGTCGAATGGTGCAAATCGTGATGCGTCACTGACGTGATCGGGAGTCGCTGCCATCGCCGCGGCAAGAGCTCGAATCCGCTGTGGCCGATCGCGTTGCGCAGGATCATGCGCGTGAGGAAGAGGAACAACGCCGACTCGTGCGCCGGGAGAACGGCCAGGATCAGCGGTAAGTACGCCGCCTGCACGACCGCTTCGGCAGGTGCAAAGGCGTACGCCGCCCACGGCGTCGGTGTGTGCGAGAGATGGTGCGTCCGGTGTGCCCACCGGAAGACCAGCCGGTGATGCAGGAGCCGGTGCGTCCAGTAGAAGTACGCATCGTGCAGCACGATCAGAAACACGATGCTCGCCGCCCACCAGAGCCACCCGAGCTCGGCGATGTCGGAGTAGACGCGCAGCACGCCGCTCCGGATGCCTTGAAACACGCCGAACCCGACGATCGAGAAGATCAGCACGGTCAGCAGGGAGTAGCGCACCTCACGCCGCATGTCCGCGGCGGTGGGCCATCGCGACTGGATCCGCCGTGCCATCAGCGAACGGCGCCACCAGATCCAAACCGTGAAATAGACGAGTCCGGCCCCGATGAGATAACGAAGGAGATCGCTGGCGAAGATCAACGGCCATATCTGCAGGATGGTGCAAGTCATGCCGCGCAGGATGCGTTCGCGATCCCGCCGCGTCGCGCCGCAACCCGCAATCGCTGGCCGATTTCGAAATCGGCAGCGCGTTTCAGCCTCGAACGGCGGTCGAAAGCCGGGCGCGGCGGTACGCGGTCGGCGTCTGGCCGGTCTTGCCGCGGAAGGCGCGGTTGAACGCGCCCGGAGATCCGTACCCGAGGTCGAGCGCGAGGTTCAGGATGGGGAGCCGCTCCTGTCCGGGGTCGGCGAGAATGCGGCACGCTTCCTCGACACGAAGATCGTTCAGAAAGGCGTTGAAGTTCCGATAGCCGAGTTGCTGATTGATGATGCGGCGAAGGCGGTACTCCGGAAGGTCGAGCTTTTGAGCCAACGCCGCGATCGTCAATCCTTCCTCGCGATACGCCCGTTCGTCGCGCATGAGCGAGAGAAGGCGCTCGCGATACCGTGCATCCTCGGCCGCAACCGGATCGTCGGGCACCACTTCCTGCGCTGGCGACTCAGCCACGAATAGCTCGCGGCGAGGCGTCAGGAACCAGATCGCGAACAGCGCCGCAAGGACGAATGCGCCTGTGCTCTTCAACGTCTCGAGTGTGTAGGTGCGCTGACGGGCGGGTACGAGGATCTCCGCGCCGATGACGATCAGGATCTGTAGTCCGACCAGTCCCGTGAAAATCGCGCGGAATCGGCGGCGCGGCTCGACGAGATCGGATGGGAATCCACGGACGACTCGGGCCAGTGCAAACAACACGGCAGCCAGGCTGGCCGCGTAGTAAACGATCGTCGCGGCTCGTGCGATCTGCGTCGTTCGCAGCCAGCCGCTCGCGATCAGGGCGGCGAACAACGACGCGTCGCGCGGCGTGAATCTCCCTTCGTCGTCGAAGAGTGCGCGGCTGAAGACGAAGAATGCGCCGGGTGCCACGAGAGCCGCGGTTTTGAGCACGCCATCCTGCACGGCGAAACGCTCGTAGCCGGGCGACGTCAGGATGAGGTGAGAGGCGATGGTGAAAACGAACAGGATGCCGGCTCTGGCGGATGGAATCCATCGCTGCTCCCTTGCCCACAGGAATGCCGAGACCGCGAGAATGGCGATCGTCGCGCCGCGAGAGAATGGGTCGAGCCAGGTCATCGCCGCGAGTGATGATCCATGATGTGGAAGAACGAAACAATTGCCGGGCTGGCCGGACGACACCGATCTTCCGACTGTTCGATAGCCTACAGACGCGGGGGGTGGCGTAGGCGGTATTACTGCCTGGATGAAGCATGCCCTCCTCGTGCCGACGCTTTACCGCGCGCTGATGAAGATTTCGCTGTTGCGCGATGAAGTGGACGGTTTCGGAGACGATCTGGCGGGCGCTCAGGCTGCGCGCTACATGGCGCGCATTCAGGAGTTGGAGACGAAGGCCCTGCGGCTTCTCGACGACGTCGAGGAACGTCACGGCATCGTCCGGCACTAGTGTCGTGGGGGGGCGGAAAAATATGGTGGGTTTAGGGGGGGGGGCCCCGGCGGCGGGGCCCCCCCGCCCCGCCCCGAGAACCCCCACGCCACGCGCGCGCCGCCGTGCGCCCCGCC
>CAMPKJ010000371.1 GCA_946887105.1 uncultured Acidobacteriota bacterium | reverse complement strand
AGCCGATCTTCACGCCCGCCACGAAGGAAGAGACCGGCCACGACATCAACATCTCCTTCGAAGAGATGTCCGAACGGATCGGTGCATCGCTCGCGACGGAGCTGCGCGATCTCACGCTCTCGCTCTACCGCGAAGCCGCGCAGGACGCGCTCACGCGCGGGATCATCATCGCCGACACGAAGTTCGAGTTCGGATTGCGCGAAGGAAAAGTGGTCTGGATCGACGAGGCGCTCACACCCGACTCCTCGCGCTTCTGGCCCGCGGATCAGTACAAGACGGGCAGCAATCCGCCGTCGTTCGACAAACAGTTCGTGCGCGACTGGCTGGAGACGACCGGGTGGGACAAGAAACCGCCGGCACCCGAATTACCCGCGGAAGTCGTGGCGAAAACGCGCGAAAAATATCTGGAGGCGTATCGCGAACTGACGGGAGAGGCGTTGCGGATCTGAGGCTGGCGAGGGTTCGCGCTGACGCGCGCTGGCCCGTTGGACGCTTCCTTGAACCTTACCGGGAGGCGCGTAGCCTAGCATAGGATCTGGTAGAAGCGCCACTACTGGTAATACACGACATGCAACGCCGCACTGTTTTCCTGATCCTGGGCGGACTCGCCATCGCCTTCACCGTCGCCGTTTCGACCGGCGTTCTGGTGTGGCGCATGGCGAAACGGTCCGTGGCCGACAAGGTGGCCGAGGCGCTGACGCCGCAGGAGGAAGTCATCGATGTCGCGGCGCTCGTGACGCAGGTCCGCGAGCTCAATCGCCTCGAGACCGCGGCCATGCGCGTGACCCACATCGGACGCGTTTCCCAGAGCTACAAGCTGATGCCCAACGCGATCGCCGGCGACGAGATCACGTTCCTGGCCGAAGGAGACGTGATCGCCGGCTTCGACCTCTCGCGCCTGCAGCCGCAGGACGTCTGGCGCTCCGCCGACGGCACCATCAACCTGCGACTTCCCCCGGCCGAAGTGCTGGTGGTGCGCGTCGACAATGCCAGGTCACGCGTCATCAACCGCGACACCGGAGTCCTCCGCCGCCGCGATGTCGATCTCGAAACGCGCGCACGCCAACACGCCGAGGAAAACATCCGCAGCGAAGCGCTGAAGAAAGGCGTGCTCACCGTCGCCGCGGAAAGCGGCGAGAAGAAACTCGCGGCGTTCCTGCACACGGTGGGAGTGGAGAAAGTGCGGTTCGTGAGCCCGGGGCTCACGGACCGCGAAGAGTGAAGGGTGAAGGGTGAAGAGTGAAAACGGGGGGCCGCCTTGGGATTTGCGGGAGCGGACATTCGAGTTCGCTCGGCGCATTGTGAAGCTCTGTCAGACGCTGGATCAGGCTCCCGGCGCGAGTCGCACGCTTGCGCATCAGCTTCTACGTGCAGGCTCCTCGGTCGGCGCGAATGTCGAGGAGGGTCACGCAAGTCAGAGCCGTGCCGACTTCGTCTCGAAGTACTCGATCGCGTGCAAAGAAGCGCGCGAATCCCACTACTGGCTCAGGCTACTCGTCGCCGCCGAGGTTACCCCTGCAGACCGCCTCTCACCCCTGATCGACGAAGCCAATCAACTCGTCGCAATCCTGACCACCATCGTCAAGAAAGCACGCCGCCCAAACCCTGCAGAGTGATTTTCACCCTTCACCCTTCACCCTTCACCCTTGCCTCAAAATCGCCTTCGCCACTGACACGGCGCGCCGGAGCGCCAGCGATTTGTTCTCGGTCTCGACGAACTCCGCGGCCGGATCGGAGTCGTAGACGATCCCGGCGCCGGCCTGCACGTAGGCGCGGTCGTGCGCGAGGGCGATCGTGCGGATGGTGATACACGAGTCGAGATTGCCCGAGAAGCCGAAGTACGCGACCGCGCCGGCGTAGGGGCCGCGGCGGACGGCTTCCAGCTCGTCGATGAGCTCCATGGCGCGGATCTTCGGCGCGCCGCTGACGGTGCCGGCCGGAAAGCACGAGAGAAACGCGTCGACGGGCGTGTGATCCTCGCGCAGCCGGCCGTGCACGTCGGTGACCAGGTGCATGACGTGGCTGTACCGCTCGATGTGGCAGAAGTCGGCCACTTCGATCGTGCCGCTCTCGCAGACGCGGCCGAGGTCGTTGCGTCCGAGATCGACGAGCATCAGGTGCTCGGCGTTTTCTTTCGGATCGTCGAGCAGCGAGCGCTCGTGCGCGGCGTCTTCGGCCGCGGTCTTTCCGCGCGGACGCGTGCCCGCGATCGGCCGCGTCTCGGCCAGCCCATCGGTGACGCGCACGAGCATCTCCGGCGACGCGCCGACCAGCGTGCACTCGCTCGTGCGCAGCAGGAACATGTACGGCGACGGGTTGATCGACCGCAGCGCGCGATAGAGCGTCAGCGCCTCGGCGGTCGGGTAATCGGTCTCCCATCGCTGCGAGAGCACGATCTGGAAGATCTCGCCGGCGACGATCTCCTCCTTCCCGCGCCGCACCATCTGCTCGAACGATTCACGCGTGTGCGTCGACGTGAACTGCTCCGTGACCACCTCCGGAAACACGATCGGCTCGACAGTCGCGCTGCGGAGCCGATCGACGGCGCGATCGAGCCTGACGTTCGCCTCCGCGATCGAGCCGTCTTTCGTGAACACGTTCGCGACCACGAACAGCTTCTGCCGCACGTGATCGAACACGACCACGTTGTCGAAGAAGAGCAGCTTCGCGTCAGGGATCCGCAGATCGTCCGGCCGCGTGTCGGGGATGCGCTCCGACCACCCCGCGACGTTGTAGCCGAAGTAGCCGACCGCACCTCCGAAGAACGGCGGAAGCGCTTCCTCCCCTTTCACGCGCAGCGGCACGAGCTCGTCATTCAGCACGCGCACCGGATCGCTGACGGTGCCGTCGAAGACGAGATTGCGCCGCGGCTCGAATCCGATGAACGAGTAGCGCCCGAGGTTTTCGCCGCGCTCGACGCTCTCGAAGAGAAACGCCTCGGAGGCGTCGCCGGAGAGCGCCGCGAACGCCACCAGCGGTGTGAGTGTGTCGGCGCTCAGCTCGCGCACGACCGGAATGACATCGTAGTCTTCAGATTTCACGAAACACCTTCATGAAAAGCTCGTGCTGCCGGACTGCCTGCGCGTGCAGCAGTTCCAATCCGCCGATGCGTTGCTTCGCATCGACGTCGCGCGCGCCGCTGCCGTACGCGGCTTCGATGTACGTGTCGCATGGTGGAATCGCCACGTCGACGCCGGACGGCAGTGTATTGATGATCAGGTCGCCGTCGAAGTCCCTGAGAGACAGAATCGGCGCGTCGCCCTTCGCCGCGGTCCGGTTGTACACCGTCGCGGGGATGCCGGCATTCGCGAGCGCGACCAGCGCCGCGCGCGCGGTGCCGCCCGCGCCGATGACCGCCGCGCGGCGTGCGCGAGGCAGGAGCGCGGCGAAACCATCGACATCGGTGTTGTCCGCGACGAGCCGCCCGCCGGCGTTCACCAGCGTGTTCACCGCTCGAGCGCGTTGCGCGTTTTCGCCGAGCGCGGCGCGATGCGCGTTCGCGAACGCAAAGGCGTCGTCCTTGAACGGCGCGGTCACGCTCAGGCCACACGGCTCGCCGCGCAGAAACGCGTCCGCGATCTCCTCGAAGCGCTCGATCGACGCGATCGTGTACGCCGCGGCCACGCCCTTCTCGCGAAAAAGGCCGTTGTGAATCGAAGGCGAGAGGCTATGCCCCGCCGGATTTCCGGCGACGGCGAATACTTTCTCCGCATGGAGCGATGCCCTCGACAATCCGTAAATCTCGAGCGCCCGCGCCAATGTCAGTTGGCCCGGTGCCGCAATGGCGCCGCCCGCGACGAACGTCAGCTCGGAACCGCGGAACGGAGCGAGGATGCGCGAGTAGAGGCCGCGCTCGCCCATTCCGATGACGGACAGTCCCCTCTCCCCGCTCCGCGGGGAGAGGGCCAGGGTGAGGGGCGACAGTTACGCAAC
>CAMPKJ010000370.1 GCA_946887105.1 uncultured Acidobacteriota bacterium | reverse complement strand
TCGCGCAACAACGCACCGCGCGACGCGCCGAGTGCCATGCGGATCGCGGTATCGCGCTGGCGCGCCACCGCGCGCGCGATGAAGATGCTCGCGGCGTTGAACATGGCGATGGCCAGCACCAGCAACGCCATTGCGAAAAGTGTGGTCATGGCCGGACGCGTTGTGCCGAGCAGTTCGTCGATCAGTGGCAGCGTGTGCTATTCGGTGCCCCTGTAGCTGTCGGGCCACTGCTTCTCGATCGCGTCGGCGAGCACGTGCAACTCCGCCTGGACCGTTTCGAGCGTCTGCCCCGGCTTCATCCGCGCCACTCCTTCGAGCACGGAGTTGTGCCGCCCCGCTTCGGGCGGGTTGTAGAACGGCTCCAGCGGCAGGATCAGATCGGCGCCGGGCGGGAAATTCACGTCCGCCGGCAGCACGCCGATCACCGTCGCCTTCGTTCCTTCGAGATCGATCGGCGTGCCGACCACCTTCGGATCGCCGCCGTAGAGCGACATCCAGAGCCGATGGCTGAGGATCGCCACGGGCGCGGCGTTCGGCTGATGTTCGGCCGCCGCGAAAACGCGGCCGTGCAGCGGGCGCACGCCGAGGAGCGGATAGAAGGAGCGCGTGACGAAGTTCGACTGCACGTTCACCGGCTCGGGCGTGTTGACGATCACGCTGAAGTTCGCCGCCGAAAAGACCGACATCTGCTCGAGCGTCCTGGCGTGATCGCGGAGGTACGCGTACTCGGCCAGCGTCAGTTCGAGATGCGGCACGCTGCGCTCCGGGATGTTCGACCAGATCGCGACGATGCGCTCCTGATCCTGGAACGCAAAGGGCCGCAGCACGACATCGCGCGTGACGGTGAAGAGCGCGGTGGAGATGCCGAGGCCGAGCGCGAGGGTGACGATGGCGAGAACCGGCGCGGCCGGTTGGCGGAGGAGACGGCGGATGGTGCGGTGGATCATTTTTCGCTCACTTCGTTCGCGGTTGTCGGTGATCGGTTGTCGGTTGTCTGCGCTGCAGCGTTTCTGCTGCGGTCCAGGCGAGACGTCACAGACAACTGACAACCGACAACCGACAACACCTTCATCACTCCACGTGCAACGCCACCGCAGGATCCAGCTTCATCGCGCGGCGCGTCGGGATCCACGTCGCCGCGAGTGCGATCACGACCAACAGCAGCGGCACCGCGGCATAAATGGCCGGATCGTTCGTGCTGACCTGGAAGACGATCGACTTCAGGAAACGCCCGGCCAGCAACGCGCCGCCGAGGCCGATGGCGATGCCGGTCAGCGCGAGCGCGAAGGCGCGCGAGAGGATCAGCCGCGCCACCTCGGCGCGCGTGGCGCCGAGCGCGACGCGGATGCCGATCTCGTTCGTGCGCTGCTGCACCTGATACGCGATCAGCGCGTAGAGACCGATTGCCGCGAGCAGCAACGCGATCGCCCCGAAGGACGTGATCAGCACGGCCTGGAAGCGCGGCGTGGCCAGCGTGCGGCCGAGCGTCGCGTCGATGGTCTCCACGTCGTACAGCGCCACGTCGGGATCGATCCGGCGCATCATCGCCCGCACCGCCGCGATCGCCGGTTCCGGCTCGCCGCGCGTGCGCACGATCAGCGTCAGATAGGTCATCGGCATCTGCGCGAGCGGGTTGTAAAGCGCCGGTTCCGCGTCCGCCTGCGGTCCGCCGAATCGTTCGCCCTTGACCACGCCGACGATGGTCCGCTCCTTCCCCCACATCACCACGTTCCGCCCAACGGGATCCTCGGCACCGAAGTAGCGCCGCGCCAGCGCTTCATTCACGATCGCCACGAATGGTGCGGCGCTGCGGTCGTCCGGGGTGAACGTGCGGCCGCGCAGCAGCGGGATGCCGAGCGTCTCGAAGTAGTGCGGCGATACGGGACGGTTGGCAACTTCGTCGACCGGTCCGTCCGGTGTCGGCCTGCCGACGACCGTCAGCTGCGAGGTGGATCCGGGATTGAGCGGATGGTTGCACGCGAGCGCCACCTGCGCCACGCCGGGAAGCCGCGCAGTCTCCGCGAGCGCACGTTCGAAAAAGTTCGTCGCCGCGGGCCAGACCGGGTACGTGTCGCGACTGGGCATCTCGTACTTCCGGTCCGGCAGCGACATCGAGAACGTGACTGTATTGCCGGTGACGATGCCGACGTCGACCGCCATCATTTTCGCGAGGCTCTTCAGGAGCAAGCCGGCGCCGATCACCAGCACGACCGCCAGTGCGACCTCCGCGATCACCAGCACTCCGCGCCCGGCCGTGCGCGTGCCGCGCATCACGCCGCGGGTGCTGCCGAGCGCCATCGCGGGCTGCACGGACGAGGTGCGCAATGCCGGCACGACGCCGAAGAGAATTGCGGAGAGTCCGGTCACGCCGAGCGCAAACAGCAACGCCGGCAAATCGAGGGCGATGCTGTCGGCGCGTGGAATGCGCGGCGCAAGCGCAAGCAGCGAACGCATGGCGAACCACGCGAACGCGATTCCGAGCGCGCCGCCGATCGCCGCGACGGCCACGCTTTCAGTGAGCAGCTGGCGCACGATGCGCGCGCGCGATGCGCCAAGGCTGGCGCGGATCGCCAGCTCGCGGACGCGTGTGTCGGCGCGTGCGAGCATCAGCCCGGCGACGTTGATGCACGCGATGAGCAACACCGCTGCGACGGCGGCGAACAGAATCAGCAATCGCGGGCGCGCGTCGGCGACCATGGCCGCATGCGCCGGCTCGATGAACGCGCCGCGTCCTTTGTTGTCGGGATACTGCTGTTCGAGGCGCTTCGAGATGACGGTCATCTCCGCCTGCGCCTGCTCGATCGTGACGCCGTCTTTCAGTCGCGCGATGACGGAGACGCCGTGCACTCCGCGGATGTCGCCGAACGGAGCGACGGCGGCTGTCAGCGGGAGGTACGCCTCGGTCGCGGAGCGGATCAACGCTGCACTCGCGGGCGCGATGCCGACGATCTCGTAGTTCACGCCGTCGAGCGTGATCCGTTTGCCGATCGCGTTGCGCCGTCCGAAGCGGCGCTGCCACAACGCGTCGCCGATCATCGCCACGGGCGGCGCGCCGTCGCGATCATCCGCGGCCACGAAGGCGCGTCCCGCGAGCGGCGCGATGCCGAGCAGCGAGAAGTAATCGTGGGAGACGCCCATGGTCGAGATCTGCTCGGTCTCGAGCGCGGGATCGGTGAGATTGCGCATCGCGCCGGTGGTGCCGGCCATCGCGCTGAAGACGGTCTGCTGCTTTTCCCAGTCCACGAGATCGAGGAACGCGGCGCCTTCGCGAAGGCTGTCGTTGTGGACGTCGGTGGCCCAGACGCGCACGACGCGATCGGGATCGCGGAACGCCAGCGGCTCCAGCACCACCGAGTAGAGGATGCTGAACATGGCCGTGTTCGCGCCGATGGCGATGGCCAGGGTGAGGATCGCCGCGATCGCGAATCCGGGCGACTTGGTCAGGCTGCGGAAGGCGAAGCGGAGGTCGTGCATTTTTCGGTTCCTCGGTTCCTCGGTTCCTCGGAGGGGCTAGGGGATCTCGCTCATGCGCGCGCTTCCTCCGAGGACCTCCGAGGAACCGAGGAACCCCGAGGAACCCGGCATCCGCTCCTCCTCCACCACGCGGCCGTCGAACAGGTGCACGGTGCGGTCGGCGTGTTTCGCGTAACGCGGATCGTGCGTGACCATGCAGATGGTGGCGCCGTCGCGATTGAGCTCGCGCATGAGCGTCATCACCGCCTCGCCGTTGCGCGAGTCGAGGTTGCCGGTCGGCTCGTCGGCCAGGACGATGGACGGGCTGCCGACGATCGCGCGCGCCACGGCCACGCGCTGCTGCTGTCCGCCGGACAGCTGCGCCGGATAGTGCTTCATCCGATGCGACATGCCCACGCGCTCGAGCGCGTCCTGCACGCGCGTGCGGCGCTCGCTGGCCGGCATGCCGCGATACGTCAGCGGCAGCTCGACGTTTTCTTCTACGGTGAGGTCGCC
>CAMPKJ010000369.1 GCA_946887105.1 uncultured Acidobacteriota bacterium | reverse complement strand
GCGCCGGCGCGGCGTTAAGGAGCGGCCGCCAGCGACACCGTGAAAATCCCCCAGCGGTCGATCTCCATGTCCAGCTTGCGGAAGCCCGCCGCGCGCACGAGATCGTCCATCTCCTCCTGCGTGCGTCTGCGCATGACCCACGGCTGGCCGTCGCGGTTGGTGAGGACGCGCGCGATCATCTCCAGCTGCGGGTGCCACGGCTGGCCGGTGTAGATCAGAAAGCCGCCTTCGGACATGGCGCGGCGAATTCCACGCAGCGAGCGCTGCACCATGTCGTTGTCGCCGAAGAGCTCGTAGAGGCCGGACACGATGGTGATGGTCGGCGCAGGTGCAATGGCGGCGAGATTCTCCTCGTCGAACGCATCGCCTGGTTCGAAGCGAACGCGACTCGCGAGACCCATCTCTTCCGCGATGCGCGTCCCCTGCTCGACGTTGGCGGGCGTGAAGTCGCGCAGATACGCGATGACATTCGGATCGCGATCGCGCGCGAGCACGTCGAGCACGTAACGCCCGCAGCCAGCCGCGACGTCGAGGATGCGCACGGCGCGTCCGGCATCGCGCGTGCGATCGATGGCGGTGCGCAGGAGCTTTTCGAGATGCACCTTGCGCTGGCGGATGCCGCGCCAGCCGGGACTGTTCAGATACGTCCGGTCGATCAGCTTGCCGACGCCGAGCTCTCCGCGCGCCTCGTTCTGGTAGACGTAGTCGAGCGAGCGGCCGGAGTCGAATCCGCTTTCCCATCCCAGGCGCACACCTTCGCTCAGTTTTCCGGCCGTCTGCAACGACAGCCGTTGCACGCTGTACGCGAGATTTTTCAACATAGATCCCGGTCGTGCGAGCCGGTCGTATTCGCGTTTCGTGTAGCCGTCGCGGTGCGCGCCAAGGAGCGGCGTGCGCGGTTCGGCGGACGCGAATGCGTCCTCGATGAAGTCGCGGATCTCGGACAGCACCTCGCCGCGTCCGGCCTCGTGCAGCAGGTCGTGATACATGCCGTCGAAAATGCGCATCCGCTTCTTCGTCGCGCCGAGGCGATCGAAGAAACGTTGCTGCTCGCGCACGTCCACCACCCAGTCGGAGCCGCCGGACAGCACGAGCGTGGGAACGCGAATCGCGCCCGCGTCGGCGGAAACGCGTTCCGCGGTTTCGTAGAGATCGAGCAGCACGTTCACGGCGATGGCGCGCGTGATCAGCGGATCGTCGGCGTAGCGCTTCGCCTGCCCGGCGTCGTGCGTGAGCATGGACGGCTTCACGTAACTCTGCACGTACGACTTGCGATCGCCGCGCATCCGCTGAAGGAAGGCCAGCCCCGTACGCGCGAACGGTACGTACAGCTTCACCTTCAGCGCCGGCGTGACCAGCACCATCGCCCGCACCCGCGGCGCGTAGTCGTGGACCCACGCCGCGACCGTGACCGCGCCGACGCTGTGGCCGAGGATGACCATGTCTTCGATGGCGACCCCGTGCTGTTCGGAGACGTGGCGCACGAACACGTCGAGGTCTTTGACGACGCGCGAGAAACTCGGCGCGTAGCCGCGATCGCCGGGCGACTGGCCATGACCGCGCGCGTCCCATGCGAAGACAGCGGTGTCGGCGAGCGCGAGCTCGTCGACGACGTCGATCAGGCGGCCCGAATGCTCGTGGCCGCGGTGCACCATCACCACCGCCTTGCGCGCGTTCGGCGGGAGCCATGCGCGGTAGAAGAGCGACGTCTGTTCGTCGACCGGTGCTGTGTGTTCAGTGATGAGCATGCTGGACCCCTCATCCGCCTGCGGCACCTTCTCCCCTCTGCGGAGGGGAGAAGGCTACACCCGTCTCAGCCTTCTCCCCTCGTGAGGGGAGAAGGTGCCGTAGGCGGATGAGGGGTTGTCGCTCCTGACAGCGCCGCCACCGCGTCGCGCAGTCGCGCCGCCACGATCTTCGCGCCGTCCTTATCCGCGGGCACGTCCGCAAAGCTCATCGGCTCGCCGATCTTCAACGTCAGCTTGCGCGGCCGCGGGAGGAACGCGCCTTTCGGCCACGCGCGATATCCGCCTTCCAGGAAACACGGCACCACCGCGATGTTCGTGCCGGCGGTGAGAAAGCCGATGCCCGGCTTGAACGCGCCGAGCTCTCCCGTCGTCGATCGCGTTCCTTCCGGAAAAAGGATCAGCACGTGCCCCGGCGTTTCGAGCAGCTCGCGGCAGAGCGCCAGGCTCTCGCGCGGGTTTTCCTTCCGGTCGAATGGCATGGCGTTCATCACCACCGCGGAGAACGCGATCTTCGGCGTGTTCGTGAAGAAGTAATCCTTCGCCGCGGCCGGATACGCCTTCTGGATGCGCATCAGCGGCAACGCGGAGAGCAACGTCACGGCGTCGAGATGGCTGGCGTGGTTTGCGACCATCGCGAACGGACGATCGAGCGGCAACCGCTCGCGGCCGGTGATGCGGAAGCGGTGATAGATCCGCAGCCACGCGCGAATGCAGAGATGCACGATCAGGCGCACCCCATACACGAACATGTCCGGATGGCGCGGGAACGTGGCCAGCTTCTCGAGCGGCGTCTTGTCGAAGTCCGCGGTCGGCTGGTAATCCCACTCGTCCATCACGTCAGACCAACGAAGAACCGCGTCATGTGAAAGAACAGCGGCGCGACGTAGATCAGGCTGTCGATGCGATCGAGCACGCCGCCGTGCCCTTCGATCAGCGTGCCCATGTCCTTGATGCCGATGTCGCGCTTGATCACGCTGATCGAGAGATCGCCGAGCTGCGATCCGATGCCGACGATCAGTCCCGCCAGCAGCAGCTCGCGCGTGCCGAAGCCCTCCAGCGAGAAGCGGAAGATCCACGGCAATGCCATGCCCACCAGGAACGCGCCGAACGAGCCTTCCCACGTCTTGTTGGGCGAAATGTTGGGACGCATCTTGTGGCGTCCGAGCATCTTGCCGAACGTGAACGCCGCCACGTCGCAGAGAGGAACGGCGAAGAGAAGAAAGAGGATCCAGCCGGCGGCGTTGCGGCTGTTCGCGAGAAAGGCGAGATGGCTGAACATCCAGCCGATGTAAATGAAGCCCACGATGCCGAGGGCCGCGAGCTGCAGTTGGCCTTTGGTGCGGTCGCGGAGAATGGGCATCAGGAGAATGCCGGCCACCACGTACACCGGCAGCGCCATGAACATGCCGTACCAGCCGATCAGCTGTTCGCCGGGAGGCGGGCTGAGCGTCACGATGGTCACGCCGATGATGCCGAGGTAGACCCAGCCGGTGATCAGCCAATCGCGATAGAGGCCGGTGGCGCGCGCGAACTCGGTGAAGCCGGCCATGGCGATCAGTCCGAAGAAAACGATCGTGGCCGTGCGGCCGAGCAGCACCGCCCCGATCACGAGCGGGATCATCATCAGCCAGCCACGGTACGCGTGCCACGCGTGCTCCGCGTTTTTCTTCAGGCTGAACTTCAGGATCGCGATGGCCGCGCCGGCGACCACCAGCACACTGCCGGCGATGACGAGATAGATGCGGATCGTATCGGAGGCGAACATTTACGGCTTGGCCGGCAGCGCGCGGAAGATGCGCATCAGCCGCACCACGATGGTCTGCGCGCAGCCGGCGATGATCGCGAAGTTCGCCCAGTCGAGGATCAGCCAGCCGCCGAACCAGTACGGCGCATCGCGATGGATCTGGATCGATGTGATCACCGCGGCGATGCTCATCAGCACGATGCGCCACGGCTTGGACATGATGCCGCTGTACTCGCGCTGCACGCCCGCGGCCTGGCCCGTGAGGCCGACGTACGCGACCAGCAGCGCGCTGATGGCCACCCAGTAGCCGGGCAGCCGGTGGCACCAGCCGCTGTGCGCCATGCCGATGAAGATCACCACGTCCGAGACGCGGTCGGGCAGGTCGTTGATGATCTCGCCGCGCTTCGAGGCCTTTCCGGACGCGACCGCGACCATGCCGTCGAACATGTTCAGCCACAGCCGCACGTAACAAAACAACACC
>CAMPKJ010000368.1 GCA_946887105.1 uncultured Acidobacteriota bacterium | reverse complement strand
GCCCGCGAGAATCACGTCGACGGTCGCAGTCTCGCCGACCGCGGCGCGCACCTTCGCGTGCATGTCATCCGCCGGCGTTCCCGGCAGCAGGCGGATGTCGACTTCGCCGACCGCGCGCGACGGCACGACGTTCACGGCGCTTCCGGCGGACAGACGCGTGACCGTGATCGTGTCGCGCAGCAGGGAGCGATAGCCCTTCGGCAGATCGCGCTCGATGCGCGCGATGTCGAGCGGCTCGCGCAGCATGCGCATCCGATGGCCGCCGCCGTCTTTGCGCGCGGCCGCGGAGATGGCCGCATTGCGCGCCACCGCGTCCGTCAGGCGGTACGGGGTCTCGATGGCGTCGATGGCCTGCAGCGCGCGGATGAGCTTCATGGTCGCGCCGTCTTCTCCCGACGCGCCGTGTCCGCCTTCGCCGTCCGCGGTCACGCGCAACCAGAGCGGCACTTTCTGCTGCACTTCGATGCCCCAGAACAGGACCTTGTCGACCGCGGTCTCGTTCGAGCCGCCTTCATTCAACACGAAGCCGACGTTCTCGAAGAGCTCCGGATGTTTTTCCAGCAGCGCCTTCGCACCGCGGATGCCGCCCAGCTCTTCGTCGGGAACGGCCAGGAAGATCACGTCGCGGCGCAGCTTCGTGCCGCGGCGTTTGAGATCGACCACCGCCATCAGCTGCGCGATGGTGAGCGATTTGATGTCCAGCGCGCCGCGGCCCCAGATGTAGCCGCCTTCGCGTTTTCCGGAGAAGGGCGGATTGCGCCACAACGCGGGATCGGCCGGTACGACGTCGATGTGGCTGAGGAGCAGCAGCGCCTTTTCAGCCGGCGCGCCGGATCGCAGCCGCGCATAGACCGCCTGCCGTTTCGGGTCGTCGCCGACCAGTTTCGCGTCGATGCCTTCCCGGGTCAGGAGGCCGCGCAGGTACGTCGCGCCCGCGGTCTCGTTTCCCGGTGGATTGGTGGTGTCGATGCGCAGGTACGCGACCAGTGCATCCTCCGCCTCCCGCGCCACCGGATCCTGCGCGACGCCCTCGGCATTGCGGCAGGAAAGCGAGAAGACCAGAAGAAGGGCAAGCAGCGCGTATGGAGTGCGGTAGCCGCAGCTACCGCTTTCGTATGCGAGACGAAAGCGGCGGCTGCGGCCGCCGCACTCCAAAAGCCTCTTCACGCGTTTCCGGCGACCGGTTGCGGGATCGTCAGCTGCACCGCGGGCACTTCCTCCGGCGCCGCGTGATACGCCTCGAAGCAGTGACGGCAGCGAGCCTCGTACGCCGAGTCGCCGACCTCCACCTGCGCGTTCCCGCCCGCCACACGCTGCGAGTAATGCGCGGCGCCGCGGCAGCGCACGCAGACCGCGTGCATCTTCGACACTTCCTCGGCCACGGCGAGCAGTCCCGGCATCGGTCCGAACGGCCGGCGCATGTAGTCCTGATCGAGTCCGGCGGCAATCACACGGATGCCGGCGTCGGCGAGCTGCATGCAGACCTCGATGATGCCGGCGTCGAAGAACTGGATCTCGTCCACGCCGACCACCTGCACGCCGATCTCGACGCGCGCGAGCAGCTCGGCGCTGGTCGCGACCGCCTGCGCCTTCAGACGGCGATCGTCGCGCGACACCACTTCATCCGTGGCGAAACGGTCGTCGAGAATCGGTTTGAAGACCTGCACGCGTTGCCGCGCAATGACCGACCGGCGCAACCGCCGGATCAGCTCTTCCGACTTTCCGGAGAACATGCCTCCAGCAATGATTTCGATCCAGCCGCCGCGATGTTGATCCAAGGGAAAGCCTCCAGGAGAACGTTGAACCTAGTCTAAACGATGAACGATGAACGATGAACGATGAACCGCGCCGCCTCGTCATCGTTCATCGTTCATCGTTCATCGTTGGATCACGAACACCTCTCCCAATCGCGACACGCCCTCCACAATTCGCGCGTCGCTTTCCTTCGCGAACGTGAGCCGCATGGTGTTGCGGCCGCTGCCATCGACGAAAAACGGGCCGCCGGGAATGTACGCCACGCCTCTCGCGACAGCCTCGTTGAGGCGCGCGGCCGTGTCGACGTCTTCGTGAAAGGTGAGGAACGTGAACAGCCCGCCGTCGGCCGAGGTCCAGCTCGCCTTGCCGGTGAAGTGCTCTTCGAGCGCCGCGATCATCGTGCCGCGCTTCCCGCGATAGAACGCGCGCACTTTCTCGATCTGCGGTGCGAGCTCGCCGCCCGCGACCAACTCGTCGACGATGGACTGATCGAGCATGCCCGAGCAGAGATCGGCGGCCTGTTTCGCGATTTCGAGCCGCTCCAGCAGCGGCTTCGCGGCAAGCATCCAGCCGCAGCGCAATCCGGGCGCGAGGACCTTCGAGAACGATCCGAGATAGAGCACGCGGCCACTCTTGTCGCGTGATGCCATCGGCGTGGTGTCCGCGCCGTCGACGTACACCAGCTCGCCGTACGGATCGTCTTCGATGATCAGAAAGTCGTGCTCTTCGGCGATGGCCAGCACCGCCGCGCGACGCTCCTGCGTCATCAGACGGCCGGACGGATTCTGGAAGTTCGGGATCGTGTAGAGCAGCTTGATGCGCCGCCGCGATGCCACTTCGCGCAGCGACTCGGGAACGATGCCTTCATCGTCCTGCTGCACGCCCACGAGCTCCGCGCTGCGCGCGAAGAACGACGCCGATCCGCCGATGTACGTCGGCAGCTCGACCGCCACGACGTCGCCCGGATCGAGCAGCGTGTGCGCGATCAGATCGAGCGCCTGCTGCGATCCGGTGGTGACCATCACATCGTCCGCGGTGCAGTCGATGCCGCGCGCCGCGCAGATCTGCGCGATCGACGCACAGAGGCGCGGCAATCCGCGCGTCGGTCCGTATTGCAACGCGATGTTGCGCCGCTCGCGAATGACCTGCTCCGCCACCGCCGCAATGCGCTGCGCCGGAAAGGTCTCCGGATTCGGTACGCCGCCGGCGAACGAGATGATGTTCGGATCGTTGATCAGCTTCGCGAACGCGCGAATCGCGGACGGGCGGAAGGAGTTTGCGTCTTTGGAGAAGAAGTGCTCGAACGACATGCGCGGCGGGAGGGTAGTCTGAAAGTCGCAAAGTCTCAAAGTCTCAAAGAGTGAGGCACCGCGCCCGTTGAGACTTTGCGACTTTGAGACTTTGCGACTCACTCCGTGGCCAGCGCCGAATACGACGCCAGATACCACGCGCTCACGATCGCCGAAAACGCGGAGTTCAGCAGCGATCCGACGATGCGCAGCGGAAGCGTGGCCAGATTGAAGATCCCCTGATTGCCGCTGAACACGTCGCCGAAGGCGGCGAAGAAGGAGAAGCTCGCGAAGAAAGAAGATCCCGCCATCGCGGCCACGAAGACGGCCAGGAAGATCAACAGATGGCGCCCGAGGTCGCCGCGGAATGCCGACCAGCCGGCGGCGAGCGCCTCGCGTGCGCCGAAACGATGCACGGCCCATTCGGCGATCGAGCGATTCACCCACATCCCGGTCACCGCGCCGACCACGATGAACAGCAATCCCGTCAACACGAGACCGACGCAACCGGTCGCCACCGCCGCGGGCGGCTGTTCCCGCAGGAGCAGCATCCCGGCGATGGTTGGCAGCAACGGAATGAGCACGCTCACGCCGGCCGACGCCCACGCCAGGTTGTAAATCCAGAACACCGGCCACCCGCCCTCCTTCGCGCCGGCCAGCCATCGCTCCATCGAGAACGTGCGGAACCGCGCCCGCACGCCGAGCAGGGCCGGTCCGGCCGTGCGCTCCGCGTCGACGTACACGCGCGCCGATCCTGCCTCGACGAATGCATGAATGGCGACGAAGAGCAGCAACAGAACGCTGATGGCGATGAAGATCCACACCAGCAGGATCCAGCGCTCCATCAGCGCGAACATGGCGCTTTCGATGTCGTCCGGCGAGTTGATGCGGGAGACCTCGATGCCGACCGACACCAGCACCGGCACGATCGCCGCGATCACCG
>CAMPKJ010000367.1 GCA_946887105.1 uncultured Acidobacteriota bacterium | reverse complement strand
TCGCGCCATCTGCACCGGCCGGGCCCATTGGACCGATCGCGCCAGCGGGACCTTGCGCGCCGACGGGACCCATGGCGCCCGAAGGACCCTGCGGACCAATCGCGCCATCTGCGCCATCCGCACCCGCCGGACCGATCGGACCAGCGGGACCCTGCGCGCCAGCTGGACCCATGGCGCCAGCAGGACCTTCGGGACCGATCTCACCGTCAGCGCCGGCTGGGCCGATCGGACCGATCGGGCCAGCGGGACCTTGCGCGCCTGCTGCACCCATAGCGCCCGCAGGACCTTGCGGACCAATGGCGCCATCGGCGCCGTCCGCTCCCGCGGGACCGGCGGGCCCTTGCGGCCCTGGCAATCCCTGTGGTCCTGCGGGTCCCATCGGTCCTGGAGGACCCTGCGGCCCCGGCGAGCCTTCGCCGAGGAGCTCCGAACGAAACGCCATCTCGAATCCGGAGGCGTCCTGACTGCCGTTCGCGATCAGCGATCCGCAGACGATCACCCGTCCCTCGCCCGCGATGACCGTTGCGGTCAGCACTCCCTCCGAGAGATTCGCTGCGAAGAAGGTCTTCAGCGAGATCAGTCGCTGCTCGTACGGCTGCAGATCGAGCGTCGACGATCCAAGCTCGTTCCCGCTGCCGTCGCGAACATCCAGGCGCACGCTCGCGAGCGATCCGTCCGTCTCGACGAGGAAGACGTTGTATCGAAAGTCAACATCTTGACGAAGGCCCTGCAACGTCGCGACCTGTCCGGCGCCGATCGCGAACTCCGACGGCACACCGGCGTAGAAAAGTCCCTGCGAATCGGCGACGGTCTGGCCGTCGTCCTGGTTGTAGATCCTCGAGGATACGAGCACCGGCTGCGAGGACCGCACCCGCAATGCTCCGAGAATCCCGGTGATGCCGAACAGCGTCTCCGTGACGTTCTCGAACGTCCTGGTCTGTCCTTCCGCGAGGCTCACCGTCACGCGCGGCGGCTCGAGGTTGCTCTGGCCCGCCTGCAGGAACTCGACGACGACATCCGCCGGATCGGCCGTCGATGGGTTGGTGATCCAGACCGTCGTATAGAACTGGCTCCCACCCGCGCCCTGCACCCGCCCCACTGCGGGCAGGATGAGATCCGTTCCCGGAAAGCCGGCCACGAGATCGAGAGCCAGCGCGGCCACCAGCAGCGTCACAACGCGAGTTTTCATCATGCCGCGATTGATAGCAGTCGCAACCGGGGCGCGGGCATAGCATGGACATGCGGCTCTAGATGATTCCGGCCCGCAACGCCTTCGTCACCGCCGCCGATTTCGAGTGCACGTGCAGCTTTTCGTAGATGGAGCGCACGTGATCGCGCACCGTGTTGATCGAGATCTCCATCCGATCGGCGGCGCTCTGATAGCTGTGTCCTTCGGCGAGCAACGCCAGGAGCCGCACCTCGGTCGCGGTCAGCGATTCCGACGCGAGCTCCTGCGGCCGCATCTTGCGGAAGAGATCCACCACGCGCCGGGCAATCTCCGGCGAGAGCGGCGAACCGCCGTCGCGCGCGTCACGCAAAGCCTGGAAGAGCTTTGGGGGCGGCGTTTTCTTGAGGACGTAGCCGGTCGCTCCATTACAGAGCGAGGTGAAGATGCGCGCGTCGTCTTCGAAGACGGTGAACATCACGATGCGCGTCGCGGGAAAGCGATCGTGGAAGAGACGCACGGCGTCGGAGCCGGCCATGCCGGGGAGGTGGATGTCGAGCAGAAGGATGTCCGCCGGAAATCCACCGAGATTGCGGAGAGCCTGTTCGGCGCTGCCGTAAACGCCGCCGCAACGGAAGTCGGGCTCCGCGTCGATGAGCTCGCGCACAGCCTCACGCATGCGAGTGTCATCCTCGACGATCGCGACGGTGCTCACCACGGAGCACTAAGTATCACGCGAACGTTCGCGCGCCGCATAGCATGGTCATGCGGCGCAATCACAGCGGCACCGTGACCAGCACCCGCGTCCCCCGCCCCGGCTCGGATGCAATCTCGAGCCGTCCACCCGCGCGTCGCGCACGATCCTTCATGCTGGGCAACCCCCGTCCGCCCTCCTCGCGCGGTGCGGCGCCCGGCGCGAAGCCCTGGCCGTCGTCCTCGACGGCAATGCGGAGAACGCGCCCCTCCGCAGTGGCGAGGACCTCGACGCGGCTCGCGCTCGCATGCCGCGCAGCGTTGTTCAGCGCTTCCTTCAGGATGAGATACGTTTCGCGGCGTTGCTCGGGCTTCAGCGATAGCGACGCGACGCCGGGTTCCATGCGCACGTCGATCGCGATCGATTGCGACTCGAATACTGCCGCCGCAAAGTGCCGCACCCGCATCAGGAGACTCTGCACATCGTCGCGCCTTGGATCGATCGACCAGATGTTGTCGCCGAGGGCGTCGACGAGGCCGCGGGCGCTGTCGGCAATCTCGTCGAGGATCGGCTCCGGCGCGTCGTTGCCGAGCTTCCGCTTCGCGACTTCGCTGAGGATCGAGATCCGCGACAGGCTGGAGCCGAGATCGTCGTGCAGATCGGTCGCCGCGCGCGTGCGCACCCGCTCGAGCGCGACGAGTTGCGCCACGCGATAGCGGTGCGCGCCGAACGCAAGCATCACCGCGAGCGCGATGATGGCCGCGAGGAACCACGGCCGTTGCCAGACAGGCGCCACGACGATGAACGACACGCGCGCCGGCTCGGAGGACTTTCCGGCCGGCGTCACCGCGCGAATCTCCAGCGTGCCCAAACCCGACGGAAGACGATCGAAGAGGATCGCCCGCCGGGTGCCGGCGTCGGTCCACGGCGCCTCTTCGGAGAGGCGATACTCGAAATGCAGCGGCTGCGATGGATCGTGGTGCGGCGCGGAGAATCCGACCGACAGCGCATGGCGCGGGTACTCGATGCGCACATCAGAGATGTTCGTTGCACCGAGCTCCGCGACCGCCGTCGGCACGCCGTCGATGTGAAGGGAATCGATGCGCAGCCGCGGCGGGGGGATGAATCGCGGCGACGGAATCTGCCGTAACCGCGAGAGCCCGTTGACGGTGCCGAGCCACAGCGCGCCATCGCCATCGAGCATCGCCACGCTCACCTCGTTGCTGGCCAGGCCCTCGCGAGTCGAGACGTGGACCACACTCCCGCTCTCCGGATCGAGCACGTCGAGCCCGCGCTGCGATCCGATCGCGATGCGACCATCCGGCATCTCGACGAAGCAGTACCCGCTGTTCGAGGCCAGCCCGTCCTCGCGCGAATAACGCCGCATCGCCAGTCGATTCACCGGAAGCGCGGGGTCGTCGATGCGCACGATCCCGCTCGCCGTTCCGACCCACAGGCGGCCCTTCGAGTCGATCTCGAGATCGCGCACGAGGCCGGGAGGGATGTCGCCGGGAACTGTTTCGAAGCGATCGCCACGGACGCGGACGAGGCCACCGGCGTAGAGACCGAGCCAGACGTTGCCGGCGCGATCTTCCGCGAACGCCGTCGGAGTGCCGGTCACGGCGTCGTTGGCGCCGAAGGACGTGATGCCCCCGCTGGCCGGGTCGCGACGCGACAGCGGCGTGTCCGTGAACGTGCTGAACCAGAGCACGCCGCGCGAGTCCTGCCACACGCGAAAGATCTCGTCCGCGGGCACACCGTGCCGAGTCCCGACGATCGCGAGCGGTGCGATGCGGCTGAGATCCTCGATGCGATCGACGCGCGGCCAGTGGATGAGACCTCGACTGGACGACGCCCACAACGTGCCGTCGCGATCGCGCACGACGGTGTGATTCCAACCCCAGCCCGGCGGATGTCCGGGTGGCCACAGCGATCCGTGATGGATCGCGCCGTCGCGGTCGAAGCACGAGATGCCGACGCGATCGACCGCGCACGCGGTTCCGTCCTCGCGCGTGAAGAACGACATGATCCGCTGGTTCGCGAGTCCGTGCTCGCGCGTCCACGTCGTGGCCCCGTCGCGCGCGAGCCGGAACGCCCCCGAGCCGCGCGTGCCGATCCACAAATCCCCCGCCGCATCCTCGGCCACGGTCTGGATG
>CAMPKJ010000366.1 GCA_946887105.1 uncultured Acidobacteriota bacterium | reverse complement strand
ACAGCATCAACGCCCACAGCAGATGCTGTCTGAAGATTGCGAACAGCTCGTTCATGACGCCTCCCGGAACCCCAGAGGAGGAGTGTCGCCGCCGTGCGAATCCCTACCAGCGGCGGCACGGCCGGGGGACACGCGATCTTCCGGATGTCGGGCCACGGGCAGACGCGGCGTGTCGTCGAGCGAGGCCTCGAGCAGCCGCAGCAGGCGGACGGCGATGATCTGTACCTGCATGTCGTCGACCGACCGGCTGAGCTGCCGCACGTAGCGGATCGCGAACGCGCGCAGCTGCTGCGCCCGCGATTCGTGCTTCGGCCCGGTGTCGACCGTCTCGGCACCACGCATCCAGAGCGACAGCGCATCGAGATCGCTCCAGAACACCCACAGTGCATTGTTGCCGGGCAGTGCGGCGTCGAGGATGCGCAGCGCGCCCGCGACGTCGCGGCGGTTGAACGCTTCCTGCGCCTGGTCGTAGTCGCGCTCGCGCGTCTGCTGATCGGCCAGCACGCGCTCCACGTCGACGCGCGCGTCGTCGAACGTGCGGAGCATCTCCGTCTGCGCGCGGCGGCTGTCGACGAGGAACTGGAAGTAGCGATGGATGTGGTTGGCGAGGAGATACCACTGCCGCGGGCTGTCGGCCAGGACCTTCTTCTCGTGCTCCACCAGCTGCGCGAATTCGTTCAAAGCCACGCGATACGCGGCGTAATACTCGGGCGAATGGTCGGTGGCGATCATCAACAGGCGCAGCGCGTCGATGCGCTTCGAGCCGATGTGCTGCGACATGTAGTACTCCGACGCGACGTCGAGCAGCTGCACGAGGAACGGACGGATCGGCCCGATGAGCTTCGCATCGTCGATGCCGTACTCCGCGACGTTGATGATCGCGCGCGCGTAGTTCGTGAAGTTCGTCATCTCGTACGGCAGGGCCTGGTGCAGTTGCCAGAAGCGATACTCGTAGCGCGTGGCCACGTTTTCGACGCCGCACATCTTCATCCACTCCAGGCTCAGGGAGAGATGCGGCGCGTCCGGATCTTCGGCGGGATTGCCGTTCGCATCGACCGGCCACTCTTGACGCAGCATGCCGCGCCTCGAATGCTCGCCCACACGCGACGACAACACGACCGGATAGACCGCATCGGTAATCTGCAACTTCGACCAGAGCGCTGCCGCGGAGGCCGCAAACTCGTCCCACTTCTCCTCGTCGTGGTACAGGCACATCCACTGGAATCCGATGGAGAGCTCGACCTGCCGGCGATCGGGGCTGTCCGTCGGAACGGCATCCAGCCGTTTCGCGGCGCGTTCCAACAGCGGCGGTACTTCGCTGAATCGTTCCGACAGGCGCCGCGCCTGCGCAGCCAACCCAAAGTGCACGGCCTGTTCGGCTTCCAGAGTGGCGCGCGTCCAGCGCGAACGGGCTGCTTTCGCGGCCAGGCTCTCGGCCCACTCCAGCTGCAGATCGCCCGAAAGATCCCGCGCCTCGTTGTTGTCCGCGCAGGTCATGAAATCGCGTTGCAGCGTGCCGTGCATCTCCAGCAGCACCTCGTCGCACGCACGGCTGCGTTTGAGTGCCTGATACGCGGCCCATCCGTCGCTCAGACTGCGGTCGACCGACGCACTGCGGATCTCACCCCAGCGGCTCAGCAGCACCTCGGGCGTGAAGAGATACCACGCGGCTTCTTTCTCGACCGCGAGCACGCTCTGGAACGCCGTCTCCCAGCGTTTCCACGGCGCGGTGTCGACGGCGCTCACGGGGTCGGTCGTATCGACGAGGAACACGCCCAGGAAGTAACTGATCTCGGAGGTCAACGCCTGCCAGTTCAGCACCGAGGCGAGGAGCAAGGCCCGGTTGTAGGCCTCCTCCGCGGAGACGTCGACCGGAGGGTCGTCATCGACGCCGGCGCGCCGGCGCGCGTGCAGATGCATCGCCAGCGCGTACCACTGCAGCGGCTCATCGCCCACGCAGCAATCGGCCGTGGTATCGGGAAGGGTCTTCCTCCACGCCTGGAGGAGCCTGGCCGCCTGCCCGGCGTCGTCCTCGACCGCTCGCGTCACCCGCATCATCCACAGCTGAATGGGTGCGGACGACAGCGGGAGCGCCGCGTCGGCGAACAGCGGTTCCGTTCGCGGATGCAGCGCCTGCGCGAACGCGACGCCGCGGTCGTTCCGCGCGGCCCGAATCGATTCCGCGAGCGCGCCACGCACGAGCAGGCGTTCGCTGAGCCCGCGCTTGCGCGGAAGCTTCCACGGCTCGGCCTCGTCGCCACGGGCGATCGCATGGAAACGCGATTCGATCCGCCAGGCCTGCGTCCGGGCCACGGATGGAGCCGCTTCCCGCAGACGATGAAGCGTCTCGAGCACGATCGGAGAAGCGGTCAGCCAGTACATCTCCCACAGGTGCGTCGCGTAGACATCGAGCGGCGGACCGCCGTCGCCGATCCAGTCGATCACGTCTTCGGCGGCGCCGATGGCCAGCGTCGTATCGCCTTCGCGGAAGTGGGCGATCGACGCGAGCAGGAGCGTGGACGCGGCATCGGCGCGCGTGCTCTCGCGCTGCGACTCGCGCATGGTGTCGAGCAACGCGCTCACGCCGATGGGCAGCTTGGTGAGCTCCATCAGCAGCCACGCGGCGCGCTTCATCTTCTGGCGCCATGCCAGCGGAGGATGCGGCGCAAACGCCGTCGCGAAATCGGCGTCGGCGATCGCGGGAACGATTTCCCGCCACCAGTAGACGTACGCGCGCGCGGCCACGAAGGCCTCGTCCTGTCGTTTGTCGTCGCGGGCCCAGTCGAGCAGCGCGCGGCAGCGTGCGACGTCGAAGACCAGCTGATTGCCGGCCGGCCGCACCAGCGTCGTGCGCGAGAACGACTTCACCAGTTCCGCCGTATCGGCCGGCTCGATCTGAAAATCGGGCAGGTGCGACGATGCGTTGAGCCGTTTCAGCCACCGTCCCAGCTCGCCCTTCGGGATCTCCGCCTTCCCTTCGCTCTTCACCCGCACGGCCTGGTAGATCATCATCGCGTCGAGTCCGTAGGCGAGATCGTTCGGACTCTCTTCCTGCGCGCGGCGATAGTGCAGGCCGACGTCGGCCAGGAGATGTTCGCCGCCGCCGAATAGCGAATGGATGTCGCGGCGCGCCTGCTCGAGCAGCTCGCCGGCATCTTCGGTGTCGTGCCTGACGCGGTCGTGAACCGCCTTGCCGTGGCGGCGCGCGATCTCCCGCAGATCGGTCAGTCCGAACTCCGGGACGACCACCGTCTTGTACGAGGTGACCACCCACGGCGCCACCTCGTCGAGCGACACGATCAGGACCTGGTATTTCCCGAAGAACTCCACCAACTCCGGAGGACGCGTCTCCGGTTTCGCGAGATGGGTGAGGAAGAGATTCTCCGTCTCGCGGAGAAGGTGGGCGCGGTCGATCAACAGCACGACGCCCTGCCGCTTTCCGATCAGGCGAATCAGTCCGGCGGTGATCGCCTCGCGCGACTGGATGTGCCCGAGCTCGATCTCGCGGAGAGGGTCGTACTGCGAGGAGCGTTGCAGAACGCGCGTGATGGCGCTGGGGAGGACGCTCGCCAGGATGCCGATCATCGCCACCGGGATCATCCGCCAGATCTTTTCCGGCATGTACCGCTCGACGAAATCGCGGTACGACCACATCGGCTCATCTGTCAGGTACTGCGCAATCGTGGCGCAGACGACGATCGCGGTCAGGACCACGATGGTCATCAGCGGCAGCAGCAGTGGATGCGCGGCGATCGCCTCCATGACGCGCAGCCGAGGTCCGGACAACCTGCGGTCGCGCAGCGGGGCGGTCAGCGTCTCCTGGAGCGGGCCGAGCGCGGGAGACGGCGCGGCATTGCCGGTCGCCGCCGGAACGAGCACGGTGTTGAAGCGGAAGCGGAACAGGTAGTCGGTGCGGAACCGCTCGGCCAGATCGTGCAGGAGCCACGTGTTCCCGTGCGCGGGAGCGGTCGAGAGCGAGATCCATCCGACGCGACCGGGACCGGGCGCGGCCACCCAGTTCCGAGCCACTTCGAGAATCTCCTCCGCCAGCGCGAGCGGCG
>CAMPKJ010000365.1 GCA_946887105.1 uncultured Acidobacteriota bacterium | reverse complement strand
TGCTCGCAGCAGCAGATGGGACTGATCGGCTTCCACATCGCCCAGAAGACGAAGGATTTCCCGCAGTGGATCTGGTCCACCTTCGAACAGATCGATAACGTGCCGCCGAAAATCGACAACGTGCCGTCGTCCTTCAATAACGGCACGGACAATCCTTCCACCGGAACGCAGGGCTTCGCGAACCGGCCCACGTACACGTCACCCGGACAGCTGCCGCCTACTTCGCCGCCGACGCAAGTGGTCCGTCTCAATCCCATCCCTACCACACCGGCGGGCGCGTCGACGGTGGACGTCAACAACGCGTTCCACAATGCGCTGCCGAAGAACTCCCCCTGGCAGTATTACCAGCTGGTGGTCACACAATGGCCGACCGATCCGGCGCGGTTCAAGCCGCCGGCCAATCGCGGCGTCTATCCGCAGGATTCCGGGCAGCCGTTCCCGGTCAACGGCGCGGTGAACACGGTGCTGGAAACGTATTTCCAGGCCGCGCAGCTCACCACAGGCGCGTTCGGCAACAGTTGCATGTCCTGCCATTTCAACGCCGGCACCGGACTGCGCGACTACAGTTGGGGGTTCGCGCGACGCCCGCATCAAAGCGGTCCTCCGCCGGCGAACGCGAAGGTCAAACGGACCGCGGCACCGTAAGAGAGAGGAGCACTATGTCCAGCAGCACCAGCAACTGGTGGATGTTTCACGGCGACCTGGCTCACACCGGCGAAGCCTCGGGTAGTCCGATCGACAGCACGAATGTTACCGGCCTGAAGCTGACGCAGTCGATCGACGTGCCGGGCTCGATCCTCTCGACGCCGGCCGTCGTCGATGGCTACGTCTACGTCGGACTGGCCAACAGTCTCGAAGCCGCGGCACAGAATGGCGGGCTGCTCCTCAAGATCGAGCTGGCCACCGGAAAAACCGCCGCGTCGTTTCCATGGAGCATCACCGCCAGCGAGGGCGACACGCACGGATTCTGCGGCATGGGCTGCACGCCCGCGGTCGCCGACGGCAACGTCTACTTCAGCGCGTTCAACGGGCAGGTTTACTGCCTCGATCAACAGACGCTCGCGCTGAAATGGCAAATCGACCTGCGCTACGCGGACCTGGCTCACAATCAGCCGGTCACGAACGATTTCGGCTCCGCGCCGAAGTGTTCGGGATGGTCGTCGCCGGCCGTGGTCAATGGCCGCGTGTACGTCGGCGTCGGCGAAGGCGAGAATCCCGATCTCTACGGCTTCGTCTATTGCCTGGACGCGAACACCGGCGACGTGATCTGGATCTATTGCAGCTGCCAATACCAATCCGGCGTCAACAACGCTCCGAATCAATTGCCGTCGGAGACGATCAAGAACGGATTACCGACGGGATTCACCACGTTCGATCAACAGCCGGTCGCCAAGGGCGCGTCGGTCTGGTCCGGCATCGCCGTCGATCCCGAGCTCGACGCCGTCTATTGCGCGACGGGCAATCCGCAACCAGACGGCGAGCTGCCGACCGCCGGCTATACGAACAGCGTGCTGGTCCTGGCCGCGAGCACCGGCGCGTTCAAGGCCTGCATCCAGATCCCGGCATCGAGCAGTTACCGCCCCAGCGACGTCGACGTGGACATCGGCGGCGCGCCGACGCTCTGGACGCGCAACGGCCGCAAGGTGGTCGGCATCGGCTGCAAGAACGGTTGCTATCTCGTATTCGACGCGCAGACGTATCAGGTACTGGAGACGCGCCAGCTGCTGCCGTACATGAACGACGGCAGCCAGATCCCGACCGTCGATCCGCACGGCGTCGACGATCCGAGCGAGCCCAATCCGGTCCTGACCAACGATCAGTCCAATCAGACGCAGGGCGAGAATTTCCACGGCACGTACAGCACGGCCGCGCTCTGCACGCCGCAACAGAAGCTGTTCATCGGCATCGGCGGCAACAACTATCACTATATCTGCGCCGGCATCGACTCCGATTCGACGCCGTTCCTCCGCGCGCTGGACTGGAACACGCTCGATGACGCCTGGCCTCTCGACAATGGCGATCCCAAACGCTACGCCGCCGCCGCGAATCCAGACAATCCGCTCTACAAGAACGCCGGCGAAAGCGGTATCAGCGTCCCCGCGGTCGTCAATGACGTGGTATTCATGTCCACGACGCTGGTCGCGCTCTATGCGTTCAATGCCGCGGACGGGACGCTGCTCTGGAGCGACACGGAGAATTTCGGCGCGCAGACCGGCGGCATGAGCGGCGGCTACGGTTACTGTATGGGTCCGGCGATCGCCGGCAATTACGTCGTGGCCGGCGCGCTCGTGCAAGGCGGCAACGGCGGCGTCCTGAACATCTACACGCTGTCATGACCGACCTGCTGCAGATCATCCTGCTCGGCATCCTGGCCGGCGCCGACAACGTGCAGGTCGCGGCCGCCGTGAGCATGGCTCCCTTGACGCGCGCGCGCCGGGCGTGGTTCGCCATCGCCTTCTGTGTCTGCGAAATGGCCACGCCGCTCCTCGGCCTGCTGTTCATGCGCTCCGTGCACGCGCAATTCGGCGCGCTGGTCGATCGCATCGCGCCGATGATTCTCGTCGCGTGCGGCGCCGGAATTCTCTTTCTGGCGTTCAAGGACCGCGATGAGCTGGAGCGCATCGTCAATCATCGCTGGACCATCGCCGCGCTCCCGCTGTCGCTGTCCTTGGACAATCTGCTGATCGGCGTGAGCCTCGGCACGTTTGGCTATCCCCTGCCGGTGGCCGCGGCCACGATCGGCATCATCAGCGCGTCGATGTGCCTGTTCGGGATCATCGGCGGCGCGAGCATCCGCCGCTGGATCCCCGAAAAAGCCAATGTAGTGAGCGGGCTCTATCTGATTGTGATCGCCGCGGTGATGTGGGCCGGCGATCGATAAGGAGGGTTTCGGTGGCCACCTCGTTCAAGACCGACATTGCGCCGATGTTCGCGCCGTTCCGCGCCAACATGATGTGGCGTTTCGACCTCACGAACTACGACACCGTCAAGACCAATGCGGCGCTGATCTACGGCCATATCGCCGCGTCGCTCATGCCGCCCGCACCCATGCCGCCGCTGAGCCAGGCGCAGACGGAGTTGTTCGCACAATGGATGAAGGACGGCTTCCCGCCCTGAAACGTCCGCCGATGTGCAGTACGCTTTCCCGCCTGACCTGATGCGTCTTCTCGTCATTGCGCCGCCGGATTTCGGTCCGCTCGAGATGCTTCGGCGCGAAGCGCCGGACGTCGAGTTGTCGATCGGCACCAGCGCCGATTCGCTGCGCAGCGACGCGCGGCGCGCGGACGCGGTGTTGATCGCTCCGCGGCTCGCGCCTGTGCTCACCGAATTGTGGCTCGACCTCGGCAACACGCGCTGGATTCACACGCTGGCGGCGGGCGTCGAATCGCTGCCGTTCGATCTCCTGCGGCGCAGCGACGTGATCCTCACCAACTCCCGCGGCCTCTACGCCGACGCTCTCGGCGAGTTCGCCATCGCGGCCATGCTCTGGTTCGCGAAAGACCTGCGCCGCCTGATCCGCAATCAGGATCGCGGACGCTGGGAGCCGTACGACGTCGAGCGGCTGGAAGGACAGACCGCCGGCATCATCGGCTACGGCGGCATCGGCCACGCGGTCGGCCGCCGCGCCAGCGCGCTGGGCATGCGCGTGCTGACCGCGCGGCGCCGGCGCGAGCTCGGCGATCCCACCATCGAAGAGGTGATCGCCGAGTCGCGCTACCTGGTCCTCTGTACGCCGCTGACGCCCGCAACGCGCCGGCTCCTGTCGCGCGAGCGCCTCGCGCTCATGAAACGCGACGCGGTGCTGATCAACATCGGCCGCGGCGGAACGGTCGACGAAGACGCGCTCATCGACGCGCTCCGCGGCCATCGCATCCGCGGCGCCGCGTTGGACGTCTTCGAAGTCGAGCCGCTTCCGGACGGACATCCGCTGTGGCAGCTCGACAACGTGCTCATCTCCCCGCACACGGCCGATCACACGCACGACGCGCACGCACGCGCGATGAGCTTCTTCATCGAGAACCTGCGCCGCTTTCGCGCGGGCGAATCGCTCGACAACGTGGTCGACAAAGTCGAACAGTACTGATC
>CAMPKJ010000364.1 GCA_946887105.1 uncultured Acidobacteriota bacterium | reverse complement strand
TGCCGCGAGCACGAGACCGCTGGCCATGCCGTGACCGGCCACGTCGACGCAGACCAGCGCCACCGACTCCCCATCCACGAAGTAGTCGTAATAGTCGCCGCCCACTTCCGTCGCCGGCACGGAGACGCTGCAGATGTCCGCCCACTCCAGTTTCGGCGCGCATTCGGGGAGCATGCTCAGTTGCAGCTCGCGCGCGTAGCGCAGCTCGTCGCGCATGCGCACCTGTTCTCGCGCCTGCGTGCGCCGCGCCGTCCAGTCCGTGACCACGTCGCGGCGCATGCGGCGTGAGGTGTAGAGCTCGATCCCCAACGCGATCGCGTTCATCACGATCATCGAGACGAGGATCGGAATCTCGCGCGCTTTCGTGCCGCCCATCAGCGTCATCAGCAGACCGCCCGCGAGCAGGTAGCCGTGCAGCAGGACCAGCTCCGGGACGAGCATGCGGAAGCCGAGCATGAGCAGCGGGAAGGTCATCACCCAGCCGAGGAAGTTGTCGTCGTGGCGTGCCAGCACGAGCGCGAGCACGAATTGCACGGCCACGTACGTCAGCGACACCGCATTGCTGTGCCGGCGGATCCATGCGCCGGCGCGCCAGAGGAAGCGCTCCTCGGCCATCCGCTCGCGCGACGCGTAGCGCATCAGGAAGAGCAGCGCCGCGATCGCGGCCAGATTCGCGACGCCGACCAGCACGTCGAATACCGTCCGGCGCAGTTCGTGATTCACGGTGGTGATGAACGACGCGAAGGCGAAGAAGATCAGAAGGAAGATCAGCCAGCGCCGGTTCCGCTGGGCGAAGCGGCGGCGGACGGCGTCCTCATCGGAAGTGCGGACGACGTCCTCGAGAGACCAGGTGAGATCCATTGGGTGTAGATCCTAGCGCGGCGGATAGCGGGGGACTGCATTCTGATTTAGTCTTCCCCCGCACTGATGGCCACCAAGAGACAACGCAACGATCAACTGACCCTCAACCCGCCCCCGCCCACCTTTCCCGACATCGAGAACCAGCCGGTCGGCGATTTCGCGCGCAAGGCGTACCTCGACTATTCGATGTACGTCATCCTCGATCGCGCGCTGCCGCACCTCGCGGACGGCCTGAAGCCGGTCCAGCGCCGCATCATCTATGCGATGTCCGAGCTCGGACTCGGTCCCACGTCGAAGCCGAAGAAATCCGCGCGCACGGTCGGCGACGTGATCGGCAAGTTCCACCCGCACGGCGACAGCGCCTGCTACGAGGCGATGGTGCTCATGGCGCAGCCGTTCTCGATGCGCTATCCGCTCGTCGAAGGGCAAGGGAACTGGGGCTCGCCGGACGATCCGAAATCGTTCGCGGCCATGCGCTACACGGAAGCCAAGCTGACGAAGTTCTCGCAGTCGCTGCTCTCGGAGCTCGAGCAGGGAACCGTCGCGTGGCAGCAGAACTTCGACGGCACGATGAAAGAGCCGCGGCTCCTGCCGTCGCGATTGCCGCACGTGTTGCTCAACGGCGCGTCGGGCATCGCGGTCGGCATGGCGACCGACATCCCGTCGCACAACTGCCGCGAAGTGGTCGACGCCTGCATCGAGCTGCTCGACAATCCCGAGGCCACGCTCGCGCAGATCACGAAGCACATCAAAGGCCCCGACTTCCCGACCGCGGCGGAGATCATCACGCCGGCCGCGGAGATCCGCGAGATGTACAAGAGCGGCAACGGCGGCGTGCGGCAGCGCGCGAAGTGGGAGATCGAGGAAGGCGAGATCGTCATCACGGCGCTGCCGTTCCAGGTTTCCGGCAACAAGATCCAGCAGCAGATCGCGCAGCAGATGACGGCCAAGAAGCTGCCGATGGTCGAAGACGTGCGCGACGAGTCGGACCAGCAGAGCCCGACGCGCATCGTGATCGTGCCGCGCTCGAATCGCGTCGACCTCGACGAGCTGATGACGCACCTCTTCGCGACCACGGACCTGGAGCGCAGCTATCGCATCAACATGAACATGATCGGCCTCGACGGCCGGCCGCGCCTCTACAACCTGCGCGACCTGCTGGCGGAATGGCTGGAGTTCCGCATCGATACCGTGCGGCGCCGCCTGCAGCATCGCTACGACGCCGTCAACGCGCGGCTGCACCTGCTCGATGGATTGCTGGTCGCGTATCTCAACATCGATGAAGTGATCCGCATCATCCGCACCGAAGACGAGCCGAAGCCGGTGCTGATGCAGCGCTTCACGCTCAGCGATCCGCAGGCCGAGTACATCCTCGAGCTCAAGCTGCGCTTCCTCAACAAGCTGCAGGAGATGGAGATCCGCGGCGAACAGAAAAAGCTGGCCGGCGAGCGCGCGGAGCTGGAGAAGGTGCTGAGCTCGAAGCAGAAGCTGCGCAAGCAGGTGCGCGACGAGTTGCTCGAAGACGCCGAGGAGTTCGGAGACAAGCGCCGCTCGCCGATCGTGGAGCGCGAGGCCGCGAAGGCGCTCGATCCGACCGCGCTGATCCCGTCCGAGCAGGTCACGGTGGTGCTTTCCGAGCGCGGCTGGGTGCGCGCGGGCAAGGGACACGATCTCGATCCGAGCACGCTGCAGTACAAGTCGGGCGATGCGTACCTGCACGCGGCGAAAGGCCGCAGCAATCAGCTGGCGGTGTTTCTCGACTCGGCCGGCCGCAGCTACTCGCTGCCCGCACACGAGCTGCCGTCGGCGAAGGGTCACGGCGAGCCGGTGACGTCGTCGCTCACGCTGCCTCCCGGCGCGTCGATGGTGGCGGTGATGATGGGCGAGCCCGACGATCTGTGGCTGGTTGCCACCGACGACGGATACGGATTCGTGGTGCGTCTCGAAGACATGATGACGCGCCTCAAGGCCGGCAAGACCATCGTGAACGCCGGCAAGGGCGCCACCGTGCTGCGTCCGCAGAAGGTCGGCAGCTACGAGACCGATCGCGTGGCCGCGGCGTCGTCGGAAGGGAAGCTGCTGGTGTTCGACGTGGCCGAGCTGCCGAACCTCCCGCGCGGCAAGGGCGTGCAGACCATCAAGCTGCACCGCACGCCCATCGCGCCGGAGAAAGTGGTCGGCATCGCCGTCGTGCCGCTCGACGGCACGCTGATCGTGCAGGCCGGCAAACGCCACACGAACCTGAAGGGGAAGGATCTCGAGGAGTACGCCGGCAAGCGCGCCCAGCGCGGCCTGAAACTGCCGCGCGGCTTCCAGACCGTGTCGCAGATCCGGGCCTGGAGCGAGAGGGACGGACGGCTGCCGGAGACCGTGAACTAGTTTCACGAGTTCCTCGGGGTTCCTCGGAGTTCCTCGGGTTCCTCGGGTGGAGGGGCGACTCCTCCGAGGAACGCCGAGGCACTCCGAGGACCCGAGGAACTCGTTCGTCCGTATTACACTGTCTCGTAAACGTCCCATGCTCGAACGGCTGAAGAACGTCATGCGTCCAGCCGCGGAGGAGAAGCCGCCGCCGCGGAAGACCACCGAGGTGCAGATCGATACGCTCGATCCGGACCCGATGGAACGTGCGCAGACGCACGAGCCGGCGCTGGTGATGCTCGAGGGCGACCTGCCCGGGCAGGTCTTCCGGCTGCGCGCGGGGCGGCAGATCATCGGACGCCGTCCGGAGTGCGACATCCGCGTGCGCGAGCGCGCCGTGAGCGGCATTCACGCGGAGGTGATCCGCGTGCGCGACACAGTCACGATCAACGACCTGGCCAGCACGAACGGAACGCTCGTGAACGGGATGCGCATCCGCACACCGGTCTCGCTGGTGCAGGGGACGCTGGTGAAAGTCGGCAACTGCGTTTTCCGCTTCATCGACTCGCTGCTCGAAGTCGAGTTCACCGAGACGATGCACGCGCGCGGCATCACCGATCAGCTCACCGGCGCGTTCAACAAGGCCTACATCGTGGCCCGCCTCGGTTTCGTGATCGATCTCGCCTCCGACGCCCACCCGGTCAGCATCATCACCTTCGACTTCGACAACTTCAAACAGGTCAACGATCAGTTCGGCCACGCTGCTGGCGACGAGCTGCTCAGGGCGGCCGCCGATCTCCTGCGAGCGGCGGTGCGCGGCGGTGACATCGTGGCCCGGCTCGGTGGCGACGAGTTCGCCGCGCTGTTGGT
>CAMPKJ010000363.1 GCA_946887105.1 uncultured Acidobacteriota bacterium | reverse complement strand
GCTGGGGGATTTTCACGGTGTCGCTGGCGGCCGCTCCTTAACGCCGCGCCGGCGCGCTATCCTTTCTCCGCCCTTGCAACTCAATATCGGAGACCGCCTCGAGCAGTACGAGATCCTCGGCCCTCTCGGCGCCGGCGGGATGGGCGAGGTGTACCGCGCGTGCGACACGAAACTCGAACGCGTGATCGCGCTCAAGCTCCTGCCGCCGGAGCTGGCGTCGAATCCGGAAGCGTTGCGCCGGTTCGAGCAGGAGGCGCGGGCGGCGTCGGCGCTCAATCATCCGAACATCGTCACCATCTACGACATCCGCGTCACGGAGAACATGGCCTGGATCGCCATGGAGCTCATCGACGGCGCGGATTTGCGCACGATCGCGTTCAAGGAGCCGCTGACGCTGAAGAACGCATTGCGCATCGCGGTGAAGCTCGCCGACGGTCTCGCCGCCGCGCACGATCGCGGCATCGTGCATCGCGACCTCAAGCCGGACAACGTGATGATCACGCCGGACGGCTTCGTGAAGATCCTCGACTTCGGCCTGGCGAAGCAGATCCGCACCATCACCTCGGAAGACACGACCATTCCGCACACATCGCCCGGCGCCGTCTTCGGCACGGTCGGGTACATGTCGCCCGAGCAGACGAAAGGGAAGGAGATGGACTCGCGCTCCGACCAGTTTTCGTTCGGCGTGATGCTGTACGAGATGCTGACGCGCGTGCGTCCGTTCGACCGCGACTCGAAGGCGGAGACGATGGCGGCCATCATCCGCGATGAAGTTCCGCCGCCTTCCGAGATCAACGAAGCGGTGACGTACGACCTCGACCGCATCGTCTCGCGTTGCCTGGCCAAGAATCCGCGCGACCGCTACGCATCGACGCGCGACCTCGCGCGCGATCTGCGCGAGATCCGCGACGGGCTGACGCAGAGCAGCAACCGGCACGTGATCCGTGCGGGGCCGGCTGTCCGCACGAGGAACCGCGCACGCATCGGCATCGCCGCGGCGTTGCTGCTGGCCATGCTCGGCGGCGGCGCGTATTACTGGATGCGGCAACGCAGCGCCGCCGGTCAGCGCGTGGCCTCGCTCGCGGTGGTGCCGTTTCGCGATCTCAGCGCGACCGCGGAAGGACGCATTCTCGCGGATGGCATTTCGGAGCTGATCGCATCGCGGCTTTCGGAAGTGCGCGGGCTGCGCGTGTCGTCGCCGTTCGAAGGCGCGCCTGTGACCGACCGCGATGATGTGGCCGCGATCGCCGGCAAACGCGGAGTGAATGCCGTCGTGCGCGGATCCGTGCAACGCGCCGGCGACGACGTGCGTGTGGCGTACACGCTGACGGACTCCGTCACCGGACGCACGATGATCGCGAATACAGCGACCCGACCGGCCACCGAGCTGTTCGCACTCGAAGATGCCGTGGCCGACGAGATCCTGCGCGCGCTCGGACGCGCGCCCGCGCCACGCATGGAAACGGCCGCGGCGATGCTCGGCCCGAGCGATCAACGGCAGTTCATCGAAGCGGTGGGACTGCTGCAGCGAGTGAAGGATGAGCGCTCCGTCGATCGCGCCATCACCTCGCTGGAGGCGATCCTGCGCAATGCACGGCAGTCGGGTGCGGTGAATGCGCTGCTCGCGCGCGCGCTGTTGTACAAAGCGTCGCTGGCGGGGCAGCCGGCGCTCCTCGAACAAGCCACGGTCTACGCCACGCGCGGGGTGGCGTTGAGCGCGATGGATCCCGACAGCCACATCACCCTCGGACAGCTGCGGAACGCATCGCGCAATCATGCGGAGGCCGCGGCGTCGTTCCAGCGCGCGCTGGCGTTGCGCAATGACGATCCCGATGCGGTGATCGGCATGGCGGAGGCTCTGCAGGGCCAGGGCCGTGCCGAGGATGCGGAGAAGATGTATCGGCGCGCGCTGTTGCTGCGGCCCGATTCCTCTACGAATCACACAAAATACGGGGCGTTCTGCTATGCGCAGGGCCGCTTCGAGGATGCGGCGCAGCACTTCCGCAAGGCCACCGAGCTCCTGCCGGACTTCGCGCGCGGCCACGCGAATCTCGGCGCCGCGTTGCAGGCTCTCGGACGCAGCGACGAGGCCATGGCTGCGTATCGCCAGTCCCTGGCCATCGAGCCGACCGCGGCCGGCTGGTCGAATCTCGGCACGCTGCAGTTCTTTCACCGCCGTTACGCGGAGGCGCAGAAATCGTACGAGCAGGCGGTGCGGCTCGCGCCGGCGGATTACGTGATGTGGCTGAACCTCGGCGATGCGTGCCGCGCGACCCATGCGCCATGCGCGCGCGACGCGTGGAACCGCGCCATCGTCGCGGGGCGTGCGGCGCTCGCACTCAAGTCGAATGATGCCGTGACCCGCGCGCTGGTGGCGTCGTGTCTCATGAAGAGCGGCCAGCCGGCGGAGGCGCAGGCCGAGATCCGGCGCGCGCTGGAAGAAGATCCGACCAATGCGGTGGTGCTGTATCAGGCCGCGGTCATCGGCGCATTGCGCGACTCGCCGGATGTCGCGATCTCATGGCTCGAGCGCGCCATTCGCGCCGGCTATCCGGCCGCGGACGCCGAGCGCGATCCGTTTCTCGAATCGCTCCGCGATCTTCCGGCTTTCGGGAATGCCGTAAAATCCCGCGCATAGAGATACGAGGAGGCTTCGCCATGTCTGTCCTTCGCCGGCCGGTGTCGTCGTGTGTCCTGGTCCTGTCCGCGGTGCTGCTGATCTGCGGATGCGCGGCGCGCAATGACTCCGGCACGAGACCGCTGCGTCCCAATCCGTGCGCGGGCGGCGCAATCCCTCCCGAAAACCGGCAGGCGCCGATCGTCTGCATCGATGATTCGCAACGCGTCCTTCGCGCCTATCCGGATCCCGTGTTCGTGCACGACGTCAACGAATCCGACCGCGTCACTCCCGTCGAGATCCAGTGGTTCACGACGTCGGGCACGGGTAACGTGCAGGTGGAGCTGGAAACCGGCTGCGTGACCCAGAAGTCATGCGATCGCAACGGAAAGTGCGCGGCGAAGGCCGTGCGCGGAGCGAACAAGCGTTGCAAGTACGACGTCTGGATCGAAGGCGACAAGAATCACGACCGCCTCGATCCGGTGGTGGTGATCACGACCTGCTGCTGACGCGCGGCATCTTCACCTTCGCCGCGCCGCACATCTCGGCGTGTCGTTGGAGCGCGGCGCGGATGGCATCGACGTCCGCGCCGCCCCGATCGCCTTCGAGCCAGAGCTTTTTCACCACCAGCGCGTTCCCGTCGATGCGTGCGTCGATGCGGCCGATGAGCGTATCGCGTTGCAGGAGCGGGCAGACGTACCAGCCCCACTTGCGCTGCGGCGCGGGTTTGTAGACTTCCCAGACGTATTCGAAGTCGAAGACGTGACGCACGAGATTGCGATCCCACAGCAGCGGATCGAGCGGGCCGAGGATGCGCACGCGATCGTCGTAGCGCGGCGCTTTCGTTTTCAGGAACGACGGCGCGGCGAGGTAATGCCGCGGTGAGCCTTCGATGGTCACGTCCACCAGCTCGCCTTCCTCGATCATCTGCTCGACGAGCGGAGACGTGCGCACGCCGCCGAGCATCGACCACATCGAGCCGCCGGCACGCGTGAGCAGGCCCGCCGCCAGTACGCGCTCGCGCAAGGCCCAGCGCGCGAACTCTTCGCTCGCGACGCCCGCGTCGCCGAAGACGCGCTCCGGCACGTCGTAGATCTTCACGCCTGATTCCGTGCGGCCGGTGACGACGATGTGGCAGAGCGTCCAGAGGATCTCGACGGCCATCTGCGTGGCCTTCGACGTGCCCATCCACCCGCTCCAGTCGAGTGGCTCGACGGGGCCGTGATCGGTGAGAACGCGCGCGGTCATCGGACCGTGTTCGCGGATCTCGTCGAGCACCGCCTGCACCAGTTGCGGCGAGACGCGCCGTTCGCGTTCGCCGTGCTGCCACCACGGCGTCTGCGCCTCGATGCCATGGCGGCGGTAATACGGAAACGCGCGCGCCGGCAGGATGCAGCGCTCCTTCGCGAAGTGCTCGAAGGCGTGCTTCGGAAAGAGGTGGCGCCACACATCGCCGCGCGTGACGCCATCGACGCGCGCCATCACTACCAGATCGGCGTTCGTGCCGAGGACGTCCAGCGGATCGAGC
>CAMPKJ010000362.1 GCA_946887105.1 uncultured Acidobacteriota bacterium | reverse complement strand
CGAACGTGATCGCGCGCGAGTACCGCTCGGGCGGCGGACGCGCGGGCAACGTCGCGGCGGGAAAGATCAACGCGATGCAGGGCAGCGTCGAAGGCATCGCCTCCGTGACCAACATGCGCGCGGCGCTGGGCGGCTCGGACGAGGAAGAGCTCGACGAGGCGAAGCTGCGCGCGCCGCTGGCGCTCAAGAGCAAGAACCGCGCGGTCACGTCCGAGGACTTCGAATATCTGGCCATGGCCACGCCGGGCGTGCGCCTGCGCCGCGCGAAGGCGCTGCCGCTCTATCACCCGGAGTTCAACACCGCGCCGATTCCCGGCGTGGTCACGGTGGTGATCGTGCCGGACAGCGACTCGCCGAAACCGTCGCCAGGCGAAGCCACGCGCCGCATCGTCTGCGAGCACCTCAACCGCCATCGCCTGCTGACGTCGGAAGTGTGCGTCATCGCGCCGGTGTACCGGCTGGTGCGCATCGAAGCCGACATCGTCGTCGCCGCGACCGCCGATCTCTCGGAGGTGAAACGCGCGATCGAGCAATCGCTCACGCGCTACTTCCATCCACTCGACGGCGGCGACGAAGGTCTGGGCTGGCCATTCGGCGGCGAGATTTTCTATTCGAGCGTCTATCGCGTGCTGCTGCAGGTCGATGGCGTCTCGCGCATCCGCGAGAACCAGTTGCTGATCTGGCTCGACGGCGAGCGCCAGACCTTCTGCCGCGACGTGGCCATCGGCATTGGCGAGTTGTTGTGGACCGACGGCCACGACATCCGGGTGGCGTATGCGTAACGGCCGGCCGAGTTCCTCGGTTCCTCGGAGTGCCTCGGGGTTCCTCGGGGGAGCTCCGTGGCCGCGTCCACTCCGAGGAACCCCGAGGAACCCGAGGCACTCCGAGGAACTCCGTCATGCGTAGCGGCCGCGAGAGCCTTCTTCTCAACGAGCGCGCGGGATGGCGTGCAGCCTCCGCCTCGGCGACGCTCGAGATCGCGGAAGGGCGTCTCCGGCTGCGGCGGCAGCCGGGATCGCTGCGGCCGATCGCCGACGCGGGCGGCTCGTTCGGAGGACTCACGCTTCCCACCGGTCTCGCAGTCGACGATCGCGGGCGCATCTACGTGCTCGACGCGGCGAGCGCGCACGTCAGGCGCTTCGATCCGTGCGAAGGGAAATTCGTCACGCTGCCGTGCGTCGGCGGCATCGGCTCGGGTCCACGCCAGTTCCAGTCGCCGCACGGCATCGCCATCTCACCGTCGGACGATCTCATCGTCGCCGACAGCGGCAACCATCGCGTGGTGGTGTATCTCCTGCCGTCGCTCGCGCTGCGCCGCATTCTCGTGCGCGACGGGTGGGAGCCGTGGGACGTCGCGTTGACGCGCGATTGCCGCCTCTTCGTCAGCGACTACGCGACCGGCGTCGTGCATCGCTTCGACCGTCACTTCGAGTGGCGCGCATCGTACGGACCGTTCGTGAAGCCGACTGCGATCGCCGTCGACGCGGAGTGCAATCTCTACGTGATCCAGGAAGGGGCGAGCGAAGTCGTCGTTCTCGATCCGCACGGCAAGCTCCTTCGCACCATCAACGTTGCCGACGAAGCGAAAGGCAAATTCTGTCCGACCGGCATTGCCGTCGATGCGAATGGCAACGTCTGCATCGCCGACGCAGTCGATCGCACGCTGTACGTCGCATCGTGCGGATGCAACGAAGCGCGTCGCGTGCGCGCATTCGACGGCGTGCCGTCCGGGCTCGCATTCGACTCCGCCGGCAATCCGATCGTGCTGGAGCAGGATCGCAAGCGCATCTGCACGCTCGAGGCGAAGGCGGTCTACGAAACGGAAGGCGTCTTCGTCACCGAGGCGCTGGACAGCCGGATCTATCGCTGCCAGTGGCATCGCGTGCGGCTGCAGCGTTCTCTCCCCGCCGGCGCGCAGATCCTCGTCGAGACGTTCACCTCCGAATCGCTGAAGTCGAACGAAGAGATCGCCGGCCTGCCGGACTCGCGCTGGATGACGACGCAGTACGACTCCGTGGTCGGCGACGGCGAGTGGGACTGCCTGGTTCAGAGTCCGGAAGGGCGTTACCTCTGGCTGCGGCTGACGCTGATCGGAAACGGCGGCGTGACGCCGGAGATCGCGAAAGTGCGCGTGCACTATCCGCGAAGATCGTCGATGCAATACCTGCCGGCGGTCTACGGCGAGGACGCGGTCGGACGCGAGTTCACGGCGCGCTTCCTCTCCATCTTCGACACCATCCGCGACCGCATCGGCGACACGGTGCGCGACGTGGCCGGCGTCTTCGATCCCGAGGCCACGCCGGCGGGATTTCTGGCGTGGCTGGGATCGTGGATCGGCCTGGTGGTGGAGCGCAACTGGCCGCTCGCGAAGCAGCGCAGGCTGGTCCGCGACGCGCACCTGCTGTACGAAAAACGCGGCACGCCGGAAGGACTGCGGATGCACATCCGCCTCTTCGCGGGACGCGAGCCGCTCGTGCTCGAGCACTTCCAGCTGCGGCGCTGGATGTTCCTCAACCGCGGCCGCCTCGGCGACTGCTCGGCGTTGTTCGGCGCGGCCATCGTGCGCCGGCTGCAGCTCGATCGCTTCAGCCGCATCGGCGAGTTCCAGCTCGTCGACAGCGGCGATCCGCTGCGCGATCCGTTCCTCGTGCACGCCCATCAGTTCTCGGTGATGGTGCCGCTGCGCCGCGGCGCCGATCCCGAGGCCGAGCGTCGCGCGCTCGAGCGGATCATCGAAGTCTCCAAGCCCGCGCATACCAAAGCGGAACTGCATCTGATCGAGCCGCGCCTGCGCATCGGGACGCAGGCGTTCATCGGAATCGACACCGTGGTCGGCGAATACCCGTCGGGCGTCGTGGCAGGCCAGGGAAGCCTGGGCCGCGACACGGTGCTCGGGCCTCCCCACGACGAAGAGAAGCCGCCCGCCATGCGCGTCGGCGTGCGCAGCAGGATCGGCGTCAGCACCTCGCTGCGCTGACCGGAAGGGATCAAGTCATGTGCGACTGTACGCAACACGAATCGGACCACGGCTGCGTCGAGTGTGAAGTCCCGCAGCTCGCGCGCAACCACTACTTCACCGGCAAGCTGCTGGTCGAGCGCGATTTCACCGACGAGCAGCGCTACTTCGTCGGCAAGGACCGCCGCCACAACCAGTACCTGCACGGCCGCGGCACGGTCTGCGGACTGAAGGTCGTCGAGCATCCCAATCCCGCCTGCCGCTCGAAGTACGTCGTGGTGCGTCCCGGCTACGCGATCGACTGTTGCGGACGCGAGATCATCGTGCGCAAAGACGAGACCTTCGACTTCCGCTCGCGCGTCGAAGAGATCCTGCTCGCCGCCGCGCCCGAGCCGGCGGAAGGGGAAGAGAAGAAGCCGGACACGGACGAGCACGAGTTGCGGATCTGCATCCGCTATCGCGAGTGTCCCGATGAAGAGATTCCGGCGCTCTTCGATCAGTGCGGCTGCGACGACGGCGGATGCCAGCACAACCGCATCGCCGAGAGCTTCGAGCTGGACGTGATCGTCGATCCCGAGCCGCCGAAGAAAGAGCCGGGGGCCAGTCTCTCGCTGTCGTGGAAGAACACCGTCGCCGCGAATTTCGTGAAGGAAGTGGCGCTGGACGAAGCTGGCGGAAAACTGTGGGTGCTCGGCGACTTTCCGAAGGCCGCGCAGGACGTGCGCCGCAAACTCTACGTCTTCAGTCTGGACAACTTCAGCCCGCTCGCCGTGACCGAGCTCGATGGCAGCGTCGACCACATTGCCCTCTCCCGCGACGGCAAGGAGCTCTACCTCGGCGGCAGCAAAGAGCTGGCGATTTACGATGCCGCGACGTTCGGTGCAGGCGCGCCGCTGAAGACGATCGCCGTTGCGTCGGGCGTCGTCGCACTCGCGGCCTCTGTCGATCACACCTTCTTTGCGGTCGTTAGCGGGAAGGTGATCCGCTGGGACGGCACCGCGTCCACCGACCTCGCCATCGCCGCGCAGCCGACCGATCTCGTGGTCACGGACGACGGCAAGTGGGTGCTCGTCGGCGAGAGCAGCGAGAAGAAGGTGCTGCTCATCGACACCGCGAAGTTCACCGATCCGCCGGTGAAGTTCGACGCACCCAATCCGTTCAGCCTGGCGGTCACGACGACGGCGAGGCGCATGCCG
>CAMPKJ010000361.1 GCA_946887105.1 uncultured Acidobacteriota bacterium | reverse complement strand
GCGCTCAGCTGCGCAGCGCCGCACGATCAGTGAACGCACTCGCGACCACGTGTCGGGGCGCTGTGACAGCTGCAGCACGGCGGTTTCCAGCCGCCGCACAGTGAAATCGATAGACGGGTTCGGAGTCACGCGCCAAGTCGACGACTTGACGATCAGGGTGAAAGCCATCACCGTGTCCACGCCACCTGACCCATCGCCGCGCTCAGCTGCGCAGCGCCGCGCGATCAGCGCACGCACTCGCGACCACATGTCGCGGCGCTGTGACAGCTGCAGCACTCCCCTTCACAGCCACCGCACGGTGAGGTCGATCAAAAACTCCTTCAGCTTGCCCTTGTACGGCGGGAAGAGCAGTTCGATTGCGCTGAAGGGGAGGCGTTGATCGAGCACGCCGCGCGGATTCGAGAAGGCTTCGAAGCCGGCGAAGCCGTGCGAGCGGCCGATGCCGCTGTGGCCGGTGCCGCCGAATGGCAGGTCGAGCTCGTAGAAGTGGATCATGGTGTGATTGATGGCCGTGCCGCCCGCGCGCGTTTGGCGCAGGATCTCGCGCGCCACCTTGCGGTCGCGGCTGAAGATGTAGAGCACCAGCGGGTGTTCTTTCGCGTCCATGATGGCAAACGCGTCGTCGAGCGAGCGATACGTGAGCACCGGCAGCACCGGACCGAAGATCTCTTCCTGCATCACCGCCGCGCCGGGCGGCACACGGGTGAGGATGGTCGCGTCGATGCTGCGTCCGTGCGTCGTGCCGCCGGCCACCACTTCGGCGCCCTGCTCCACCGCCTGATCGATGAGGCGTTTCACACGCGCCGCGTGCCGGTCGTTCACGATCACGCCGCGTGATGCGTCGCCCAGCGCCGCGGTGGCTGCGCGCAGTTTCTCGAGAAACTCGTCGCGCACGCTCTCATGGACGAGCGCGTAATCGGGCGCGATGCAGACCTGGCCGCTGTTGAAGAACTTGCCCCAGGCGATCTTCTTCGCCGCTTCGGCGACGTTCGCCGTGGCATCGACGATGACCGGCGATTTGCCGCCCAACTCCAGCGTCACCGGCGTCAGATGTTCCGCGGCCGCTTTCATCACGATCCGGCCGACGGCTGGACTGCCGGTGAAGAAGATGTGGTCGAATTTCTTGCGCAGCAGTTCCTCGGCCACCGAGGCATCGCCTTCGATGACGGCCACTTCGTTCTCGTCGAAAAGCTCGCCGGCGATGCGCCGCATCAACGCCGTCGACGCGGGGGTCATCTCGGACGGCTTGACCATCGCGCAGTTGCCGGCGGCGATCGCGGAGACCAGCGGGCCGAGGGTCAGATTGAAGGGGAAGTTCCACGGCGCGATGATCAGCACCACGCCCTTCGGTTCATGGACGACGGTGGACTTCGATCCGAGCAGCGCCAGGCGCGTCGAGACGCGCTTCGGCTTCATCCACGAGCGGAGATGCCGGGCCGCGTGCCGCGCCTCGCTGACCACCGGATAGATCTCGGAGAGATCGACCTCCGCGGCCGGCTTGCGGTAGTCCTCCCACATCGCGGCGCGGATCGCGTCGCGGCGCTCGAGCACGAAGCGCTCGAAACGCCGGAGCTTCTCGATCCGCTGCGCCGCGGTGGTGGTCGCGACGGACGCGCGATTGCGCTGCTGCGCATCGTAGATGCGCTCGATTTCCTCGAGCGCCGGATGCATCAGCCGCGGCGCGGTGCTGGTCACGCGCGGCATTGTACGCGCGAGAGCCGCCCCTCACCCCGGCCCTCTCCCCGCTTCGCGGGGAGAGGGGGAGTTGATGGTTGCACGTTACGGAAAGACCACTTCGCTGATGGCGCTGAACGCCGTGTACTCGATCTTGCCGGTGGCGTGATTGCGGCCGATCAGGTCGATGCTGCTGACGTTCCCGTTGTTGCAGGTATCGACGAAGTAGAGATCGGTGATCTCCCCGGTCTTCAGCTCGACGTTGATCTTCTCCACTTCCTTCGTGCCGCAGCAGGCCGACTGCACGGCCTTCGTGGCCACGCCGTTCACGCGGCGGATGTCGGAGCGGTTCACGGTGATGGCCGTACCGTCCGGCTTGCAAAACTCCTCGAACGCGGCGGCGGCGTAGCCGCTGAAGAGAACCGGGTACCCGAACTCGATCGATTCCGCGTCGAGCTCGACCGTCGAGTTGTCGAGCTTCTTGACGTGCACGGTCGGTCGCGGCTGCAGGCGTACGTTGATCACGTGCTCGCCGCCGGTGGTCAGTTCCACGCTCTTTGCGGTGTAGCCGGTGCGCGCTGCTTCGACGACGATCTTTCCGCCCAGGCCGGTGGCATTGCGGATCAGGAACTTGCCGGCGCTGTCGGTGATGTCGCTGCGGTCGCCCGCCTTGACCTGGACGAAGAGAACGGGCTGGCCGGTGACGTCATCGACGACCGTGCCGCTGATCTTCGCCGCGGTGATCCTGCCGGCGGAGGTGGGATGGCTGACCGCGCGCCGGCGCTGGGCGTGGGAAGGAAGAGCAACGAGCGCGACCGTCGCGGCGAGGACGGCGGTGAACATACGGCGGGCATGAACGGGATGCATGAATCTCCTCGAGGTCATAGTGTGTGCGACGTCCGGATGTCGCGAGAGGTTTCGATAATAACACTCGCTCCGCGTGATACGCGGTGACGGCCCGACCCGTCTAGTTCGCCTCGCTGCGCATATACTCCGCCGGCTGTACCCGCTGGCCACTCGCTTGCTATCCACGTACGCAAAATCTCGCATCGGAGGTGCTATGCGCTGTCCCTCGCTGATCGTCGCGGCCTCGTTCTTTTTCGCCGCCTGCACGACCGCCATCACGCCCACGCCCACGCCCATCCCAACGGAACCGCCGGCGCAGACGGAGTCCACCATGACCGCACAGAACACGATCGCTGACACGACCGCCGCACCACCAGCGCCTACAGCCGAGGAGGCCGCGCAGTTCGTGCAGGAGGCGGAGGCGCGGCTGGCGGCGATGAACGTCGACGCGCAACGCGCGTCGTGGGTGCAGTCGACCTACATCACGCACGACACGCAGCTCATGGCCGCGCGTGAGAACGAGAAGCTGATCAACGCCGGCGTCGAGCTCGCGAAACGCGCCGCGCGCTATGACGGCCTCGAGCTGCCGTACGACGTGCGCCGCAAGCTGGAGATCATCAAGCTCGCCCTCACCTCCCCCGGCCCTGCCGATCCCGCGCTGACCGCCGAGATGGCCCGTATCGCCTCGGAGCTCGAGGCGGCGTACGGCTCGGGCGAGTACTGCCCGCCGGGCAAGAGCGGCGAGGCCTGTCTGGACATCAACGAGATCACCAACATCATGCGCACCAGCCGCGATCCGAAGCAGCTGCTCGAGGTCTGGCAAGGCTGGCATTCGATCGCTCCGCCGATGCGCGACAAGTACACGCGCTTCGTTTCGCTGATGAATCAGGGCGCGCGCGATCTCGGATACGCCGACGTCGGCGCGATGTGGCGCTCGAAGTACGACATGCCGCCGGATGCGTTCGCGGCCGAGGTGGACCGGCTCTGGAATCAGGTCAAGCCGCTCTATGACTCGCTGCACTGCTACGTGCGCACGAACCTCAACAAGAAATACGGCGACGACGTCGTGCCGCTCGACCAGCCCATCCCCGCCCATCTGCTCGGCAACATCTGGGCGCAGGAATGGGGCAACGTCTACGACCTGGTCGCGCCGCCGCGAGCGGATCGCGGTTACGACCTGACGAAGATCCTCGCACAGCGCAAAGAGATCGATGCGGTGGGCATGGTGAAGATCGGCGAGCGCTTCTTCACGTCCCTCGGATTCGCGCCGCTGCCGCAGACCTTCTGGGAGCGCTCCATGTTCACGCAGCCGCGCGACCGCGACGTGGTCTGCCACGCCAGCGCGTGGGACATCGACGACGTCGACGATCTGCGCATCAAGATGTGCATCGAGAAGAACGCCGACGACTTCAACACCATCCATCACGAGCTCGGCCACAACTTCTATCAGCGCGCGTACAACCAGCAGCCGTTCCTCTACAAGAACAGCGCGAACGACGGCTTCCACGAAGCGGTCGGCGACACCATCGCGCTTTCGGTGACGCCCGCGTACCTGGTCAAGACCGGCTTCCTCGACAAGGAGCCGCCCGCGTCGGCCGACATCCCGCTGCTGCTGCGCGATGCGCTCGACAAGATCGCGTTCTTCCCGTTCGGCATCCTGATGGACAAGTGGCGCT
>CAMPKJ010000360.1 GCA_946887105.1 uncultured Acidobacteriota bacterium | reverse complement strand
GCGGTGGAGGTGCTGCGGGAGCGGGGCGGGGAGCTTTCGGTGCGAGCGCTTGAAAATACAGGGGTTAGCGCTGCGGTGCTGTCGGCGCTCGCGAAGAAAGGCGTGGTGCGGATCGAGCGGCGCGCGCGGCGGCACACGCTCGACGCGTTTCTGGCCGGTCTCGATGGCGCGCACGTGGGCGAGATTCGCCACTCCGCGGAACAGCGCACGGCTATCGATAGCGTGCGCAAGACGCTCGGCACGTTCGCGCCGTTCCTGCTGGTGGGGGTGACCGGCTCGGGGAAGACCGAGGTGTACATCGAGCTGATGCGGGACGTCGTGAAACGGGGAGAGCAGGCGCTATTGCTCGTTCCCGAGATCTCGCTCACGCCCGTCTTCGCATCGCGGCTCAAGGAGCGATTCGGCGAGCGCATCGCGGTGCTGCACAGCAATCTCTCCGCGAGCGAGCGATACGACCAGTGGTGGCGCGCGCGTCGCGGCGAAGTGGACGTGGCCATCGGTCCGCGTTCGGCGCTCTTCACTCCGTTCCAGCGCCTCGGCCTGATCGTCGTCGACGAGGAAGGCGACGGCGCGTACAAACAGGAGGAGACGCCGCGCTACAACGCCCGCGATCTCGCCGTCGTGCGCGCGCAGAATCGAAAGATCCCGGTCGTTCTCGGCTCCGCGACGCCGTCGCTCGAGTCGCGCGAGAACGCCGCGCGCGGCAAGTACACGCTCCTCGAAATGAAGAGCCGCGTCGAGGCGCGGCCGCTTCCCGAAGTCGAGATCATCGATCTCCGCAAAGAGAAGGCGGAGAAGGAAGACAAGGGATTCGTGATCCTCAGCGGCCGGCTGAGAGAAGCGCTGCGCGCGACGTTCGACGCGAACGAGCAGGCCATGATCCTCATCAACCGCCGCGGCTACGCTCCGTACCTGCTCTGCCGCGAGTGCGGCCACGAGTTCCGCTGCCGCGACTGCAGCGTCACGCTGACCGTGCACCAGCGGCAGAAGGCGCTGATCTGTCATTACTGTGGTCTGCGCAAGCCCATCCCGTCGAAGTGTCCGCTCTGCTCGGGTGAGGTCTTGCAGCCGATCGGCTTCGGCACCGAGAAAGTGGAAGAGCGCTTCCATCGCGATTTTCCCGACGTGGCGGTGGAAGTGCTCGACCGCGATTCGACGCGCAGGAAAGGCTCCCTCGTGGCCATCCTCGATCGTTTCCGCCGCGGCGAAACGCGTGCGCTGATCGGCACGCAGATGCTCAGCAAAGGTCATCACTTCCCGAACGTGACCCTCACCGGCGTGCTCAACGCCGACTCGATCCTCGGCTACCCCGACTTTCGATCCGCCGAAAAAACGTTCTATCTCCTCACGCAGGTCGCAGGACGTTCCGGCCGCGGTGAGCTGCGCGGCAAGGTGATGATCCAGACCGCGTTCCCGACGCACTACGCGATCCAACACGCCATCCGCCACGACTACGAGTCGTTCTTCGAAGCGGAGATCCAGTTCCGCCGCACGTTTCACTACCCGCCGGTCACGTCGATGATCGCCATTCTCTTCCGCGGCGAGAACCTGGCCGCGGTCGAACGCGCCGCGACCGAGTGCGGGCGCCTGCTCGAGGAGGCCGTGCAACCGCTGGCCGGCACGCGCATTCAGGGTCCGGCGCCGGCGCCGATGGCGCGGATCAAAGGGGTGTGGCGCTATCAGATCCTGCTGCGCTCGCCGCAGCGCGCCGGCCTGCGCCGCGCCGTCGAAGCGGTGATGCTTTCTCGTAAACTCAAGGGCGTGGACGTTGCCATCGACGTCGATCCGATTAACATCCTCTGACCATGCTCCTGGCCGAAATCGTCTTCGTCTCCCGCATCCTCGGGCTCGCGGCGGGCCAGCAGCACGTCGACGTGCAGGTCGACTCCGACGTTCGCCGGGTAGAAGTGCTTCGCAACGGCGAGCGCGTCGCGGTCATGCACCAGGCGCCGTGGAAGACCATGATCGATCTCGGCCCCGAGCTCGTCCCGCAGGAGCTGGCGGTGGTCGCGTTCGATGCCGAAGGGCGGGAGCGCGGACGCGACAGCCAGAACCTCAACGTCGCGCACCCGCCGGCGGAGCTCGGAATCCTGCTCGATCGCGATGCCAGCGATCGCGTCACCGCGAAGATCGCCTGGAGCCACTTCGCGCATGACGATCCGAAGAATGTCGAGGTGAAGCTCGACGGAAAAGTCGTCGGAAAAGGGCAGGCGAAAAAACACTTTCCGCTCGGCGTCGTCGATCCGTCGGCAATCCACGTGCTTGGCGTGGAAGCGACATTCCCGGAAGGAGTTCGCTCCCGTCGCGAGATCGTCTTCGGCGGCGGCTACTCGGAACAGCTGCCGGCGGAACTGACGCCGGTCGCCGTACGTCAGCGAAAGAACGTTCCGAAAGGTCCGGCTACCTGTTTTCGATCGGGCAACGCGGCCATCCCGCGCGCCGTCATCGAAGAGGGACCGGGCAGCGCGCTGTTCATCCTGAACGGAAGGCGCCCCAAAGCGCCCTACGAGAAGCCCGAGCATCGCACCGAAAACCTCCTCTTCCGGATCCCGAACGCCGAGATCCGCATCGTGCATCCGGTTGCGAAGAAGGTCGAGCACGCCCGCGGCGCGACGCGATTGTTCGACTCGAACGTCATCGCCGGGATCAACGGAACGCAGCGGCTGATGACGGCCGCACGCACGCCGTATGGCATTGCCCGGATCGGCGACGCTGTCGGCTCCGCCGCGTTGCGTGCGCTTCACGGCGGGCAGCGCCGTGTGGTCGTGGTCGTGTTCGGACAGGATCCGGCGGTCGATCACAGCCTGCACAGTCCGCAGGTGATTCGACGCTATCTCGAGCGCGTCGGCGTGCCGCTGCGCGTCTGGTCGCTCACCGGGCCGCGTCCGGATCTCGCGGACACATGGGGCGAAGTGCGCGACGTGTCGACGACCGCGGGACTGCTTGCCGCAACCGAGGATCTACGCCAGGAGCTCGTCTCGCAGCGGCTGGCGTGGCTGCCGGTGGCGCCGCTGGAAGCGTTCCGGGTCCGTGCGACCGCGGATTGCGCGTACCAGCCGCTCACGCGATCGGATCGCGTCGCATCGGCTCCGTGAGTTGCACCAGTCCGTCGTAGAGCTGCTCGTCGATGTCCGGCTCGATCTCGCGCACCATCGGCACGAGCTTCTGCACGTGCGAGATCACCGAGAGCATCGCCGCCCACAGCGGCTCGCCGTTCGAGCGTTCGAAGGTCTGGAAGGGGAAGCGCTTGCCGAACGTGTCCGCGTCCGCCGCGGTGAGACTGCCGACCGTCTGGCTGATCGTCCAGCCGATGCGGCTGCCGAGCTCGTTCGGCGGATGCGGATTGCCGCGATGATGCCGCGCGATCGCGCCCACGCGGTCGATGGACCGGCACAGCGCGCGGAACTCGGCTTCCAGCGCCGGATGGCGCGGGTCGCTCGCGGGAAGATCGGAGTAGGGAAGCCACAGCTTTTCGATGCGGCGGCGCAGGTCGACGTCGAGCTTCCGCACGATGTCGGTCAGCGCAGGGATGTGGCGCATGCGCTCGTTCTGCGCGTGCGACTCGAGCAGGCTCGTGCGCGCGGGCGTGCCGGACGCGGGAGGCGTAGGTTCTTCTGTTGCCAGCGTGGACATATGTTTGTTAGGGTCACCCGCACATGAGCGCCGACCCGACGCAATTCGAAGAGCCCATCCTCAGGATCCGGCGTCGAATCGAAGAGCTCTCCGCGATGGAAGCGGAGCCCGCAACCCAGTCCGAGCTTGCCGAGCTCCAACTGAAGCTTACCAAAGTCTCGGATGAAATCTATTCGAACCTCACGCCGTGGCAGAAGACGCTCGTCGCGCGTCATGCCCAGCGGCCCTACACGCTCGACTTCATCAATCTGATGATCGACGAGTGGGGAGAGATCGCCGGCGACCGCAAATTCGCCGACGATCCCGCCATCGTGGCCGGATTCGGCCGCTTCCGGGGCATCCCCGTCTGCGTGGTCGGACACCAGAAGGGACGGAACACGAAGGAGAAGATCTTCCGCAATTTCGGCCAGCCGCGCCCCGAGGGATTCCGCAAAGCGCTGCGGGTGATGAAGCTCGCGGAGAAGTTCAAGCTGCCGGTCCTCACGTTCATCGATACGCAGGGCGCCTATCCCGGGCTCGGCGCGGAAGAACGCGGCCAGGCCGAAGCGATCGCGGTGAATCTTCGCGAGATGGCCGCGCTGTCGGTGCCGATCGTGGTCACGGTGATCGGCGAAGGTGGGAGTGGCGGCGCGCTGGCGCTCGGCGTCGGCGATC
>CAMPKJ010000359.1 GCA_946887105.1 uncultured Acidobacteriota bacterium | reverse complement strand
GCGTTCGCCCTCGCTCCGGCGTGCGGTTGCACCATGCGCGCCGAACGACTCACGCCAGACCATGATCCCTGGCGTAATGGATCAGCGCGTAGCGGCCGTCGATGCGCAGCTTTTCGTAGATGCTGTGCAGGTGGAACTTCACCGTTCCTTCGGTGATGTCGAGGCGCGAGGCGATCTCTTTGTTGCGCAGTCCCGAGGCCACCATCTTCGTCACTTCGACCTCGCGCGGCGTCAGCGTCGAGGATGCGGCGGCCACCGCCTGCTCGCGCTGCAGGACCAGCCGGAGCGCGCCGGCGATGGCCTTGCCGTTCCAGCTCTGTTCTCCCGCGGCCACCTGCCGCACGCTCTGTGCGAGCAGCCGGGGAGCGGATTCCTTGAGAACGAGCCCGCTCGCGCCGAGGCGGAACGCTTCGAGGAGGCGCGCATCGTCGAGCGAAGCCGTGAGGAGCACGACCTTCGCCGGTAACTGCCGTTGTTGCATGATCCGCAGCAGCTCGATGCCGTCCATCCGCGGCATGCGCACGTCGAGCACGAGCACGTCCGGGCGGTACCGCTCCACGGCCTGCAAGGCCTCCTCGCCGTTGAGGCAGCGCGCGACGATCTCGCAGTCCTTCTCGCCGCGGAAGAGCTGCTCCAGCCCGTCGAGGATGAACGGATGATCGTCGGCGATGGCGATGCGGATCGGCATCAACGTTCCTCCTGCACCGGCAGGCGCATCTCGATCGACGCGCCGCCGTTCGAAGACTCGACGATGAGCGTGCCGCCGAGGTTGCGTGCGCGCTCCTTCAGCGTCCGCGGCCCGACACCGCCTCGCTCCAGCGCGGCGAGATCGCGCCGGCCGGTGAACGGGAAGCCGCAGCCGTTGTCGGAGATTCGCATTTCGACGAATCCGTTGCGCCGGGTCAGCGCGACCGCGGCGCGTGATGCGCCACCATGGCGCGCTGCGTTGGAGAGCGACTCGTTCACGATCCGGCAGAGATCGTGCGCGAGCCGCACGCCAACCGGCACCGGCTCGGGCACCTCCAGCTCGACCTCCAGTCCCCATTCGAGCGGAAAGCGCTCGCGCATCCGCGCCAGCTCCTCGGCGAGGATCGTGTGCCCGTCGCGGAGATCGTGTGGCCGCAGCTCGCGCACGAGCGTGCGCAGTTCGCGCTGATCGTGCTCGACAACGGCCTGAACGTGCAGGAGCTCCTGCGCGGTCTCGGAATCGCCGGCGTGCCGGCTCCTGAGCGCATGCAGCCGGAGCCCCACGCCGGCCAGCGACTGCACGATGCCATCGTGAAGGTCGCGCGAGATGCGCAGCCGCTCCTCGGCGCTGGCCGTGTGCCGGACCTGCTGCACGAAAAAATACTGATCGAGCGTGGCCAGCACGAGGCGTCCGGCGACATGCGCCAGCGCGAGATCGTCCGCCGTAGCGTTGCGAACGTCCGGGACGATGAAGCGTGCCGCGAGCGTCTCGCTGACCAGCGACACGACGATCGCGTTCCCCGGATCGTACCGTCGCCGCAGCTCGGCACCGATCGGATCGCCGGCCGCATCGTCAGCGCTGGAACGCGTGGGATCGTAGACGAGCACTGACGAACGATCGCGCGTCCAGGCCGTGGCGTTGCGGAATCGATCGGCATCGGGAGCATCAAATGTTCCGGGCGCCATGCGATCGACGAGGAAGCGGTCGCCGTCCAAAGTCGCCGCATGAACCCACGGTTCCTCGCCCTCCTCCCAGACCAGCAGCACGCGCGGTGCGCGCACGACTGCCGCCGCGTGCGCGAGCGTCGTTCGGAGAACGTCCTCGATGCGAGCGGTGAGCTCGCGCGGCCATGCGGCGAGAGAGGCGAGCTCGGTACGGAGCTGCTGCTGGTAAATCCCGAGGTACACCAGCAGGGCGATGATGACGGCGAGATACGCCACGCGGATCATGGCGCGGCTGGCGTCGAACGCCGGATCGCCGAACGACGCCAGGAGCGCCATCACGCCGTAGATCGCCATCGCCGCAACCCCGGTTCCGAGAATCCCGCGCCATGAGAAGCGCAGCGTTGCGCAGAAGAGCGAGAAGACGAAGTAGAGGAAGAACGGACTGGCCGGGCCTTCGGTCAGGTAGACGAAGACGGAGAAGAGCACCAGGTCGAGCGCGTGGGAGACGACCCGCCAGCGTGCCGACGGCACCGGCGAACGCCACGTCACCGCCGCCGTGACCAGCGCATACACGGTGTAGATCACCAGCAGCGTGTAGGTGGCGCGCTGGTACTGCGCCGGAGTGGAAGGCTCCAGATAGACCGCCGCCAGCGAGGCGAAGGCGAGGATGAAGCGGCCCGCGGCGATCAGCCGTTCGGCACGCGCCTGCGGCGTGTAGACGGGGTGCATCGCGGCGGTGGTGGTCACGTGTCGTCCAACGTACCGAAATCGTCTCGCCGTTCCACCCTATCGAAAGTCGAGGAAGCCCTGGTCGCGAGAGCGATGTGGTCCTCAGATCGGCCCCGTACACTGCTCGAGGCCGGCATCGCCCGGCGATCTCAGTGGTGATCGAGGATGTGTATGCGTAGAGGGGCGTTCCTGGCGATTCTCCTGTCTCTCAGTATCGTAGCGGCGTCGGGCTGCCGGTCACGGCGAACGGTCGCCGCGCCGCAGGCTGCACCGCCCGTTGAAACGGCGACTGGACCGGAGCCCGCGATCCCGGTACCGGCGCCGGAGAGCGACTTCATGCCGCCGCAGCCCGAGGAGCGCGACGTCCTGAGCGAAGACATCATCGAGGCGAACAGGGTCGCTCGCGAACGCGGCTGGATCCGCGATGCGTTCTTCGCGTTCGACGCTTCGACGCTCGACGACGACGCGCAGGAGGCGCTGCGCCAGTCCGCGATGTGGCTGCGCCAGAATCCGGAGTTCCGCATCCGCATCGAGGGGCATTGCGACGAACGCGGCACCGAGCAATACAACCTCGCGCTCGGCGATCGTCGAGCCGACACCGCGGCTTCGTATCTGGTCACGCTCGGCGTCGATCGCTCGCGCATCTCCACGGTCAGTTACGGCGAGGAGCGTCCGTTCGAGGAAGGAGCGAACGAGGAGGCTTGGGCGCAAAACCGGCGCGCGCATCTCGTGCTCGCCGGACGCCGGTGATCGCCGTGCCCGTTCTGCACCGCCGCAGGCGTCGAAGACCATGCGTACCCTGTTCCTGTGGATGTCCGTCTTTCTCGCGTCGCTCGCTGCCGGCGCGCGGGACACGGTCACGGCGCCGCCGCCCGCCGCGCCGCCGCCGCTGAGGAAGGTGGAATTGCCGTCCTTCGACCGTGTGATCCGCCTCGCCGTCGAATACGACCAGGCGCTGATCGAGCAGCATGGCGATCGGGTCGAGGAGTTCATCCGCGAGGCGATCGCCATACACAACGTCGAGTGGCGGCGCTATCGGCGCGAGTGGTTCGAGCTCGGGCAGCTCACGTTCCGCCCGTCAGCGCCCGACCGCGACGCGTCGTACGTCCTGGCGAAGTTTCTCCATCGCACGACCGAGCGGCCGGAGACGATCCACGTGAACATCACCGGACGTCCGCTGGAGGTCTACACGAGCGGAACGCACGCGATGCCGGTCGGCGGACTCGCGTATCGCGGCTCCGACGCAGTGGTCGTCAGCTCCACTCCCGGCGTGCCGGCCGAGTTGCTCGCGTATTACCTCTTTCACGAGCTGGGGCACTGCTGGGACGCGTACGACATCCCGTTCCATGGCGGCGATACGACCTTCGGAAACAAGACGCGCATGACCTTCGACGTGGACGCGGGAAACGAGGAGATCATGGAGGACTCGCCCGGACCGCTCCCGCGCAACACTCCGAGACGGGCTCCGATGATGATTCGGGAGAAACTCGCACGTGCCCGCGCCGTAGCGCGCGAAGTCCCGTTGCATGGCGCGATCCACGATCTCCTGCTGCACGAGCCCTCGCCTTCGAATCCTGCCTACATCGAGAAGAAGGGAGTGGTGCTCGCGAACGCCGGCGCGGATCGGGAGACCATTGCGCAACTGCTCCGGACGTACGAGATCACGCAGCGCCAGCTGCGCGATGACGCCGAGGTACGGCAGCAGATCGCCGAGCACTACTGGCGCGCGAATGACGCGATCCGCAAGCGCGACTACGAAACGGCGGACGCGGAACTGCAGATGCTTCGCTCGATCGGCGCGGCTCCTGACGTACACATGCTGATCGGTGCGGTCCAGAAGAAGGTCAGGCGGCGCCGGTAGCGGCGGCCGGCGTTCGATGTGATGGTCACGCCGTGGCCATCACATCGAAGTTCCCATCCAGCACCACATCCAGGCGTC
>CAMPKJ010000358.1 GCA_946887105.1 uncultured Acidobacteriota bacterium | reverse complement strand
CCGCCGGGAGTATTTTTTTGAAAGGCCGCTGAGAAATCAGCGGCCTTTCGCTTTTAGATCCCATCTTCGGAATCAATCGGACGTCCGTGGCTCCTTCGGTTCGGCCGGCTTTCCTTTCTTCTTCACCTCGCCCGTCTGGGTTTTGGCGACGCCGCGCTCCCAGTTCTTGAGCTGCGAGCGCATGCTCCCGCCGCCGCGCTTCTCGCGGGGATCACGATAGAACGCCTTGTCGCTCCAGCCGACCTCGATGGTCACGCTCTGGGCTTCATGCGCAGGGAGTTGCACGATCTGCGGTCCCGGCTCGACGCGCGTGACGAAGCGTGGCAGCTTGACCACGATCTCGCGCTTGTCGTGCGGGTCGACCGCGGCGATCGGCGGCGGCACCTCGAACGGCGGCTGGATCGGCAACTCGGCCAGCGCGGAGTCGGTCAGCCGGACCGTCAGCTCTTTCGTGGCCGGGTCGTACAGCACCTGACGCGCGACGGCGATGAAGTGCAGCGTCGTGTCGGAGGCGTTTTCGACTTCGAGCCGCGCGAACATGTCGTTGCCGGTCTCGTCGTCTTCGACGATCGCGTTCTTTACGTGGAGTTGCTCTTTCTTTTTGGTCATGACGCGTTCTCCTCGGTCAGCGTCATCGCCGCGCCGCTGATTCGCGCGTCGCCGGGGAAGGTCTCGACGAGCCGGCGCGCAAACTCACGCTGCGATGCAGGTCCGCGCAGCAGGGTCCTGCGCAGGAAGTCGAGCTCCTCGACGAGCTCGTGGCGCGATAGATTGGGCCAGACCGGCGAGATCGGCATGCGCGTGCTCCACGCGTCGATCGCCGCCGCGAACCGGACTCCGACATCGGCAGCTCCGGCCGCCCGCCATTCGAGCGCCTGCATGTACATCAGCAGGACGTCGGCCAGCGCCCAGCGGATGTACGGGCTGCTGAGCGCGCGCGTGTCGAGCAGCGTGGCCAGCTCGCCGAGATTTGCGGAGTCGGACCGCGGCAGGCGCGCGGCGGCGCTGCGATCGGTGGACGACGTGATCATCTCGCGCAACGCGGCCAGGTCGCCGGCGCCGAGGCCTTCGATCTCGGGTGAGTTGCGAAGCTTGGCGTCGAGACGCCGCTCCAGTTCCTCCGGCGGGACATGGTCGATGGTGTGAGAGTGCACGAGCTCGAGCGCGGAGACGAGCGGGCGCACGAAATACGTGCGGATGAAGCCTCGCAGCGGAGAATCCGTTCCCATCATCGTCACCACGCGTGGGCTGAACTGATAGTAGTCGGCGTGGAGGCGTTCGAAGAAATCGAATCCGATCTCGGACTTGCGCAGATTGCGGTCGCGGAGCTGTCGCAGCGCGTTCACCTCGCCGGCGAACGGCGAGCCGCAGGCGATGCTGGCCACCACGCAGCAGGAAGTGGATTGGCAGCCGAGACTGCCGCAGTGATTGTCCGGCTCGCGCCGGGCCACCCCGATCTGATCGCGCATGTCGTTCTCGTCGGTGATCGCCGCGGCTTCCTCGTCGGAGGCATCCGCGCAGTCGGTCTCCGTGACGTCCAGCGTGGCGCTCGTACAGGTGCGCAGCGCGTGCGAGAGCTCGTGATACAGGATCACCGACGCCGGCGACTCGAGATCGAGACCGCCGCCTTCGCGCTGCAGGCAGATGCCGGTGCCGCCGTTGTCGGACGTGTCGTAAAGAACGAGAGACGAATTCGTCGGATTGAGATTCACGGTGCCGGACATCGTGTTCGGCGGGATGTTGAATCCGCCGCCGAGCAACGAGCCGTCGTTGAGCGTGAAGTTGATGTCCGCCGCGACCACCAGGATGTCGATGTTGCCCGCGGTGCCCGGGAAATCGGTGTTCACGAGCTGGTCGAGACGCTGCGCACAGACTCCCGGATCCGTGCGCGCGTAGGTGACCTGGATGAGGTTCGGCGCCGGCCCTGCGATTTCTCCGTAGCCGGTGTCCATGTTCGAGATGGCGATCAGATGCGTGCTGGCGCGATCCGGGAAGACGGATCCCGTCCCCGCGGTCCCACCATCACTCTGAATGAAGAGTGTCATGACGTGCCTCCATGCGATCGTCCGCGCGCGATCAGCGAGGCGGTTCCTGTGGGCGCGGCGGAGTCCAGTCCTGCCCCTTCGGATCGTACGGCGGGACCTGACGGAGAGCGCACGGATCGAAGCAGCGTTCCGGCTCCTTGCGCGGCGGCGGGCAGCACTTCTCGATCTTTTTGCGCGCCTCTTCCTGGCGCTGGAATTCGACGAACTCGCGTGAGTGCACGAGCTCGAACAGCGAGCGCATGACGTCGAGGGAATCGCGGATGCCGGTCTGCAGCTCGGTCTGATCGTTCATCTTCCGCATCATCCGGCAGAGGACGTCGGCGATGTTGGTCAGCCAGCAGATCATGGTCTTGTTCTGTTCGGAGTTCGCCTCGAGGAGGCTGTTGGTTTTCTTCTGCCCCTCGTGCAGCGCGAACAGTCCGCTTCCGACCATCAGGAAGCCGTTGTTGAGGGTGTTGTTGATCGTGTCCAGCTTCACGTTCGCGGCGGCGGTGTCGTTCTTGATCTGGTTCGCGGTGACCGCGGTCTGGCTGGTGTTGGTGGCCACGTCGTTGAGGATGGTTTTGATCTCATTGGCAATGTCGGTCAGGCTGGGCATGGAAACCTCCTTTCCCCCTTAGTGACGTCAGGGCGGATTTCGTTTCAACCAGATTCCGTCCGTCGGTTCCCGGCCTTCCGCTGTTGCGGTGATCCCCGTCACGGCATTCCGTGATGACGGAAGTATCTTGGTTGTGGTATGCCGTACCGCCGTAAGTCTCTCATCCGCTCCATCGGTCCCCAACTCTCGAAGCAGTAAAGCCGGTTCTCGATGTCACGACTGTTCGTCATCGGTTCGGCGGCGGAAGCGTCGTCGGTTCGAGCAGCCGTTCCGGACGCAGCCCTGCGATGCGAGGCCATCGAATGGAAGCGCTTCCGGCCGGAGACGCTGAAGGACCGCCCGGAGCGCATTGCCATCGTGTTCGCGAGCGGGGAGCACGCGGAGCTCTTCCGCTGGCTGCGCACGCACTCGATCCCGCAGCTGGTCCTGGCCGTGGTGGATGGCGCGGTGACGGAAGACATCCGCGATACCGCCGATGACTTCATGCTCGCCTCCGCGCCGGCCGCGGAGCTCCGCTGCCGCATCGAGCGCCTCCTGCGCGCAGCGGTGCCGGAAGTCGATGAAGTGTGCCGCAAGCTGGCCGACGAACTGGCGCTCGCGCAGCTGGTCGGCAACGAGCCGTGTTTCATCGAGACCATCCGCCAGCTCGCGCTCTACGCGAAGAGCGACATGCCGATCCTGATCCTCGGCGAGACCGGCACCGGCAAGGAGCTCTGTGCGCGCGCCGCGCATTTCCTCAGCGCGCGCCGCAGCGGTCCATTCGTGGCCGTCGACTGCAGCGCCATCCCCGACCATCTCTTCGAGAACGAGATATTCGGCCACGCCCGCGGCGCATACACGGACGCGCACGGCGAGCAGAAGGGCCTCGTGGCGCTGTCGGATCGAGGAACGCTGTTTCTCGACGAAGTCGATTCACTGTCGCTCGCGGCGCAAGGGAAGCTGCTGCGCTTCCTGCAGGAGAAGACGTACAAGCCTCTCGGCGCGGAGAAGTTCCAGCACGCGGAGGTGACGGTGCTCGCGGCCACGAACCGCGATCTGGAGCAGTGCGTGCGCGCGAATGCATTCCGTAGCGATCTGTATTACCGGCTGAACGTGCTGCAATTGCGATTACCGCCGTTGCGCGAACGGCGCGGCGACGTCGGACTGCTGGCGCGGCATTTCCTCGCCGGCGCGTGCGCGCGGATGCCGCATCGCAAGACGTTCTCGCCGCAGGCGCTGTGCAAGCTGACCATGTACGACTGGCCGGGCAACGTGCGCGAGCTGATGAACCTCGTGCAGCGCGCGGCGGTGATGGCCGAGGGGGATGTGGTGCTGCCGTGTCACGTGATCATGCCGGGGGAGCCGGTGCGGCGCGAGGCGGTGCAGAGCGCCACGTTCCGGTCCGCGCGTGCCAAGACGCTGGAGATCTTCGAGCGCGCCTACGTGCTCGACATCCTGGCGAAGCACAACGGCAACATCTCCCGCGCCGCGCGTGAAGCGGGCAAAGAACGCCGCGCGTTCGGACGACTGGTGAAGAAGTACAACCTCGGTGGGTCGCATCCGACCCAGGGATAGGGGTGGGTGCGACCCGCGCCCCTCGAAAAGGCGTCTCCCCTCATACCCCGCCGTCTCCTTCTCCACCATGAGTGGGGCGATTGGGGGGTTTGGGGCGAACCAACACCCTAACGGAAAAACCAGGTTTAATAAT
>CAMPKJ010000357.1 GCA_946887105.1 uncultured Acidobacteriota bacterium | reverse complement strand
CCATCACGCGCGGCGCGGTCTTGTTCAGATCCTCGCGCACGGAGAACTCGAGCAGCCCCACGTCGATCACGTTCTCGCGCCGCGCCACCCCGACGCGCTCGGCGAAATTGCGCAGCGACGCCGGCGTGTAGCCGCGGCGGCGCAGGCCGGCGATGGTGGGCATGCGCGGATCGTCCCATCCGCTGACGTAGCCTTCCTGCACCAGGCGCAACAGCTTGCGCTTGGACATGACCGTGTAGTTGAGGTTCAGCCGCGCGAACTCGATCTGCCGCGGACGCGATGGCACCGGCAGCGTCTCCACCAGCCAGTCGTACAGCGGGCGATGGTCCTCGAACTCGAGCGTGCACAGCGAGTGCGTGACGTGCTCGATCGCATCCGACGGCGGATGCGCGAAGTCGTACATCGGGTAGATGCACCATTTGTTGCCGGTGCGGTGATGCTCCTCATGCCGGATGCGGTAGAGCACCGGATCGCGCATGTTCATGTTCGGCGAAGCCATGTCGATCTTCGCGCGCAGCACGTGCGCGCCATCCGGAAACTCACCCGCGCGCATGCGCCGCAGCAGGTCGAGGTTCTCGTCGACGCCGCGACTGCGATACGGCGACTCTTTCCCCGGCTCGGTGAGCGTGCCGCGATACTGGCGCATCTCCTCGGCGGAGAGGCTGTCGACGTATGCCTTCCCTTCGCGGATCAGGAACTCGGCCCATTCGTAGAGCTGATCGAAGTAATCGGACGCATGGAACGCTTCCCCGCCGAACTCGAACCCGAGCCAGTGGATGTCGTCGACGATCGCCCGCGCGTACTCCGCCTCTTCCTTCTCCGGATTCGTATCATCGAAGCGGAGATTGCAACGCCCGCCATACTCCGCGGCGACGCCGAAATTGAGGCAGATCGATTTGACGTGGCCGATGTGCAGGTAGCCGTTCGGCTCGGGCGGAAAGCGGGTCACGACCGTGTCGTGCTTTCCGGTGCGAAGGTCTTCCTCGACGATCTCGCGGATGAAATCGAGCGAGCGGCCTGCCGCTTCGGGCGCGGTTTCGGTAGTGGTCATACGGAGGCGTTATATACCGCGACGCCAGTCGCGCATTCCAGCCGGTTACGGAACCGCGCCAAGCGTCCGCCACGCCTTGACCCTTCGCGGTACCGCCAGTACGTTCGCAGCACGATGAGACCCCGACCCCTGCTGCTCGCGACGGCCTTGCTGCTTTCGGTGACGCTCCGCGCCGACGACTTCGAGGAACTGCGGCGGATCGACAAGGAACTGAGCGTGGCCACCTGGACCGGCGACGCGGAATGGTTCCAGCAGAATCTCAGCGACGATTACGTGCTCATCTCGCCGAACGGCACCGTCCGCACCAAACGCGACGTCGTGGCCGAACTGGCCACGCCGGGGATGAAGATGAATCCGTTCGAGGCCATCGAAGTGCAGATCCGCATCTACGGCGACAGCGCGGTCGTCATCGGCCGCATGCTCCAACGCTTCACCCTCGGCCGCGTCCGATACGCCAACGATCTCCGCTACACCGACGTGTACGTGAAGAAGAAGGGACGCTGGCTGCTGGTGAGCGGGCACGCATCGAATGTGGCCGTGAGGAGATAGGCGTTGGGCGTTGGGCGTTGGGCGTTCGGGCGATCTCGCCGGAGCGAAGTCTGTCGCTGACGCCAAAACTCCCAAACGCCCACCGCCCTGGCGCCAGTGACCGAGCACCACGGCGACTAGAACAGTGAGCGGGCACGCGGTCGAATGTGGCCGGCAGGCGTTGGGCGTTCGGGCGTTTTCGCACCTGCGATCCGTTGTCGCCAGAACGGCGAGGCCCAAACGCCTACCGCCCAACGCCCAAAGCCCGTACTCTAGCGCCCAGTGACGGAGCACTACGGCGACTACGAGGTCGAGTCGTTCCTCGGGAAGGGGTCGATCGGCAAGGTCTACCTGGCGCGGCACCGGCGCATCGGCCGTCGCGTGGCGCTGAAGACGGTGCACCTCGAACAGAAGTTCGAGGATGAGGAAGACCGCACCGAGTTCTACAAGCGCCTGCAGCGCGAGGCCGAGCTGTGCGGTTCGATGCAGCATCCGAACGTGGTCACGCTCTACGACGTCGGCTACGACGGCGATCTCGTTTCGTTTCTGGCCACCGAATACGTCGACGGCGAAACGCTGCTGGCGCGGTTGCGGCGCACGCGGCCGTTGCCGCTCGACGAGGCGCTGACGATCTCCGCCGATCTTCTGCGCGGCCTCGCCTACGCGCACTCGAAAGGGATCATCCATCGCGACGTCAAGCCGGCCAACATCCTCCTGACCTCGGAAGGACGCGCCAAGATCGCGGACTTCGGCGTCGCGCGTCCGCTGCACTCCAGCCTCACCGCGACGCGCTCGCTGGTCGGAACGCCGAACTACATGTCCCCCGAGCAGGTGCGGACGACGCCGGTGTCGCCGCGCTCGGATCTCTTCTCCGCCGGCGCGGTGATGTACGAAATGCTCACCGGCATGAAGCCGTTCGCGGCGCCGGAGCTGAGCGGCATTCTGTACAACGTCGTCAACCTCGTGCCGCCGCGCGTCACCGACACGAACCCGTCGGTGCCCGACGCGATCGCGCGCATCGTCGCGAAGCTGCTGGCGAAGAATCCGGTCGAGCGTTATGCGACCGCCGACGAGGCGCTGGCCGAGCTCGAGAACGTGCGCGTCGCGCGCGATGCGGCGCTGGAATCGGGCGAGATGGGCATCGTCACGATCGCGCACGGCGACGCCACCACTCCGCTGCCGACCATCATCGATGCCGACGAGGACGAACCGTCGCTCTCGCCCCTGCGGCGTCCGATTCAGCCGCTGGTGTTCTGGACGGTGACGCTCACGCTCGCGGCCGCGCTCCTGGGAGCGATGTTCGCGCTGGATCGATCGATCGACAATCAGCGGCCGGTCGGCGTGATCACGCCCGCGCAGGCGGAACAGGCCCGCCTCAAGGAACGCGATCTGGCCATGCTGCGCACGCTCACGAACGCCGGCCGCTACGAGGACGCGATCCGCGGCTACGAGGCGTTCCTGGCGCGTTATCCGTACAGCGCGGTCGCGCGGGCGGGACGCGAGGAAGCGCAGCGCCTGCACGAGGAGACGCTGGCCGCGGCCAAGCCGGACGCCGAGGTCACGCACGTGGCGCGCAAGCCCCGCCGCGAAAAACCGGCCGAGGTCCTGCCACCGGAACCGCCGAAGAAGCCGGGACGCTGGGAGCGCTTCAAGCGCTGGTTCCGCGGGAGTTAGCCATGCACGATCTCGCAACGTTTCCGTCCGTCGTCCGGCAGCTGATCGAATCGGCACCGCCGGAGCTGCGCACCAGACGCCCGTCGAACGGCGGCGGAGCCAGGGTCAAGGAGACCGACCGAGAGGCCTCCGGCGTTCCCCTAACCCTCTACCGTACGCAGAGCCCGCAGCACGCGATGCCAGCGGGAGCGCTCGAAGTACCAGACCAGTGCCACGATCGTCGGCACGATCGAGAACAGCAGCAGCGCGCGTGCGGCGCCTTCGATGCCTGGCGCGATGCCGGTCCAGATCTGGAGATTCAGCGCCACCACTTCCAGATCGTTCATCAGCGCGCCGCCTTTGCCTGCGCGGTACCAATCGAAGAACGCCGGGTCGTGCAGCAGGCGCCAGGCGAAAAGCGTCGTGTTGATCTGCACGAAAAACGCGACGAATGCGCCGAGGGGCCGTTCGAATTCGGGGGCGCGCCAGCCGGTGCCGGAGAGCGCCTTGTAGAAGAAGATCCCCGCCAGGATCAGCTCACCGGCGTGACCGGCCGCGGCGAAGAGCATCTCGCGCCGCCACTCGCGCGTCACGAAAAACAACCACACCAGAAAGATCGCGCCGATGATCATCAGACTCTTCCGGTTCTCGCGGAACAGCCACGCCAGATACGCGAACGCCACCGCGATGGCGATGGCGATCGAGCGGCGGAACTCGCCGTGCGGGGTCAGACCTCCGCCGTAGACGAAGTCGAACGCCGGAATGGACGGATAGCCCATCAGCCAACCCATCACCGCGTGCCCGAGCTCATGGAACAGCGTCACGATCGCGGAGAAGACGAAGCGCGTGAACGGGATCCAGTACACGAGAACCGCCGCCGCGAATCCGAAGCCGAGAATCTTCAGCTCCGAGGAACCGATGCGGCCGTCGGCGACCCGCTCGTGCTCGATCACGTACGGATCGCGCAGCGGCACGTCCACCCGCATCGCCTTCGCCAGAATCACCCCGCAGCGCGCACACTCCACCGCGCGCGCGTCGTTTTCGAATCCGCATTTCGGACAGGGCATGGGGGGATTATCCGATGAGGGGAGACTCAAGGTCGGAAAGTCTCAAAGGAAGGGCCGCGAGTGGCGCCGCCCATTGAGACTTTGCGACTGTGAG
>CAMPKJ010000356.1 GCA_946887105.1 uncultured Acidobacteriota bacterium | reverse complement strand
GCCGTGACCGTCTTCGCGGAAACGCGGTTGGCCCGTTGCGGGGCCTTGCGCTCTTCCTTGGCCGGCTTCTGGGGCGCGGCTTTCACCTCGCGCAGTTTCGAGGGCGCTTTCGCGGACGCGGGCTTGGAGGCCGGCTTCGGACCGGCGCCGCTGAGCGAGGCGCGCAGCGCTTCCATGAGATCGATCACCTGCGCCTTCGGCTCTTCGCCGAGCGCGTTGGTGATCTCCTCCCCTTCGATCTTCATCTGGATCATCTCGCGGATGCGCTCTTTCACTTCGTCGCGGTAGTTCTCGGGATGGAACTCGTCGCTGGCGCTCATCTCCGCGAGCTGGATGGCCATGCGCAGCTCGCTGTCCTTGACGTCGGTATCGCCGATGTCGATCTCGTCGAACGAACGGATCTCATTCGGATAGTAGAGCTGCTGCATCACCAGTCCCCTGTCGAGCGGACGGATCACCACCAGATATCCCTTGCCGCGCGCGGCGTACTTCGCCACCGCCCAGCGGCCGGTCTCTTCGAGCGCGCGCGCGAGCAGCGAGTAGGCGCGCGAGCCGCCTTTGTCGGGCCCGAGGTAGTAGGGCTTGGAGAAGTAGATCGGATCGATGAGGTCGGATTTGACGAACTCGGTGATGTCGATCTGCTGCGTCGACTTCTCTTCCATCGTCTTCAGCTCTTCATCACTGAAGAGGACGTACTGCCCCTTCGAGAATTCGTAGCCTTTGACCACTTCCGTGCGGTCGATGGTGCGCTCGTCCTTCGGGCAGAAGAGCTGCTGCTGCACGCGGCTTCCACAGTCGCCGTGGAGCATGTTGAACGCCACGCGTTCCGATGATTCCGCGGCGGAGAAGAGCTTCACGGGGATGGAGACCAATCCGAAGGCAATCTGTCCAGTGGCAATGGCTCGTGGCATCGTCAACCTCTATACGCGACTTTGGGGTGCCCTGAAACCTGTGCATCTTACAATGGCCCGGCGTTGAAACGCTACGAGCTCATCTGGTCTGTGGTGCGCAAAGTGCCGCGCGGCCGCGTCGCGACCTACGGCCAGATTGCAGAGCTGGCCGGGCTCGCAGGACACGCACGGCAAGTCGGCTACGCGTTGCACAACCTGCCCGAAGCGAGCGACGTTCCCTGGCATCGTGTCGTAAATGCAAAAGGTGAGATCAGCGCGCGCACGGGCGGCGATTCGCACGAGTTGCAGCGATTGCTGCTCGAGGCGGAAGGGGTGCGGTTCGATGCGCGCGGGCGGATGGATCTGGCGCGGTACCGGTGGGAAGTCGCAAAGTCTCAAAGTCGCAAAGTCTCAAAGGAAAGGCCGCGAAAGCACCCTCTTTGAGACTTTGAGACTTTGCGACTTTGCGACTCCCGAGTCCTACCGTTCGACCGTCACGTCCGGCACCACCGGACGCTTCACCGGATTCTTCGCCAGCTCGTCCAGCAGCAGCTTCACGGCCGTTTCGAGCGATGGGTCCTGTCCCTTGGCCACGAGATCGGCGCGGTCGACGACTTCGATGTCCGGCGAAACGCCCACACCTTCGACGGCCCACAACCCTTCCGTATCGAAGAAGCGGAACTGCGGCGCGGTGACGTTGCCGCCGTCCATGAGGCTCGGATTGCCGGAGATGCCGATCAGGCCGCCCCACGTGCGCGTTCCGATCACCGTGCCGAGGCCGCGCTTGCGGAAGTAGTACGGCAGGGCGTCGCCGCCGGACGAGGAGTAGCCGTTGATGAGCATCGCCTTCGGACCGACGTGCGCGTACGCGGGCGTGGCGGTCGGCTTCGTATTGCGGCGCGCCCAGTAGTTGAGCACCGGCCGGTCGAGCAGCTCGATCATGCGATCGGGGATGAAGCCGCCGCCGTTGTAGCGGTCGTCGATGATCAGCGCTTCTTTGTCGACCTGCGGAAAGAAGCTCTTGAACAGCTCGCGATTTCCTTCCTGTCCCGTGTTCGGCAGGTGCATGTAGCCGATGCGGCCGCCGGACGCCTTCTCGACATACGCGCGGCGCGAGGCCACCCAGTCGAGATAGCGGAGGTTCGTTTCCTTCTTGATCGGACGCACCTTCTGCTCGCGCGCGCCGGTTGTATTCGGCGTTCCGTTCACGAGCAGCGTGACCACGCGATCGGCTTTGTTTTCGAGCAGGCGATAGAAGTTGTCGACCCCTTTCGTCGACAGGCCATCGACGGCCAGGATGTAATCGCCTTCCTTCACCTTCACGCCCGGCTCGGTGAGCGGCGAGCGGAAGCTCTCGTGCCAGTTCTCGCCGGGGAAGATGTGCTGGATGCGGAAGTAGCCGTCCGCGGCGACGATCTCCGCGCCGAGCAGACCGTTCTCGACGCGCTGCTGCGTGAGCTCGGCCGGTGAGCTGACGTAGACGTGGCCCGCGTTCATCTCGCCCGCGAGCTCGCCGAGGATGTAATCGAGGTCGGCGCGGTGCGCGACGTGAGGGACCAGCTGGCCGTACTTCACGCGGATCGCATTCCAGTCCAGACCGTGCATGCCCGGGTCGTAGAACCAGTCGCGGAGGATGCGCCACGCATCGGTGAACTCTTGCGCCCACTCCACCTTCGGATCGACCTTCATCTGCATCGTGTCGAGCTTCAGGACCGCTTCCGCGGTTTTCTGGGCCGGCTTCGGATTGACGATGGCGAAGTTGTTGCGGCCGAGGCTGACCAGCAGCTTCTCGCGATTCGCGGAGAGATCGTAGCCGCGCAGATCCTCGAGGAACGTCTCTTCCTTGCGGTCGTCGACGTTGTAGAAACGCAGCGACTGATTGTCGCCATCGGACTTGATGTACATCACGCCGTTCGGAAGCGCGGAGAGACTGCCGTAGTTGCCCGGCGCGCCGGGAATGGCGCGCACGCGGCGCTCGAACGTGGCCGGATCGATCTTCACCACGGTTGCAGCAGCGGTCGCCGTCGCCGGCTTTTTCTCTTCCGCGGCGGCGGCGGCAGCATCCGCGGGTGCGGGAGGCGCGGTCGCCTTCTCCTCATCGCTCTGCGGGAGAAACAGCACCGGACCATCCTCGGAAAGCACGCCCACGTAGACGCGCGTCGGATCGGTGTAGACGTAGTTGAACTCCCACGCGCTGAACGTGAGATTGAAGTCGCGGTTGGACGTGAAGTAGAGGTAGCGCCCCTTCGGATCGAACACCGGATCGGCATCGTTGGTCATGCCGCTGGTGAGCTGGTATGCCTTGCGGTCGCCGACGTTGTAGACGTAGATCGACGAGAACTGCGCCTGGTTGTCCTTCGTGTACGTCAGCCAGCGCGAGTCGGGCGACCACTTGTAGTCGGTGATGTCGCCGTATTCGTCCTTGTCCGCGGCGGTGAGCCTGCCGGAGGCGACGTCGAGAACGTACAGCGCGTGATCCTTGTCGGAGAACGCGAGCATCTTCGAGTCGGGCGACCAGAGCGGCTCGAAGCGCCATGCTTTTCCGTCGCTGGTGATCTTGCGCTCCTCGGCCGTACCGTTCGCAGGGGCGTCGGCCGGACGGACATAGATCTCGTAGTCGCCGGAGCGATCGCTGAGATACGCGATCCAGCGGCCGTCGGGCGACCAGCTCGCGCCGCGCTCGCGGATGCCGGGCGTCTGGGTGAGGTTGCGGATCTCCCCTTCCTTGGCCGGAACGGTGAAGACGTCGCCGCGCGCGACGAACAGCGCGCGTACGCCGCTCGGCGAGAGGCTGTAGCTCTCGATGTTGTCGCGGACGTTCTTGAAGTACGGAAGCGTGCGGCGGAAGTCGCCGTAGACGCGGATGGGAATCATCGACGAACGGCCATCGGCGAACCGGTACAGCGAGCCGCCGAGCTCGTACACCACCTGCGTGCGATCGGCGCTCGGCCACAGCACGTCATAGTCGGAGTGGTTCGTGACCTTGCGGGTCTGCTTCGACTTCAGGTCGTACGCGTAGAGATTGAGCCGGCCGGCTTCGTTTCCGCCTGCATCCGGGCGATCGGACGTGAAATAGATCGTGTCGCCGATCCACACCGGCTGGTTGTCGGTGTACGGATTGTTGGTGAGCTGCTCGGTCGTGTTCGCGGCCAGGTCGTAGATCCAGACATCCTGCGCGCGTCCGCCGCGATAGCGCTTCCAGGTGCGGAACTCGCGCTCGATCGGCGTGTAGACGAGCTGTCGTCCATCCGGCGAGTACATCCCGCCGCCGCTTTCCGGAATCGCGAGCGGCGTCTCCATGCCGCCCGCCGCCGGAATGATGTACGGACGGGCCATGCGATCGCCCCACGGCAGGCGGTGCGGGAGGAAGAGGATGTGTTTGCCGTCCGGAGTCCAGTCGAGGATGCGGTTGTCGATGCCGCCGCGCGGCGGCATGGCGCCGACGTCGTTGTAGAACGTCAGCTGGCGCGGCTGCCCGCCGTCGACGCTGATGACGAAGACCTGGCGGC
>CAMPKJ010000355.1 GCA_946887105.1 uncultured Acidobacteriota bacterium | reverse complement strand
CCGCCCCGGTACATCCGCGGGGAGCTCGGCAACTGGCAGGCGTTCGTCATGGGCTGGCAGCAGTTCACCGGCCGGGTGATGGCCAAAGGTGTGGAGGACACGGCCTTCTATCACTACAACCGCCTGATCTCGCTCAATGAGGTCGGCGGCGATCCCGGACGTCACGGCGAATTCGATCCCGTCGCCGAGCTGCACGCGCGCAATGAACGGATCGCGCGCGACTGGCCGCATACCATGAACGCGACCTCGACGCACGACACGAAACGTTCGGAGGACGTGCGCGCGCGCATTCATGTGCTCTCCGAGATCCCGGACGTGTGGGAGCGCGAGGTGCGGCGCTGGTCGCGCATCAACGCACCGCTGAAGCGCGACGACGTACCGCATCCCAATGAGGAATGGCTGATCTATCAGACGCTGATCGGGATGTGGCCGCTGGAGGGAGATCTGATGGCGGACGTCCCCGATCGATTGCGCACCTATCTCGAGAAAGCGGCGCGCGAAGCGAAAACCCATTCGAGCTGGCTCGCCCCGGATGTCGAATACGAGAAATCATTGCAGGACTTCGCGGCGGCGATCATGACGCACCAGCCGTTTCTCGAGTCATTCCTCAAGTTGCAGCGACGCGTGGCGTTTCACGGTTTCCTGAACTCGCTCGCGCAGGTCGTGTTGAAGGTGTGCAGCGTAGGTGTGCCCGATTTTTATCAGGGGACGGAGCTGTGGGATTTCAGCCTCGTCGATCCCGACAACCGCCGCCCGGTCGATTATGAAACGCGCGCGGCGCAGCTGCGCGGACTCCCGTCCATTACGACGCTGCTCGAGCAGTGGACCGACGGCCGCATCAAACTCTTCGTCACCGCCCGCAGCCTCGCCGCCCGCGCGCGCAATCTCGACGCCTTCCGCGGCGGCTATCGCGCCATCGCCACCGGCACCCCCAATGCGATTGCATTCCAGCGCGGCGAAAACGTCCTGATCGCCGTGCCGCGCCTGACCACGCAACTCGTGAAACCGCCGCAGCTTCCGCTGGGAGCAGTGTGGGGCGACCACGCGCTCGAGGTGGGCGGGCGATGGCGTAACGCGTTCACGGATGAGGCGGTGGCGGGCGAGCGACTCGCACTGAACGATGTCTTCGCGACGTTTCCGGTCGCGATCTTGGAACGGGAGTAGACTTTCCTCATGGCACCCCAGACCACGGCGCGGTTGACTTACGAGGATTACCTCGAGCTACCGGACGATGGGAAGCATTACGAACTCATCGAGGGAGAGTTGATCTTGAATCCTGCGCCGGTACCGCGGCACCAGTTGATCGCGCTCAGCGTCGCTGCCGAGCTTCACGCATATCGCCGTCAGCATGGCGGCGGACGAGCGCTCGCCGCGCCGATCGACGTGGTACTGGCCGAGGACGTGGTCGTTCAGCCGGATGCAATCTTCATCCGGGCGGAACGGATGTCCATCATCAGCGACAAGAACATCCAGGGCGCACCGAACCTGGTGGTGGAAGTGCTCTCGGACAGCACACGGCGTCGCGACGAGATCGTCAAACGCAAGCTGTACGAACGTTTCGGTGTCGACGAATACTGGATCGTCGATCCCGCGATCGATACTGTGAAGATCTACCGCCGCATTGGCGGAGCATTCGTACGGACAGCGGAAATCAGCTCCGAAACCGGCGGCCGGATCACAACGCCCCTTCTCCCGGGCTTCACGCTCGACGTCGCGATCATCTTCGACCTCTGAGCGCGCGGTCATCGCACGCCGAACCAGCTCGCCAGCGCGGCGAGCAGGAAGAACGGCCACGCGATATGACGGCCGCGCGTCGTCACGAACGCCACCAGGCCGCTCGAGCCGAACACCACCGCGATGATGCGCGCGAGCGTGAGGGCATCCGGCGTGCGTCCGGCGGCAATCACGAACAGCAGATACGCGAATCCCCACCATGCCAGCGACGTGAGGTGCCATGCCCAGCGCAGGATGGCGCGCGTGAATTCGATGCTGCCGCGCAGCCGCGGCAGATTCTCCGCCGCGAGCAGCCGCGGAAAGACGCGGCGCTCGCCGAGCCACGAGTGTGCGATGCCGAGAAACACGGCGACGGCGGCGGCGAAGTAGATCAGTGGCATGGCATCACGCGCGGCCGGTGAGCGCGGCCAGTCTGCGCAGGCGGGCCGCGTCTTCGCGCGTCAGCGCGCCGGCGGGAAGGCGCCAGGTCCAGTTGTCGTGCTCGGCGCCGGGCGTGTTCATGCGCGCTTCACTGCCGAGGCCGAGGATGTCCTGGACGGGGATGATGGCCGTCTCGGCGACGGAGGTGTAGGCGGCGCGAATGAGTGCCGCCGGAACGTCCTCCGCGGTCGTGCAGCCGAGGTACGCGAGCGCGGCTTCGCGTTCCTCGTCGGGAGCGTGATCGAACCAGCCGCGCGCGGTGTCGTTGTCGTGCGTGCCGGTGTAGACCACGGTCTGCGGATCCATGCGATGCGGCAGGTGCGTGTCGCTGTCGCCGAAGCCGAACTGCAGGATCTTCATCCCCGGCAGACCGACGGCGTGGCGCAGGTCGTACACGTCCTGCGTAATGAAGCCGAGGTCTTCGGCGACCAGCGGCAGCTCGCCGAGTGCGTCGCGGAGCGCGTCGAAGAGAGCCGCGCCGGGACCGGGCATCCATCGTCCGTGCACCGCGGTCGGCTCCTCGGCCGGCACTTCCCAGTACGCCACGAAGCCGCGGAAATGATCGAGCCGCACCACGTCGGCCAGGTGCAGGTTCGTGCGCACGCGCGCGATCCACCATCGATAACCCTGCTCGCGCATCACGTCCCAGCGATAGAGCGGATTGCCCCAGCGCTGGCCGGTGACGCTGAAGTAATCGGGCGGCACGCCGGCGACCGCGGTCGGCTGCCCGTCGTCGCCGAGCAGGAACAGCTCCTGATTGCTCCACACGTCCGCGCTGTCGCCGGCGACATAAATCGGCACGTCGCCCATGATGCGGATACTGCGCGCGCGTGCGGCGTCGCGGATCAACGCCCACTGCCGGAAGAAGAGGAACTGCACGTACTTCCAGAACGCGATGGCATCCGCGTGCTCGTGCCGCGCGGCGGCCATCTCCTTCGCATGACGCGCGCGCAGCGGCGTGTCCCACTCCCACCATGGCCTGTGCGCGGCGTGCACCTTGATGGCCATGTAGAGCGCGTAGTCGTCGAGCCACTCCGCCTGCTCGGGTGCGCTCACGAATGCGTCGTGTTCCGCGCGCAGCGCATCGCTCGCGGATTCCTGAAAGCGGCGCCACGACGTGCGCAGCAGCTCCGATTTGTATTCGGTGACGCGGTCGAACTCGACGTGCTCATCGGAGAACCGCGGCATGCCGGCCACGTCATCGACGGTGAGCAGTTCTTCCTGCAGCAGGCGTTGCGTCGAGATCAGCAGCGGATTGCCGGCGAACGAGGAGAGGCATCCGTACGGCGATGCGCCGTAGCCGGGAGGATTGAGCGGCAGCACCTGCCAGATGCGGAAGCCGGCGCTCTGCGCCCAATCGAGAAACGCGATCACGTGATCGCCGAGCTCCCCAATCCCGTAGCTGCCGGGCAGCGACGTGGGATGGAGCAGGACGCCGGCCGCGCGTCGCGAATCGGGTGCCGGGGGAGTGGAGGAATGCATCTCAGTCGCTCGCGATGGACAGTTTTTCGCCCAGCCCGTCGAACACCTCCAGCCACTGGCGCGCTTCGGTGCTCACGGTCGCGGACGCCTCCATTGCCGGACGTGCCGTCGCGCGCAGGCGATAGTAACGGTTCTGGGCACGGCGCAGGTCGATGGTCAGGCGCGCGTCGCGGACGAGCTTGACGATGGCGTCGAACGCTTCGAGCCGGTCGAGATCGTCGGGGCGCTGGCGGAAGCGTTCCGCCGCACGATTGACCGCGCTGCCAAACGCGACCAGCGTGGTCTCGTCGAGTGCGATCCCTTCATCGCGCAGCTCGCGCAGCAGCACTTCCAGTTCGGCCGGCGCGAGCTCTCGTTCGAGCAGGCGGCGGATCTGCTGATTGAGATCGAACTCGGCCGCGGTGCGCAGCACGTTCGGCAGCGGAATGCCGAGGCGGTGATGGAAGCGCATCAGCGGATCGTAGCGCTCGTGCAACTGGCGGAACGCCGACTCCGCCTCCTCCAGCGTCGCCTCGATCAGTTCGTGCATCACGCTCCGTTGCGCGTCGCGGAGGAGCGAGCGGATCGAGAGCGGGGTCTCGCCGAAATGCGTGTCGAGCAGGCGGATCACCGTGGAGATCCCGCCCGGTTCCATCGCCTCGGCGAGCGCGCGGCGCACGTCCGCGTAATCGGCCTGCGGCGTGCGCACGCCGCCGGTCAGCTCCGTGTCGCCGAGGTGCAGCGCGTCCAGCTCGAACGACGCGGTCTCGCGCGTGATGGACGAGCGCAAGGCTCGGCAAAGAGCAGAAAAGGAAGTCCAGG
>CAMPKJ010000354.1 GCA_946887105.1 uncultured Acidobacteriota bacterium | reverse complement strand
CGTGCAGGTAGTCCTGCCAGGAGCCCCATTTGCGGAGGAGCACGACGTCGCGGGCGGCGAGGGCGCGGACGAATTTGTGGTCGTCGTGCGGGATGGTTGGGGAGAGAAACAGCGCGCGCATTTTGCGCGAGGCGGCGCGTGAGAGCAGGCGTTCCTGGTCGAGCAGCCAGTAGAAGCGCAGCAGTTGTCGGACCGTGGCGGCGTGGGAGTGATCGGCGACCGGATCGCCGATGCGCTCGCTGTTCGGGCCGTAATGTTTGCCGACCCACAGCCCGCCGCCGCGCGTGGCGTCGTAGAAGCCGTGCGCGTTCAGCACCTCCTGGATCTCGCGCAACCCCATCGCGCGCGAATGCTTCGCGGCCATCTCGTTGCTCGACGCCTTGACCATCAATCCGAGCTCGTGCTCCGTCTCCGCATCGAGCGACGTCGCAAAGTACGCCAGCAGGATGCCGATCTTCGGGACGCTGGCCGCGTATTCGATGCGATCGGGATGGATCATGGCCACGCGCGGACGCCGCAGATCGAGCAGGCCCACCGCGCTCTGCTCCGTGGTCATCCCATGCTTCTCGCGCAGGCGCGCGTCGATCTCCTCCAACTGCCGCTGCAACGCGGCGTCGACCGGCGTGTCGTAGTCGAGCGTGAACGATGGCGGCGCGCGGTGGTGGTGGTGCAGGCGAGGACATCAACGTCGCGGAACACAGCCGGCGCGCTACCACTGCGCACGTTCACGCGTCTGTCTCCACCGATACTCGCTCGGCTGAATCGTGTTCGGCTCCGTTGCCGATTCGAGCAGCGCCAGCGCTTCGCCGAGCACGCGGGTCTGCAGCCAGCGGTTCAGCGGATTGCCGAACGGTGCGCCATAGGGAAAACGTACGGCGAGCGCGCGCGGCGTGCCGATCAGCCGCGTGAGGTCGCTTGAGAACGTGAGCGCGACCGTGGGGATGCCTTCGCGCTCGATCACCGATTGCAGCAGTCCGACCGACTGCATGCACAGCGGTCACGAAGGGGCGATCACGACCGCGTCGACCGCATCGGCGCGGAGCTCGCGCGCGACGGCGGGGCCGGTCTCGTCGAGGAGCGGACGCGGATCGGGAATCGCGCCGCTGAAGCTGTAATGCGTCGGCGCAACGTCGGCGGGCTCGCGAAGCAGCGCGAGCGGAAACGCGCAGTTGAGGTCCTGGCTGGCCGGCTGCTGGCGATCGATATCCCACCAGATGCGCAGGCGCGAGAGATCGTCGTTCGCCGTGATGCGGCGGTAGGAGCAATCGCCGGAGGGGGTGTGGCGATCGAAGGCGGGTTGGTCGTCGAAGTGCAGGCCGGCGGTGGAGATCAACGCGATCCGCGAGGGGCGGTTCGGCGGCCGCGTGAAGGGGACTTCGGCGACGATGGTGAAGTCGAAGTTGGGGTTGTGTTTGGCGCGGATGGTGGCGCGGAGGTCGTCGATCATGCCGAGTTCCTCGGAGTTCCTCGGTTCCTCGGAGTTCCTCGGAGTGGGTCGGAGGACGGCCCCCCGAGGAACTGCCGAGGAACTCCGAGGGACTCCGAGGAACTCATCGTAGGAACTCATCGCAACACCCCGAGCCGTTCGCCGATGAGGCGGTAGAGGGGGCTGCGGTCGCTGATGATGGCAACGGTTCCGGTCAGGCCGGGACGGAGGTCGATGGCGCGCGGGATGGATGTCACGGACACACGCACGCGGTAACCCTTCTCGTCGCGGTCCGGTGCGACGAAGGTGACGCGGCCGTCGATCGCGCCGAACTGGCGGCGCGGATAGGCGTCGAGCTCGATGCGCGACATCGTTCCCAGACGCACGCGGGCGATGTCGTGCGGCGCGACGATCGCTTCGAGCTCCATCGGCCGTCCGCGCGGCGTGATCTCGGCCAGCACCGTGCCGCGCGTGACGAACTGGCCCGGCGACGGCACATGCAGACGCGTGATCGTGCCGCTGGCAGCGGCGCGGATGGTCTGCTCGCCGATCGCGCGCGACGTCCGCGCGTGTTCGCTCTCCAATCGCGTCAATGCCTGTCGCGCCGCCACCTCCTGCGCCTGCAGCGCGAGCTGCTCCTGCCGCGACGAGTCGACGCGCACACGCCGTTCGCTCTCCAGGTTTTCGACCATCTCCCGCGGCAGAATGCCGCCGTCGTACAACGCGCGATGCCGCGCCACATCCCGCGCAATGCGCCCCACCTCCACCGCTCCTCGGCTGCGAGCCCGTTCGCGCTGACTGGCCAGCAGCGCGATCGTTTCGCGCACGCGATCCATCTCCGTCGCCAGGCGCGCCAGCTCCATCTGCGACGCTGCGGTGTCGAGTCGGAACAGCACCTGCCCCTTCTCGACGAACGTTCCTTCGCGCGCGGCGACGGACAACACGCGTCCCTCCTCCTGCGCGTGCAGCACCACGGCGTTTCCGGCCACGCGCACGTCGCCGCGCGCGTGCACGGTCTGCTCGAACGGCACGAACGCGAGCCAGCCCAGCGCGGCGAAGAAGGTCAGAGCGAAGAGAGGAAAGAAGAGCGCGGTGAAACGCGGTCGCGCGTAGACGATCGCATCCACCGTCTCCGAGAAGTCGCGGCGATCGAGAATTTCGCTGACTTCAGTCATGCCGGTGCCTCCGTCGGTGCCTCGGCGATGTGCAGGCGCGTGTGCTCGACCTTCGAGAAGTCGTCGTACAGCCGGCGATAGACGCCGTCGCGCATCATTAACGTCTCGTGGCTGCCGAGCTCGAGGATCTCTCCCTTCTGCAGGAGGATCACCCGGTCGGCCTCGCGCGCGTGACGCAGGTCGTGGGTGATGTTGATGACCGTGCGCCCCCGCATCCACTCGCGCACGTTCTGTTTGACCGCGGCCTGCAGCGAGGCGTCGAGGCCGTGATAGGCCTCGTCGAGGATCAGCACCGAGGGACGCATCAGCAGGGCGCGGGCGAGGAGGATGCGTTTGAGCTGGCCGCCGGAGAGGCCGACGCCGCGCTCGCCGACCACGGTCTGGTATTTCTCGGGCAGCTCGCGGATGAAATCGTCGGCGAGCGTCGCGCGTGCCGCGGCGGTCACTTCATCGAGCGTGGCCCAGCTCACGCCGTGCGCGATGTTGTTGTAGACCGTATCGCCGAACAGGAACGTGTCCTGCGCCACGACCGCGATCTGGCGGCGCAGGTTCGCGAGCGCGTAGTCGCGGATGTCATGGCCGTCGATGCGAATGGTGCCGTTCTCGGCGTCGTGCAGCCGCGCCAGCAGTGCGACCAGCGTCGACTTTCCGGCGCCCGACGCGCCGACGATCACCACTTCCTCCCCCGGCTGGATGCCGAATGACACGTTCTTCAGCACCGGCGCGCCATTCGTGTACGCGAAGGTGACGTTCTCCAGCGCGAGCTCGCCGCGCAGCTCGCGATCGGGCAGGACCAACTCGTGATCGCGCTCTTCGTCCTTCGACTCGAGCACTTCGAACAGACGCTCGACGGTCGCGAAGGCGCGCTGGATCTCGTCGTTTGCGATCACCAGGCCGGAGAGACTGCCGAGGAGCTGCAGCAGCATGGTCTGGAACGCCACCAGCTGGCCGATGCTCATCGTGCCGGCCATCACCGCGCGGCTGCCGAGGAAGAGGATGAGCGCGGTGGCGATGACAGTGAGCACGGCGGCTGGCTGGCCGGCGAAGAGTGAGTTGCGGGCCTGCTGAAACCAACTGCGCGACCACTTGGCCAGGCGGGCGTCAAAGCGACCGAGGATCATCGGCTCGCTGGCGTTCAGCTTGATGGTCTTCATCCCCTCGACCGATTCGATGGCCAGCGACATCGCGCCCGCCCAATCTTCCATCTGATGGCGCGAGGAGCGCCGCAGGATCGGCGCGTAGATGCGCACGATGACGAAGTAGGCTGGGATGATCAGCGCGGCGATGGCGGCCAGGCGCGCGTCGTAGAGGAACATCACCGCCAGCGCGACGCCGATGAACAGCAGGTCGAAGACGATCTTCAGCGCGGAGCCGGCCACGAACTGGCGGATGGACATCGTCTCCTGCACGCGGCTGGTGATGTCGCCGGTGGCGCGGGCCTCGAAGAAGCGCAGCCGCAGCCGCATCAGCTTCGCGACGTACGCGGTCATCAGGCGCAGATCGAGCTTCTGCGAGATGCGGATCAGCAGCCAGGCGCGATAGAAGTTGAAGACCTCGCGGCAGAGTCCGAGCAGCAGAAATCCGGCGACAAAGTACGGGAGCACCGTGGTGTCGCGCTGCACGAGGAGATGGTCGACGAGCAATTGGATGAAGAGCGGCAGCGTCAGCCCGAGGATGGCCACCAGGATCGCGGCCAGAAAGACTTCGGCGAAGAGGCGCCGCTCGCGCGCCATCAGCGACACGATCCTGCGCAGCGGATGCACGGACGGATCGTGGTGCTGCTCGAGGTCCGGTCCCGGCCGAACGGTGAGGAGCAGGTGGCCGCGCGCGATGAGGCGCGGAC
>CAMPKJ010000353.1 GCA_946887105.1 uncultured Acidobacteriota bacterium | reverse complement strand
TCAGCGGATGTAGCCGAGCGACTTCAGGTTCTCGTAATACTCCTCGTTGAGGACCTCCGCGGCGCCGGGATCGGCGTCGCGCGGGCCGTATGCGGCGATGCGCGCTTGCGATGTGCCGCCGGGCATTTCGTGCGACGCCGGAAATCCGAGGAGCCCCAGCAGCGCCGGGCTCAGGTCCCAGGCGCTGCGGATCGGGATGGGCATCGTCGACGCGACCACGGCCGATCCGCGCTGGCCATCGCCCGGCATCCCCACCAGCACCACGTCGTAGCCGCGCGCGCGCGCCAGAGTGATCGCGATCATTGCGCCGTCGAGCGCGCGCAACGATGTGGCGAGCTTCGTCGCAGGATCGAGCTCGATGCGGTTGAGGATCACATCGAGCGCGGGCAGGTAGACCGTGGCGAAGCGCGGCTTGTCCTGATCGACCAGCTCGAGGAAGCGCGATGTGGCCAACGCGTCGACGCGCAACGGATCGCCGGCGGTGAAGATCGACTCCGGCCCGATCTCGTGCAACCCGCCGCCGCGCGTATCGGCGGTGGCCCACCAGTTCACCGAGATGCTGGGGACGCCGCGCCCGGCGAAGATCTCCCAGATGTAATCGCGGCGGCGGACGGTCGGCGGCAGCGGCTCGCGGCGCGCGACGCGCGCCAGCGGCGCGAGCGTCATCAGCACGAAGTCGCCGCGCGAGATCCGCTGCAGCACGTGTGCGCCGCCGCGGAAGCGCACACCTTCGATGGCGCGGACGCCGTGATGCTCGGTCGGAACGCCGGTGCCGAGGGAGGCCCAGCGCTCCGTGGTCGAAGTGCCGGGGATCGGCTGGATCGCGGTGACGTTCGGGAGCACGTTCGGCCGCGACTGCAGGATCTCGTGCGTCAGCCCGTCGACGGCGATGAGCGCGATCCGTCGCGACGTCGGCGTGGTCACGACCATCGGATCGGGCGTGCTCCGCTCACGGTCTGCATAGGCAGGCACGAACAGCAGCGCGATCAGTACCGCCGCCGCGATCGCCATCGGCACGCCGCGCGGTCTTTGGTGGAACGCCGGGACGCGCTGCAGCTCGTAAATCGAGAACGAGAGCAGCGCCGCCGAGACCACGATCGTCGCGACCAGGAAGAAGATCACGCACAGCGTTCCGCCCACGAGCAGCTCCGGCAGCGACGGCGGCGTGGCGAAGCGATACCACCAGATCGCGATCGGCGCCGTCAGCACTGCGCCGGCGCCGAGGGAGATGGCCAGCAGCGCGCGCGGCGTGTCGATCGGCAGCGCCGGCCGCAGCTTGAGGATCAACGCCACCGCAACCACGAACGCGAACGCGATTCCCAACCACGCCGCCGCATACGTCACGAACAAGCCCAGTGTCTCGAACGCGTGCAGCGGATGGTTCCGGAACGCCATGATCGCCGTCAGCGGCAAGGCCCCGAACGCCGCGATGAGCGTAGCCGCCTTGAGCGCCACCAGGATCAGCTCCAGCCAGAACGCCCGCGAGCTCCACGGATCGAGCGCGAACCACCGCTCGATGCCGTGGGTGAGATATCCGCGCTCACGAAGTTGCGCGCGGAGGGAGTCGACGTCGGACATTGGCGCATGCTAGCGGAAGTCGCAAAGTCGCAAAGTCGCAAAGCCTCAAAGGAGATCTGACGTCGGGCGCATCCTCTTTGAGACTTTGCGACTTTGAGACTTTGCGACTGCGCGCCGCCCGGAATAGACGCCCGGTTCCGGCGTTGTAGTCGCCCGCGGGTCCATGGACTCAACAACTTCCGGGCGCCGATCGCTGCCCAAAATCCTGTCAGGTCTGATCCTGGTCCTCGGCGTGATCGCGCTGAAGGCGAAGGCTTTTCTTCTTCTCTTCTTCGAAAAGGTGCGGCTGCTGTTCGTCAATCCGTTCGAAGGATTCGGCGCGATGCAGTACGCGGTCGCGGGCGGCTCATTCGTGGTCACGATCGTGGCTTACTCGACGCAGTTCCCGCTCGCGCTCGTGTTCGGCTTCGTGGTCATCACGCTCATCCACGAGATCGGTCACGCCATCGCCATCCGCGCGAAAGGCCTGCGCGCCGGCTACATGGTCTTCATCCCGTTCATCGGCGGCGCCGTGTCGCTCAAGGACCAGGCGCGCTCCGTTTACGACGACGCGCAGATCGGCCTGGCCGGTCCTGCCGCCGGCACCGCCGCGTCGTTGATCTGCCTGCAGATCTACAAATGGACCACCGATCCGCTCTGGCTCTACATCGCCTTCCTCGGATTTGGTCTCAATCTCATCAACCTGGTGCCGATCGGCATGCTGGACGGCGGGCGCATTTCCGCCGCCATCTCCAAATGGATGTGGGTGTTCGGCGGCGGCGTGATCGTCTACAAGGTGATCCAGCAGCCCAATCCGCTGATCATCCTCATTGCTGTGCTCGCCGTGTTCCAGGTGTGGGCCTCGCTGAATCGCGAGAAAAGCGATCCGCATTACTTCGAGATCACCGGCGCCCAGCGCGCGGCAATTGCAGTCCTCTATTTCGCGTTGGTGATCTTTCTCGGGCACCAGACCTGGATGGCGCTCAGCCGCCTGGAGATGCTCAGACAGTAGTTTTTGATAAGGTTTCTTACGAATGATCGACAAAGTACTGACGATGATCTTCGGCTCGAAGCATGAGCGTGACGTGAAGGCCATGCGGCCGATCGTCGCGGAGATCAATGCTCTCGAGTCCCGCATCAGCGCGCTCAACGATGACGAGTTGCGCGCGAAAACGGACGAGTTCCGCGAGCGCCTCAAGCCGGCCGTGCAGGCGCTCGAAGAGGTCAAGAAGGAAGTTCCCCGCGACGAGAACGCCATCAAGGCCGCCCAGCAGGATCTGCAGGCGGCGCTCGACGAACTGCTGCCGGAGGCGTTTGCGGTTTGCCGCGAGGCCGGCAAGCGCGTCCTGAACATGCGCCACTTCGACGTGCAGCTGATGGGCGGCATCGTGCTGCACCGCGGCAAGATCGCGGAGATGAAGACGGGCGAAGGCAAGACGCTCGTGGCCACGCTGCCGGTCTACCTCAACGCGCTCACCGGCCGCGGCGTTCACGTGGTCACGGTCAACGACTACCTGGCTCGCCGCGACTCCGAGTGGATGGGCCGCATCTACCGCTTCCTCGGCCTCAGCGTAGGCGTGATCCAGAACCATTACGGCGACCGCGAGCGGCAGGAAGCCTATCGCTGCGACGTCACCTACGGCACGAACAACGAGTTCGGCTTCGATTACCTGCGCGACAACATGAAGTTCAACCTCGAGGACATGGTCCAGCGCGATCCTGTCTTCGCGATGATCGACGAGGTCGACTCGATCCTCATCGACGAAGCGCGTACGCCGCTCATCATCAGCGGCCCCTCGGAGGAGTCGACCGAGAAGTACTACACCGCCGCGCGCATCGTCCCGAAGCTGACTCCGGAGAAGGATTACCAGGTCGACGAGAAGCAGCACACGGCCGTGCTCACCGAGGAGGGCGTGCTGCACGCCGAGAAACTCCTCGGCAACATCGAGCTCTACGACCCTGCCAACATCGACATGCTCCACTCGATCACCCAGGCCGTGCGCGCCCGTGCGCTCTATCGTCCTGACGTCGAGTACGTCGTCAAGGACGGCGAAGTGATCATCGTCGACGAGTTCACCGGACGTCTGATGCCTGGACGCCGCTGGTCGGACGGTCTGCATCAGGCCGTCGAAGCCAAAGAAGGCGTGCGCATCGAGTCGGAAAACCAGACGCTCGCCACGATCACCTTCCAGAACCTCTTCCGCATGTACGAGAAGCTCGCGGGCATGACCGGAACCGCTGACACGGAAGCGGCCGAGTTCGACAAGATCTACAAGCTGGAGGTCGTGGTCATCCCGCCGAACCGGCCGATGCGCCGCATGGACATGCCCGACCTGGTCTACCGCACGGAGCGCGAGAAATTCGACGCCATCGTGCAGGAGATCAAGGAAAAGCAGGCCGTCGGACAGCCGTCGCTGGTCGGTACGATCTCCATCGAGAAGTCGGAGGCGCTCTCCGCGGCGCTCAAGAAGAACGGTGTGCCGCACGTCGTGCTGAACGCGAAGTATCACGAGCGCGAGGCGGAGATCGTCGCGCAGGCGGGACGCAAAGGCGCGGTCACGATCGCCACGAACATGGCCGGCCGCGGTACGGACATCCTCCTCGGCGGCAACCCGGAGTTCATGGCCGCGCAGAAGACGCGCGAGGTCGAAGACCCGCTCGAGCGCAAGCAGATCGAGACGCAGATCAAGCGCCAGTGGGATGACGATCACGATGAAGTCGTCCGTGCCGGCGGACTGCACATCGTCGGCACCGAGCGTCACGAGTCACGCCGCATCGACAACCAGCTGCGCGGCCGTTCCGGACGTCAGGGCGACCCGGGTTCTTCGCGCTTTTATCTCTCGCTCGAAGACGATCTGATGCGCATCTTCGGCGGCGACCGGATCATGGGACTCATGGAACGCCTGGGCATGGAAGAAGGCGTTCCGATCGA
>CAMPKJ010000352.1 GCA_946887105.1 uncultured Acidobacteriota bacterium | reverse complement strand
TGTCGTGGAGGCTAGGCCTCCCGTCGGTCATCTCATGCGCGAAACACTCGAAATCCTCTACGAAGACGAGGCCTTCGTCTTCATCAACAAACCGGCTGGCATCGTCGTACAACAGAGGATGCACGAGCCCGACGAACCCTTCCTGCACGACATGGTCATGCGGCACACCTCGCCCGCGTACCTGATGCAGCGCCTCGATCGCGGCACGAGCGGCGTGATCTTCTTTTCCAAGCGCGGCGATTTGAACGTGCGCTTCACGCGGCAGTTCGAGCGCAAGCGGATCCGCAAGCGCTACCTGGCCATCTGCGACGGCGAGCTCGGCGAGAGTCAGACCATCGATGCGCCGATCGCGCGCGTCGGCGCGATCAAATTCGGCGTCCGTGACGAAGGCAAGCGCGCCATCACGCATATTGCCCCGCTCGCCGCGACGCCCGCGGGTTCGCTACTCTCGATTGGTCTTGAAACGGGGCGCACGCATCAGATCCGCGTGCACCTGTCCGCCATCGGTCACGCTTTGGCAGGCGACTGGCTCTATGGAGAGAAGAACGCAATCCGGCCGATGCTGCATGCGGCGGAGCTCGAGATGACGCATCCATTGACCCATCAGCAAGTTCGCGTGGTCGCGCCCGTCCCGGACGACTTCCGGGAGGAGGCGCGGCGGCGCGGAATCGCGTCATGGGACGAGGACGAAATGCACGCTGCACGGGACAGCTAAGTGATTGACGGAGTTAGAATAAACACGAGTCCTCTCCCGTTTCGGGAGGACACACCAAGGGAGAAACCATGAAAGTCTGGACGCGCATCGCATTCGTCATGCTGTTCATCCCGCTCGTGGCGCAGGCTCAGTTCCGCGACCTCGATGCGGCGATGTCCAACCTCGAACGCGGTTTCGGCGGCGGCGACGTCGACGCGATCGTCTCGGGGATCAGCGCCGACACGCAGGTACAGCTCCAGTTCCCGGGACTGGCCGACAAGGACGGGTTCTTCGGACGCGATCAGGCTGCGTATCTGCTCGACGGCCTCTTCAACAAGGTCAAGCCAAACGGCTTCGAACGCGTGAGCGCAAAAGGCGCGCGCTCTGACGGGCAGTACCACATCAAGGCGCGCTGGTCGACCGGCGCAGGTGATCGCGATCTGTTCATCACCCTCCAGCAGAAGGACAGTCGCTGGCAGATCGTCTCCGTCCGTACCGCCGGTTAACATTTGCCGATGAGGTTTTCCTGGATCGCCGTCGCCCTCGCGACGGCGATTCGTCTTTATGCCCCGGTCGAGCTCCGGACGGTGATCGTCACCGCGGCGCTGGCGATCGGCGGCGCGATCGTGGCCCGCACGAACGCCCGCACGAACGCGCGCACGAAACCGCAGCGCATTGCGGCCGTCTTTCTGCTGCTGGTCGCGCTCGTCGACGGCACCTCGCTCTGGCGCGCGCAGACCCTTTCGCAGTCGTTTCCGCGTCACCTTTCCGATCATCTCCAGCACGACCTCGAAGACGTCCGCAATCACATCGCGGCGCTCGAGCGCGAGCTCGAAGCGTCGGCCATTCGCATCGCACAGCGCACGGCCGGCAAAGAGAACGACCGCGCCGCGCTGTTCGGCATCGTGGCCGCGGAGTCGACCACGCCCGGCCGCGGAGCGCGCATCCTCAGCGACTCCGGCGAGCTGATCGCGTGGTGGGGCGAGGACTATCGCGCGCCGGCCGATCGCACGTACCAGTTCGACGTCACCAATCTCTACATCACCCGCTCGCGCAAGACCGATCGCTTCCTCGTGCAATCGTTCGCGCGCATCGAGAACATCGCCGGACGTCTGCCGTCCTTGCATCCCGATGATTCGTGGATCACGTCGATGTTCTTCCACGGCGGCTTCCCGCGGGCGGAGAGCGGCGCGCAGCGATTCCTGGTTGCGCGGCGCGAGGAGTCATCGCTCTTCGTCGACGTGGTCCCTCGCCTGCCCGCCGACGTGATCGACGCGCAACGCGCGCAGGGAGCGAGCGCCTCCGCGGTGCTGCTGGCCATCGGCGCGCTGGTGATCCTGGCGATGGGCGGACGCGCGTCGGGACCGCTCACCGCCGTGCTCGCGCTGATCGTCGCGCGTGTGGCGTTGCTCCCCATGCGTGCGCCCACCGATCCGCTCCGTCTCTTCGATTTCACGCTGTACGGCTCGAAGCTCCTCGGCCCGTTCACCAAGTCTCCCTTCGATCTGCTGCTCACCGCCGCCGCGTTCCTGGGCATGGTGTTCTTCCTGCGGCCGCTGCTGGCGCGCCTGCCGCTTCTCGTGCGCGCGCTGATCGCCATCGCCGCCGCGTGGGGCTACATCCGGCTGATCGACAACTTCGTTTCGAACTCGCGCATCTCGGCCATTCCCGATCACGTCATGCCCGCCTCGCTCGTGCAGGGCGTGCTCTTCGCGGCGGTGCTGCTGCTGGCGTTCGCGGTGGTGACGATCGCCACGACCGTGATTCCGCGCCTGCGCATCGACAACACCTTCGTGCGTGTGGTCGCGGTGGCGGTGCTCGTCGCCGCGATCGTTTACGTGCCGCTGCACGTCTTCAGCCGCGCCAGCGCGCGCCGCTTCATCGCCGAAACGTACGCACCTCTCGTCGCGGGCGAAGCGGGACAGCTGCGCACCATGATCGAGTCGACGCTGGACAGCAAGTTCGCGCGCATCGATCTGGCCACGCTGCTGCCGGATGACTACCGGCACATGAACATGGAGGATCTCGCGTACGCGCTCTGGCTGCGCTCCGATCTTTCGCGCTGGCGCATTCCGGCGGTGATCACCATTCAGGACGAGTTCACGCGCTCGTCCATCAGCCGCTTCGGCGTGGGCCTGCCGCAGTTCGACGAAGAAACCGTGACCGAAGAAGAAGAGCTCCAGTTCGGCAGCATCCGCCGTCTGCTCCTCCATCACGATTTCGACGTCACCGTCATGGGCACCACCATCGGCCTCGGCAGCGTGCACGTCGTCAATCCCGCGGACCCGGGCGCGACCGCGACGGCGGACGTCTATCGCGATTTCTTCGACAGCGCGGTGTCCGATCCGTCGATCCTGCAGCGCCAGCCCGAGCCGGCCGTGTACGACCGCGAAGGCAACGTGCAGAGCACGGTCAGCTATCGGCTGCCGCAGAGTCCCGCGCGTTACTTCGCGCGCCTGAAGCCGGGACAGGGCCTGTGGGTGGCGTCGACCAATCCCGAAGCGGGGGCGCTGTACGTACGGCGTGGAGAGAATGCGATCTATGCGTTTCCGCTGCAGGTGGCGACGCAGGCGCAACAGGTGCGCCGCGCCGGCGGGGTGGTGGTGTGGGCGCTGGTGTTCCTCGTGGCCGTAGTCGCGTCGAGCTCGATGCCCCATCTCCTGGCACTGTTGCGAAAGCGTCCGCTGCGGCTCGACTTCCGCGCGCGCACGTCGATCTATCTGACCGCGGTGGTGATCCTGCCGCTGATCGCATTCGTGCTGTTCGTGCGCGCGTACCTCGCCACCCGTCTCGAGACCGAGTACCTGGAGCGCGGACAGAACGCGCTCAACGCCGGACAGCGCGTGATCGAGGACTACATCGGCACGCAGCAGCAGCAACAGGCCACGCCGGAACAGGTGCTCGACGATGAGGTCTTCAGCTGGCTGGCGCGCGTGATCGGGCACGACATTCATCTCTATCGCGACGAGCGTCTGACCGCATCCAGCCGCCGCGATCTCTTCGCCGCGCACGTGGAATCGGAGCGCCTGCCCGGCGACGTCTATCTCGACATCGTGCTGCGCGGCAAACAGCTGGTGCGCCTGCGCCGCGAAGCCGGCCCCACCCAGTTCGTCGAGATCTACAGCCCCACGAATCTCGGCACCACCAGCAGTTACACGCTGGCGTTGCCGTTCATCGTGCAGGGCCGGCAGATCGAGGCGCAGGTCAACGACCTCGCCACCACCATCTATCTCTTGCTGGTCTTCATCGCGCTGGCGGCGATCGCGGTGGCCTTCCGCATCGCCGGCGGCGTGACGCAACCGGTGCAGAGTCTCGTCGCCGGCGCGCGCGCGGTCGCACGCGGCGACTTCGACGTGCGTCTCGACGCGCCGGCCGATCCCGACATCGGCCTGCTCGTGACCACGTTCCGCGACATGTCGCATTCGCTGCGGCAAAAGCAGGAGGATCTCCGCCACGAACGCGATCGCCTGCAGACTCTGCTCGAGAACATCAACGCCGCGGTGGTCGTGCTCGACGGCACGCGCAGCGCCGGCGTGATGAACGCCATGGCGCGGCGCATGTTCGGCGAGGAGACCTTCCCGACGTTCGACGGCGTGCGCGAAATGCTCGCCGAGCACACGCCGCGGCGCCTGGAGTCGAAAGAGATCGAGGTGAACATCGACGGCAATGAGCGCACGCTGCGCGTCTCCATCGTGCCGCTGCCGGACAGCGAAGAAGAGATGCTGATCGCGGAGGACGTGACTGAGATCCTGCGCTCGAACCGTCTGGAGGCGTGGGGCGAGATGGCGCGGCAGGTCGCGCACGAGATCAAGAACCCGCTGAC
>CAMPKJ010000351.1 GCA_946887105.1 uncultured Acidobacteriota bacterium | reverse complement strand
GGAACGATGAGCCGCGCCAGCGTGCTGATGGTCTGCTGGTAGTCGAGCGACTTCGCGAGCTCCTGTCCCGCCGCCGCGAGAAACGCGGTCCTGCGCTCTTCGCGCTCGGCGGATTCGCGCGCGCGCTGCGCTTCGTTGGTCTCGCGCTCGGCCTCCAATCTGCGCCGCATCGCTTCACGCGCGAGCAGGCGCATCTGCCGCCCCAGTCCCGCCACGAGCAGCGCGGAGGTCATGGCCAGCAGCGTGAGCACGAGCGTGACGCGTTTGTTGATCTGCTGCGTGCTCTCGATGTCCTGCAGGCCGGTCTCGATCGCCTTCTGCAAGTCGGTCTCGAGCTCCGAGGCGGCGATCAGCGATTTCTCGTACGCGGGATGGTTCTCGAACATCCGCGTCAGGAACACTTCCGCGGGCAGCTGGCGCGACAGGAACTCGCCGCGCAGGACCCCGTTGTGCCAGCGGCTGGTCTGCGCGAACAGCGCCCGCAGATCCGTGTCGAGTTCCGCGTCGAGCTTCGGCAGCAGCACCTCCAGCCTGCGGCGGTTGTGCTCCTCGCGCTCCACGCGCGCGAGGTATTCGCGCCGGTAGCGGAGATCGCCCGTGACCTGAAAGGCGATGATCTTGTCGACCTCGCCGGAGAGATCGGTCTGGATGGCATTCGCCGACTGGCGTGCCGGCTCGGCGATCTGTTCGATGCGCCGCCGCTGCTGGGTCATCTTGTTCGAGACTACCAGCGGCAGGATCGACAGCGAGAGCAGCGACACGATGATGAACACCACCGGAACGATGGTGGTCCACGTGCTGTCGGTGCCGACGCGCCAGACACTGCGCCGTTCGATGATGCCGGAAGGTTTCAACGAGTTCATCAGGCCAGCAAAGGGCTTGCCTCACCACATCCTATATATTTCAGTCCGCATGCTGCGCGACGACCGGCGCGAGTTTCAGCGCCTCAAGCTCTCCAAGCCCATCCTTGCCCAGATCGGAAACGGGCCGAGCGCGGCCAACGCGCTGATCCTCGACATCGGCGTCAGCGGCGCATTCCTCGAACATTACGGAACCGTCGCGGGCGGGGAACGGTTCCCGCTCACGTTCCGCTGGCAGGGGAGCGACGTCACATTCCACTGCGAGGCGGTGCGTTCGACGGTGGTGCGCCTTCCCGGCGGCGACGGAAAGAGCACCACGTCGCACACCGGCGTGCGTTTCGTCGAGGCCGCCGGCGATGCACGCGCGCGGCTGCAGGATCTGATCACGACGTTCGTCGGACGCATTCTCGACGCGCAACGCGCGAATGCCGCCGGCGAGAACAGCGAGTCGGCCGGCGCCACCGTGCTGGCCCGCCTCGGCGAAGCGCGACGCACCCGCTCGCGCGGCTACGTCACCTATCACTTCGACAACGACGCCTGGTGGCGCGTGCCCACCCAGTCCGCCGTGCAACCGCCGGACGGCTTCACCGTCGGCGACTTCGAGGATCAGGACGAGCTCGAACAGCTCTGCCAGACCTACGAAGCAGCGGATGAGCCGGGCCGCAATCTCATCCGCATGGTGGCGGAGCTGAGCGTCGCGCAGGAGCGATGAGTTCTTCCATGCTGTCCACGACGCGATCCGCGGCGCTGAGGTCCTGAAACGTCTGCGCGCGCGGGTTGCGCACCGCGATGCAGGTCATGCCGGCGCGCTTCGCCGCGAGCACGCCGACCTCCGAGTCTTCGATCACCACGCACTCGTCCGGCCGCACTCCGAGTCTCCTTGCCGTGACGAGATACGCCTCGGGGTCAGGCTTGCCGTTCGTCACTTCGCTCCCGTCGACGATCAAGGCAAACGCATCGCGCAATCCGAGCCGGATCAGGATGGTCTCGATCGACGAACGGACGGCCGATGAGGTGATGGCGAGCGTGAGGCCGCGCTCCTGCAACACACGAACGAGTTGGACGACACCCGGCATCGGCGTCAGCTCCGAGCTCGCGCAAGCGTCGTCGAAGAAGCGCTGGCGCATCGCCAGCAGTTCGTCCTCCGGAGCGCTCCAGCCGAAGTGCGCGCGCATCTCGCGGATGTCGTCGATGATGCGCAGTCCGGAGCTCTTGCGAAAACTCTCCGGCATCTGCGCGTAGTCCGAGCGCATCGCGCGGCACAACGCATCGTGCGCGTGCGTGTGCTGGGGCTCGAGGTCGATGATGGTCTCGTCGAAGTCGAAGATCACGCACCGCGTGTTACCGTCCGCGCGCAATGGATCCGGCATCTCAACGCGCACTGGTTCTCGTCCTGGTCTTCGGCACCATCTTCATGGCCATCGCCACCACCGCACTGGTGATGATCTTCCGCGGATACGGCGGAGCGAAGGCAGGCGGCACATCGCACAAGACGCTGATCGTGGCGCTGCTCACGATGGTGTTTCTCGGCTGCCTGGCGCTGTTTGCGCTGTCGTACTCGGGTCACTGAGCTCGCGCACGATCGTCTCCGTGTGCTGGCCGAGACGCGGCGGCGCGCTGCCGAGCGGCAGGCGCTCGCCATCGAAACGCACCGGATGGCGGATGGTCTCGTACGCGCCGGCATCGGGATGTTCGATCGTGCCGACCAGCGGCCGCGCCGGCTCGCTGCGCAACGCTTCGAGCACGCCCTGCACGAGCGACACAGGGATCGACGCCGCGCGACAGCGCGCCACCCACACGTCCGCCGGCTGCGTCCCGAAAATGCCTTCGAGCAGCGTCACCAGCTCTTCGCGATGCGCAACGCGCGCGCCGTTGGTCGCATAACGCGCGTCCGCCGCAAGCTCGGGACGCTCGATGACGCGCTCGCAGAGAAAGCGGAAATGGCGATCCGTTCCGCCTCCGATCGCGAAGGCACGATCCGACCCGTGGAAGAGCTGATACGGAACGATCGAAGGATGCGCGTCGCCGTAACGCCGCGCCTCGCGGCCGGTCGCGAGCGATCCCTGCGCGACGTTCACCAGCGACGCGAGCGCCGCGCTGAACAGCGAGATCTCGAGACGCGCGCCGCGCCCGGTCCGCTCGCGTGCGTACAGCGCCGCGCAGATCGCTCCGTGCGCGTAATGACCGGTGAGCACATCCGCCAGCGCCACGCCGACCTTCGCCGGCTCGCCGGCAGGATCGCCCGTGATCGCCATCAGTCCCGACGCCGCCTGCGCGAGCAGGTCGTACCCGGGCGTGTTCGCTTCCGCCGTATCGCCGTCGAAGCCGGAGATCGAGCAGTGAATCACGCGCTCCGGAAGATCGATGAGACCGAGCGCGTGACGCTGCGCCGGGAGGAAGTTGTCGATCACGACGTCGGCGCGCTCGATGAGCGCCCGTGCGAGGCGCTTCCCTTCGTCCGACCGCAGGTCGAGCGCGAGCGACTCCTTGCCGCGATTGACCGACAGGAAGTACGTGCTGAAATCGCCGAGGAACGGAGGACCCCAGCGGCGGGTCTCGTCGCCGCCGGACGGCTCCTCGACTTTGATCACGCGCGCGCCCTCATCGGCGAGGAGCTGCGTGCAGAACGGTCCGGCCAGAACGCGGGAAAAGTCGGCCACGAGGATGCCGGAGAGAGGAAGCGGCGGCGTCACAGGTACGTCGATTTGAGCGCCTCGAGCTCGGCCAGCGTGCGGCGGAGGATGTTGACGACCTTGTGCACCTCGATGCCGTACGTGCGCAGCTCGGCGTCGCAGTCGGTCATCGAGTAGACGGCCTCATCGCGCTCGAGCCGGTCGCGCTCGAAGCGGAGCCGCTCGGCGAGCTCGTCGATTTCGGTGACGATGACGAAGTGCAGATCCTTCTCGCCGAGGTAACGCTTGCACTGCGGACAGTGGATCGAGCGTTCCGACGCCGAATCGACCAGCTCGAAAACGAACTGTCGCTTGCACTGCGGGCACTCGAAGACTTCCGGCAGCATGTCGATTCCAACCCGATGATTGTGACACGCCCCGCAAGCCCGGCCGCTGGAATGCGTATCTTGACGCTCGCGTTAGGCGCCGTGTAGCATCCCGCGCCTCGATCCTGGGAGATCGTTCAATGGTAGGACAACCGGCTCTGGACCGGTGAATCGGGGTTCGACTCCCTGTCTCCCAGCCAATTTTCAAACTCCTCACCCGCCGCGACTTAGCGGGCCAGCCAATTTGCAGTATCGAACTCGGAGGGCGTGCTAGGATTCTCTGCGTGCGTCGCATATCGAAACGACCCGAGGGTGAAGATGTTCTTCGTGATGCGGCAGCGATGCAACGAACGATGAACCGTCTGCGCGGTGTTGGTCTCATTCCTCGCGGTGTTTACCGGTTTACCGATCACGAGGAGGCTGACGCGTGGATGATCAGGACGATCGCGACTACTCACGCGCACCTGAGCTCGAAGACCTCCTCAACCTCTGCAAAGCACTGAATGCTGAAGGCGTTCGCTACGTCCTTATCGGCGGTCATCCTCCACGGTTTCGTCCGGGCGACGAAGGACATCGACCTTCTGGTCGACGCTTCGGCCGAGAACATCCAGCGACTGAAGCGGGCCATGAGCGTGTTGCCAGATAACGCGATCGCCCTC
>CAMPKJ010000350.1 GCA_946887105.1 uncultured Acidobacteriota bacterium | reverse complement strand
TCGCTGCACGCGGAGACGCTCAACCCGCACATCGATTTCGCAGCGAGCCCGTTCGTCGTGCAACGCACGCTCGCCGACTGGAAGGCCGCGCCGCGCATCGCCGGCATCTCCTCGTTCGGTGCCGGCGGCGCGAACGCGCACATCGTCGTCGAGGAGTACGTGCAGGATGAAGTGCGCGCGACGCCGGCCGGTCCGGTCGTGCTGCCGCTCTCCGCGCAGAACGACGAACGCCTCCGCGACTACGCCGCCGCGCTGCTGCGCTTCATCGAACGCAATCCCGCCGCTGTGGACACGGCACCAGTCACGGCCGTGGTCGCGGAACTGCTGCACGTCGCCCCGAGCGAGCTCGATGCGCATCAGTCGCTCTCCGACTACGGCATCGAGCCCGCGTCACTCGCGCTGCTGCACGCGCGGATCGAACAGAACTTCAACGTCGAGATTGCAGCGGGCACGTGGGCGCAGCTCGATTCGATCGCGAAGATCGCGGCGTGTATCGCGGGTGACAACCCCTCATCCGCCTTCGGCACCTTCTCCCCTCACGAGGGGAGAAGGCTAAAAGCGGCGGCGGGCGAGGGGAGCCTCGATCTCCATGCGCTCGCCTTCACCTTCCAAACCGGCCGCGAACCAATGGACGCCCGTCTGGCGATCGTCGCGCATTCCGTCGACGAGCTCGCCGATCAGCTCCGCATCTATCTCGCTGACGGCAAGGCCACGTTCGCCGGCAATGCGCGCCGCAACCGCGAGGTCATCGCGTCGCTGAGTGCGGACGATGCGCTGGCGAGCCGCAATCTCGCGAAACTGGCGGAGCTGTGGGCGCACGGCGTGAACGTCGACTGGCAGCGCCTGTACGACCAGACGCCGCGGCGCATCAGCGCGCCGACGTATCCGTTCGCGGAGGAACCGTATTGGGCGCCGCTCTCGCAAAAAATCATTGCCGCTCCGCCGCCGCAAGCGACGAACGACGACGCGCTCACGCGCCTGATCGCCATCATTTCCGAGATCACGAAGATCCCGCCGGCGCGCATCGACGCCGACTCCGATCTCGAACAGCTCGGCCTCGACTCGATCCTCATCACCGCGCTGAACGCGAAGCTCGAAGAGTGGATCGGCACCGTCGACGCCACGCTGTTTTACAAATACAAGACGCTCGCGAGCCTCGCCGAATATCTGACGCAGAACGCACCGCAAGCGCCGCAGTCAGCAACTCCGCAAGCGCAACCGCAACCGCTCTCCGATCCGGACATCGCCATCATCGGGATGAGCGGCCGGTACCCGCAGTCGCCGACGCTGGAGGCGTTCTGGAAGAACCTCCGCGAGGGGCGCGACTGCATCACCGAGATTCCGCGCGATCGCTTCGACTACCGCCCGTTCTTCCATCCAGACAAGGGCCGCACCGATTCGATTTACTGCAAGTGGGGCGGCTTCATCGACAGCTTCGACGAATTCGACGCGGCGTTCTTCAACGTCTCGCCGCAGGATGCCGGCGTGATGGATCCGCAGGAGCGGCTTTTCCTCGAATCGGCATGGGAGTGTCTCGAATCGGCCGGCTACCTCGGGCCGCAATGGCAGCGCGAGCCGCGGCGCGTGGGCGTCTTTGCCGGCGTGAGCTTCAACAACTATCAGCTCTTCGCCGCCGACGCCTCGACGCAGAACGCGCCGTTCTATCCGGCCGGCTCGCAGACGTTCGCGATCGCCAATCGCGTTTCGTATTTCTTCAACTTCACCGGCCCGAGCTTCGCGCTCGACACCGCCTGCTCGTCGTCGCTCTACGCCATTCACCTCGCCTGCGAAAGCCTCAAGCGCGGAGAGTCGTCGCTCGCGCTGGCCGGCGGCGTGAATCTCAACCTGCATCCGAGCAAGTACGTCACGCTCTGCGCGCAGCGCTTCGCCGCCGCCGACGGCCGCTGCCACGCCTTTGCCGCGGGCGGCGATGGATACGTGCCGTCCGAGGGTGTGGGCATGGTGCTGCTCAAGCCTCATGCGCAGGCGGTCGCGGACGGCGACGAGATCCTGGCGATCATCAAAGGCACCGGCGTGAGCCACGACGGGAAGACGCAGGGGTTCACCGTGCCGAATCCGGTCTCGCAGTCGGAGGCGATCGAGGCGGCGTTCCGGCAGACGGACTTCGGTCCGGACACGATCAGCTACGTCGAGGCGCACGGCACCGGCACGGCTCTCGGCGATCCGATCGAGATCCGCGGCCTCATCGACGTCTTCGCGCCGCACACGCCGGAGAAGCAGTTCTGCGCCATCGGCTCCGTCAAAGCGAGCATCGGACACGGCGAAGCCGCCGCCGGCATCGCCCAGCTGACCAAGACCGTGCTGCAGCTCCGCCATCGCACGCTGGTCCCGTCGATCCTGCACGGTCCGCTCAATCCGGGCATCGACTTCGCGTCGTCGCCGTTCCGCGTGCAGCAGACGGAGGCGCCGTGGCCGCAACGCGAGCGCAACGGACGGACGCTGCCGCGCCGCGCCGGCATCAGCTCGTTCGGAGCGGGCGGCGTGAACGTGCACGTGATCGTCGAAGAAGCAACTGCGCAACGGACCAGCGCATCGTCCGATCGCGGGCCGCAGATCGTGCCGCTCTCCGCGCATCTCGCGTCGCAGCTGCCGGCGCTCGTACGCAACCTGCGCGTCGCGTGCGAATCGGAGCCGTACGCGCTCTGCGACATCGCGTACACGCTGCAGAAGCGCCGCGCCGCGTTGCGCCATCGCATCGCCTTCGAAGCGGCCAGCACGGCCGATCTCGTCCGCCAGTTGCGCGCGTATGAAGCAGGCGATCGCAGTCACGTCCTCGAAAGGGACTTCGTCGCGAATGCCGAAGGCCGCCTCGTGCCGCTGCCGGCGTATCCCTTCCTGCGCAAGCGCTTCTGGATTCCCGCCGGCCCCGGCAAGCCGGCGGCGCCGCGCGCACAGAACATCGATCGCTGGCTGTTGCAGACGTCGTGGAAGGAAGAGGAGCCGCAGGGCGAGCCGCGGCCACGCGCCGGCGGCGTACTGATCGTTTCCGGCGATGCGCAACTCCTCGATCGGATCCAGTTCCGCCACCTCGAAACGCGCAAGGCGCTTCTCGGTGCGTCCGTCGACCTCGACGGCATCGATTGCGTGATCCTCGCGCGCGACGGCAATGACTTCGACGCCGACCTGCACCGCGAGGCGAGCCGGATGGTCGATTTCGTCCGGACCTTCGCCATCGGCCGCGGTCTCGAAGTGGTGCTGCTGCAGTGCGGCGAAGGGAGCAGTTTCCTCGCGAAGTACTTCAGCTTCCTGCGCGTCGAATATCCGGAGCTGCCCAGCCGCATCATCGACGCCGAATCGCTGGACGCGGACACGCTCGATCGCATCGAGCGCGAGCTGTCGTTCCGCGCCGCCGAAACCGAGGTGCGGTTGTCCGCGAGAGCGCGCCACGTCCAGCGGCTCGCGCCGTTGGCGCTCGATGGCAATGGCGCCGCGGCGTTCGATCCGAGCGGCTGCATGATCGTCACCGGCGCGTTCGGCGGCATCGGCTTCGAGTTGCTGTCGTGGCTGATCGGCAAAGGCGCCGGCGAGATCGTCGCCTTCGGACGCAAGCCGATCGATGCGCCGCTGCAGCATCCCGCGCTCGCGCGCGAGACCACCATCCGCGCGTTCGTCGACATGCAATCGCGCCGCGGCGTGCGCATCCACTATCTGCAGGCCGACATGAGCGACGCGCGCGGCGTCGAAGACGCATTCGCCGCGATCCGTCCGCGGATCGAGCGTCCGGTCACCGGCGTCTTCCATCTCGCCGGCGTCACCACCGGCGTCATTCCGCTGCGCGAGCTGAGTGCCGAGGCGTTGGTCGAGGTCATCGCGCCGAAGCTGCACGGCGCACGCGCGCTGCATCGCATCACCGAAGGCGATCCGGTCCGCTACTTCTGCCTCTTCTCCTCCATCTCGTCGGTCGAAGGCATGCAGGGCGTCGGCCTCAGCGCGTATGCCGCGGCGAATGCCGCACTCGACGCATTCGGCGTGTGGCGCCGCGATCGCGGGCTGCCGGCGCAGGTGATCCAGTGGACGGATTGGAGCGGCGCCGGCATGGCTGTCGAGTACAAGCACGCCGCGTTCTTCGAGGCCATGGGCATGCACATGCTTTCGCCCGACACGGGACTGGCCATTCTCGAACACCTGCTCGCGCACGATGCCGGTGCGAGCATCGCCTTCGACGTCGACTGGGACACGTACTCGCGGCGCAACCGTTCGGTGCATGCGCTGCCGTTCTTCCGCGAGTACGTCGCGGAGAAGAGCCGCGGCGAGACGAAGCGCGCTCCTGTGGCGCCGCGCAACGAACACACCCGCGAATCGCTGCAGCGCGATCTCATGGGGCGGCTGACGAAGATGCTCGATCTCACCGAGCTGCGTGCCGAGGACAGCTTCGAATCTCTCGGGATGGACTCGATCAACTCGCTGGCGTTCTTCTCGGAGCTGTCCGCCGATCTCGGCATCGACGTGTTGCCATCGGTCGTCTTTCGCTATCCGACCGTCTCCGCGCTCGCGGAGCATCTGTA
>CAMPKJ010000349.1 GCA_946887105.1 uncultured Acidobacteriota bacterium | reverse complement strand
CCGACCGTGCCTGCGGACCTACTTTCTTGGTTTCGGCTACGCCGAGGTAGGGAAATCACCGTCGCCATCACTCCTATAGATACGACCACAAATGGCCGGCAGGAGGTGGGGCGATGGGATCGCAGCCGCTGTCGTTTTCCGAGGTGCTCGAGGACGAGTATCGGTATTTCCACGGGGAGATGCCGCATGGCCCCGTCGAGATCGAGGCGAAGCACGTCCGTGAGATCGAAGATCTCGACAAGCGACTGGCCTTTCATCGCGAACGTGATGGCAAGGCCTCGCGATGGAAAGTGCTCGCGCTGGCCGTGCCATCCGACACCGATCGCACCGCCGCGATCGTCCTGGGCCTCAATCAGCTGCTCGTCCAGCAGCGGTTGCTCGCGGATCTCCTCGCCGACGAAGACTTTCCAGAGCAGCTCCGGGATCCGTCCCTCCGGCGCGCGCTTCTGCGAGTGCCGATCGCCCGCCGGATGCTGTTCGAGTGCGAGGCGGTCGCCGCGGATCTCGCAAACGATCCCGATCTCATCGACATCTTCGCCGGGCAGTCGGCCGCAATCCGCGTCCTGAAAGCACGCGCTCCGCAGATTTTCGCCGCGCAGCCGATCCTCCTGGCCCTGATCGCCGACGACGCCGTGCTCGAGCGGGAGATCGCGCGCTCGCCGGACGTGATGGCCGTTCGCCTGCTGGAGCTGTTTCCTCCAACGCCGGCGAAGTCGTTCGTGGAGCGCGCGCGCCACTATTCGTGGGGGCCGAAGGGAGAAACGCGGCGAGCGAAAGAGGCGGAGAAAGCGGGGAAGGCGGATCCGGTCACGCTGCGCGAGCAACTCGGCATCGTCGCGGCCGAAAACGACCCGCCGCCGCACACCACGATCCCCGATCCCGAGCTGTCCCGCTTCAACGCCATTCTGGTCGAAGTCGCCTACTCGGACTACGTCTGCGACGGCCACGAAATGCGCGCGATGTACCGGGCCATCCACGCGAAGGAGCCAGCCGCGCTCTGCCTGTCCGGAGGGGGCATTCGCAGCGCGACCTTCAATCTCGGCGTACTGCAGGGGATGGCGGATCACCGGATGCTGAACCGCTTCCACTACATCTCGACCGTCTCCGGCGGCGGCTACATCGGGAGCTGGCTGTCGTCGTGGATTCGCCGGCACACCGACGGGACCATCGGCGTGGCAAAGGACCTCTCGCGCGCGCCGACCGATCCGCTGGAACCGGAGGTCGAACCGATCCGGCATCTGCGCGAATACAGCTCGTATCTCGCCCCGCGCGCGACCGCGTTTTCTCTCGACAGCTGGACGCTCGTGGCGACGTATCTGCGCAATCTGCTGCTCAACTGGACCATGCTCCTGCCGGCGCTTGCCGCGGCGCTGGCCGTTCCGCGACTGCTCGAATCCTTCCTGATCTCGTCCGTCCGGTTCAAGACCACCGGGTGGTGGGGATGGGGATCGCTGATCGCCGCGACGGTGGCGGTGATCGTCATGGGCATGACCCGGCCGGCCAGCGAGTTGCCGGCGAACGACGAGGACCGGCGCCGGCGCAAGCATGCGCTTCGCTATTGGCTCGGCACGCTCATCGTCAGCGCGTTCTGGTTCTGCGCCTGCTGGTCTCATCCGGACAACATGCTCGATGACGCGCCGTGGATTCTGCCCGCCGCATTCGCGATCGGAAGTGCGGCCGGCGCTCTCATTTTCGGCATCCGGCACGGCCACCAGTCCGCGGATGACAGGAAGGCAGGCGTCAAGCGCGCCGTCCTCGAAGTGCTCGCCGCATCCGGGTCCGGTGCGTTTGCGGGCTGGCTGTTGTTGTACAGCTTCAGCAGCCTCTTTCCATCGGACGAGTTGGCGATCGGACTCAATCTCGAGCTCTACGTCTGTCTGTCGGTGCCGCTGTATCTGGCCGTCTTCTTCGCGCAATCCACGCTGCTGGTCGGTCTGACGACGCAAGTCTCCGCCGACTACGATCGCGAATGGTGGGCGCGCAGCGCAGCGGCGGTGTTCGTCTTCTGTGTGCTGCACGCCGCGGGGTCGTTTGCGGTCCTGCTGTTGCCGCTGTTCATCTACCAGTTGCCCGAACTGACGGTACCGATCGGCGGACTGTCGGGTGTGGCGTCGTGGCTCCTCTCGCGGAAATCGAAAGGTGCGGGAGCGAAAGATGCCGTGCCGAAACTGATGCCGCTGCTGCGGCTGGCCGCGACGGTCACGCTGCTCTTCGTGATCGCCGCGATCGCCATGATGACTTCGCACACCGTCAGGTGGTTCAACGAACAGACACCGGTCATCGCGAGCTGGGACGTTCCGGGCGCACCGTGGCTCGAGACGGTCTATGCACGGACGATCCCGTTCGAGTCGTGGGCGCCTGAAGGTCTCTTCCCGATCTCGGAACGCTACGTTCAGGTCCTGCGCGAGACGCGACTGCTGTCGCTCTGGCTCGTCCTCGTCGCGGCGGTGGCGATCGCGTGGGCGATGGCCATCGCGCTCAACGTGAACATCTATTCGATGCACGGGATGTATCGAAACCGGCTCATTCGCGCGTACCTCGGCGCGTCGCGATGGACGCGCACGCCCGACCCGTTCACCGGCTTCGATCCGCAGGACAACATCGAGATGTGGAACCTGCGTCCGCAATGCATCTGGCAGACGTCGTTCATCAACTTCGAACAGTTCGCCACCGATCTGGCCGGCAAAGAGTGGTGGAGCACGACCAATGTCGATCGGAAGCGCGATGGCGCGACGTTGCTCGACGTCGAATGGGCGCGCGCGGTGGTGACGGATTTCAATGCCGCACCGCGCGAAAAGAAAAAGGAGCTGAAGAACGAGGCCATGGCCGCGGTGGTCGACACCATGAATGACCTGATGCGCTGCTGCGATCTCCAGCACAACGTCCCGGCACCGCCGACGGTGCGGCTGCTCGACAGCAATCGGAAGTATCTGGAGCAGACGTTCGAGAAGTCGCTCAAGAAGCACGTTCACAAAGCGCCGCGCCTCGACTCTCGCGTGCCGGCTCTCGGTTATCCGAAGGGCACCATGCCCAAGGGGAAGAAGATCCCCGCGGAACTGCACAGAGACGAGCGCGAACCTCTGCTGGAAGTGCCGCCGCTGCACGTCGTCAACGCATCGCTGAATCTCGTCGGCGGCGAAAAGCTGGCCTGGCAGGAACGCAAAGCCGCGTCGTTCACGGTGACGCCACTGCATTCCGGCAGCCGCACGCTCGAGGCGTACCGCGACACGGCGGAGTACGGCGAGAAGATCACGCTCGGTACGGCCATGGCCATCTCCGGCGCGGCCGTCAGCCCGAACATGGGCGCGCTGTCGTCTCCGGCATTCACGTTCCTGATGACGCTCTTCAATGCCCGTCTCGGATGGTGGATCGGCAATCCCGCGCGCTCGACGCACGACGAGGCGTCACCTCGCATGAGCCTGGTGAGCCTGCTGCTGGAGGCACTCGGGAAGACCGACGCCTCGCACGATTACGTGTTCCTCTCCGACGGCGGCCATTTCGAGAACCTTGGCCTGTACGAAATGGTGCTGCGGCGCTGTAAATACATCGTGGTCTGCGATGCATCCGCGGACGGCAGGTACGGTTTCGGCGATCTCGCCAACGCCGTCCGCAAGATCCGCATCGACCTCGGCATCCCCATCGAGCCGCTGGTGACGAAGTACATCGGTCCGCAGACGGACGAGCGTTACGGCCGCTACTGCGCGCTGGGCAAGATCCACTATCGCAACGTCGACGGCGGCGATGCTCTCGGCTATCTGGTCTACGTCAAGCCGGCCATCTACTCCGACTGCCCGGCCGACGTGCGCAATTACGCGAACGAGAGCACGACCTTCCCGCACGAAACCACTGCCGACCAGTTCTTCTCCGAATCGCAGTTCGAAAGCTATCGCGCTCTCGGACGTCATGTGGTGGGAAGGATCTGCGGCGATCAGGTCGAGACGCAGGCCTTCGTGGCGCCGAACGTCCCGACGTTCTTCGCGAACGCGTGGGCGTATGTCAACGGCGTGGAGCCGCCGGTCGGCGACATGCCGATCTCGAATGCGTCGGACGTCGTCGCCTGGATGCAGACCAGCCTGGGGCACGAGGGCAAAAAAAGCAGAAGGCGGCGAGACGCACATTAGCCCACGTTTAGAATCCGCGCATGTGCGGAATCACAGCGCTCTTCGCGTACCGTTCCGGCGCGATCGAGCGCGACGAGCTGGACGCGATCACGGCGCGCATGATTCCGCGCGGTCCCGACGCGGGCGGCACCTGGGTCTCTCCCGGCGCGCGCGTCGCCCTCGGCAGCCGCAGGCTGGCCGTCATCGACCTCTCCGACGAAGGCACGCAGCCGATGTGGGACGTCGCGCGCGAGCTGGCGATCGTCTTCAACGGCGAGATCTACAACCACGCGGAACTGCGCGCGTCGCTCGAGCGCGGCGGCGCGCGGTTTCACTCGCACACCGATACCGAAGTGCTGCTGGCGCTCTACCGGCGCGACGGCGCGCGGATGACCGGGCTGCTGCGCGGCATGTTCGCGTTCGCGATCTGGGACACGCGGTCGCGGCGGAT
>CAMPKJ010000348.1 GCA_946887105.1 uncultured Acidobacteriota bacterium | reverse complement strand
CGGTCACGAACAGCCTGGTCGATCAGGATCCGGAGAACATTTCCCCCCGCCGGAACCGCGCGTCCGCGCAATCGCGCATCGCCATGCTCACCGAGGATCTCTCGGATGCGTCGCGGGTGATCGGTGATGCGGAGCGCACGATGCGCGACGTCGTGCGGATCGACGCGCGGCCGGGCTGGCGCCGCGATCTCGCGGTCATCGTCGAGCGTGCCGGTGTGTTGCACCTGCGCGCCGGCGACCGCCGCGCCGCACGCGAGAGCGCGCGGGAAGCGCTGGCGTTGATCGAGCAGGTCGCCACCGAAGAGCCGCAGAATCCGCACACGACCCGCGCCATGTGTGAAGTGCTGCTCTTCGCGGCGGACATCGAGCCCGATGCCATCGCGGCGAGCTCGTACCGCTCGCGCGTCGCGGCACTGGCCGCCCCGGCGCGCAACGATCCGCGTCTCACTGAATTCCGCGTGCGCGCCCTGATGGCATTGGGACGGCACGCCGAGGCCGCGCCGCTCGTCACCGAATTGCTCGCCATCGGGTATCGCGATGGCGAGATCCATCGCGTGCGGGCCGGCTCGCCGTCTCCGCCCGGGTCTCCTCCCGCGGGCTGACGAAACCCCACTCATCGATTCCCTTTTGCCGGAGCAAGCGTGCATCGGCAGGACCACGTCGTGTCAAAAAAATCTTAAAGGAGCAGCTCATGTCCAATCTCGCCATCGCTCTCGATCCTCTTCCGACCAACCTCGACGTCACCGTCACCGTCGATCAGTCCGGCGCCGTCACGACGCAGCCGTATCAGCTCGTCGTGCCGCCGAACTTCGACGGCACGATCACCTGGACTCTGACCGGCGCGAGTTTCCTGAATCCGGGCATCACGTTCGGAGGACAGACGCCGCCGAGCTTCGAAGTCTCGAGCACGTCCACGACGCGCGTGCGGCGCTGGGGCAACACCATCCCGGGCCTGCAGCCGATCAACTTCTTCTACACGTTGCACCTGATCACGCCGGGTGGAGAAATCATCAACGAAGACCCGACCGTCGAAAACCAGCCGCCGACCGGCCCGTGAGACCTGGCTCATTGGAGCGGCGGACGCTCAGTCCGGCTGCACCCGTCATGGCCATTCTCGGCGGAGTTTGGCTTGGCGGCGGGCTTCGGCCCGGCGGTCGGGCTGAGCGCTCGCCGCTCCAGTGGAAGTCTCAAAGTCGCAAAGTCGCAAAGTCGCAATGGCGTTGGCGCCGCGCTCTTTGAGACTTTGCGACTTTGCGACTTTGCGACTTCGCGACTTGTGCGACGTCTACAGCCGTGCCCTGCAACGGTCGATCAGCGCGTTCAGCCCCATCGCATCCGCCGCGGCATCGCGCGCCTTCAGCAGTTCCGTGAGCATGTCGGGCGAGGTGATCTCGTCGGCCGCTTCCTCGATCTCCGTATCCGCCGATCCGACGGCCTGGGCGATGTACGGAATCGCGCGCGCGTCGCGGCGGCGGGCCAATCCGAGTGCAGCTTCGTTGGCGACCGCGCGGTCTTCGTCGCGCAGACGCTCGGCCAATGCGGCGCGGATGCGCGGCGTGTCGTGATCCGAAAGACTGCCCACCGCAAACGTCGCGCGATCGCGCACCGACGTATCGCCGTCGCGCATGAGCGTGAGCAGCACGCGCTCGGCGCGCTCGTCGCCGATCAGATCCTCGAGCGCGGTCGCCACGGCCCAGCGCACGTTCGACGCATCGTGCTGCGCGACGCGGGAAAGCGCATCGATCGTGCGCGCGTCCTGTTTCTGACTGAGCGCGTGCACCGCTGCTTCGATCACCGCGGCATCGGAATCGCCCAGCAGGTACATGAGCGTGTCGATGGCGTCGTCGCTGAAGGCGCTGAGTTGCCCGAGGATGTCCGCGCCGGCCACGCGCTCCTGCGCTGAGGAGGACTTGCAGAGTTGCACCGCGCGCTCGAACACTTCGCGTGTGCCGAGGGCGTGAAGCTCCTGGATCGCGGTCCAGCGGGTATCGTCGTCCTGCTCCCGAACGACGACAGCAAGCAGCTCATCGACGGAATGCACGATGCGATGCTACCTTAACGCACGCCCATGATTTCAAGAATGCCTTCACGAGCTGCGGTGATCGCTGTGGTTCTCCTGCTGGTCACTACAGGATGTGGCGAACTGAAGTCTCCGACGGAACCGCTCACCGGTACGCTTCCTCCCGATCCGACGGCCACGTTCACGCGCGTGCAGAACGAAGTCTTCACGCCGTCGTGTGCCACGCTCGCCTGTCACGATCCGCTCGGCCAGCAGTCGCAGATGGTGTTGTCGGCGGGACGCGCGTACGCGAACACGGTCGGCGTCAACAGCGTGGAGATGCCGCAACTGCGGCGCATCGCGCCGAACGATCCTTCCAACTCGTATCTCTACCGCAAGATCACCGGCGCCGGAATCACCGGCGACCGCATGCCGCTCAACCAGCCGCCGCTCTCCGAGTCACAGATCGCGCTGGTGCGGGACTGGATCCGCAGAGGAGCGCCGAATGATTAGGTTCCTGCTTGTTGTCCTGCTGGCGCTCCCTCTTTTTGCCCAGACCGATCCGTATCGGCCGATCAGCAAACTGCCGGTCGGCGATCAGCTCCTCACGCTCCCGTCGTCGCACATGGCGGCGGACGGGACATGGGAAGTGAAGTTCTCGCACCGCTTCAATCAGTCGCTCTCCGACGGCAGCTTCTCGGATCAACTGCACTCGCTGTTCGGGCTGGACACGAATGCGGACGTGACGTTCGGAGCGTCGTACGCGATGCGCCGCGATCTGCAGCTCTCGCTCGCGCGCAGCAACACCAACGACACGTTCGAGGCGGCCGCGAAGTACATCGTGCTGCAACAGGCGCCCGCGGTGCCGCTGACGTTCGCCGTACGCGGCGGCGTCGACTGGCGCTCGGAGCGCGATCTCGAAGACCGCACGTCGTTCTTCGTGCAGGGCATCGTCTCGCGCCGCTTCGGCAAGGCCGAAGTGTTCGCGCTGCCGACGTTCGTCACCAACTCCGGCCGCGCCGTCACCGGCGACACGTCGGGCGCGCTCTTCGATCACGCGTTCAACGTGCCGGTCGGCGTGACGTACTTCTTCCGCACGCCGCTCGCCGTCGTGGCGGAAGTCATCCCGCCGAACGGCGATCTCCCCGACGCGATGAACGGCGACTTCGGCTGGTCCCTCGGCATCAAGCGCGCCATCGGCGGCCACTGGTTCGAAGTGCTCCTGACCAACAGCCAGGGCACGACCGTCGACCAGTACATCAGCTCGACGTTTCAGGGCGCCGGGCTCGATGCCGGCGACGTGAAGCTGGGGTTCAATATCGAGCGCCGGTTCGGGCGGAGACGCCGGTAATGGAAGCGCGCGAGTGGCAACCGCGTTGCACTGATCGCCCCTATGCGATGCCCTGAATGCCAGGCGTTGAACGAAGCGGACGCAGCGGCCTGTACGAGCTGCGGTCTGCTGCTGATCCTTCCCGCCAAGAAGGCGGGCGTGCTCACGCTCATCGGGCAAAGCAACAAGCGCCGCCGCGCCGAAGACCTCGCCATCCAGCGCCGCCGAGCAACCGACGGCGATCCAGGCAGCCGGCGCGCGGGAGACGCCGATACCGAACAGTGCCAGTTCTGCGACGGCGCGGTGCCGCCGCGGGCGGTGCGCTGCAAGCACTGCGGTGAAGTGCTCGACGAGAACTTCTATCGCGAGCGCGCCCAGCGTCTCCGCTCGCGCATCAACTACGCCAGCTGGGTCATGTATCTCTTCGGCCTCGGCGCGCTGCTCATCTTCCGTCCCGTCGGCGTGTTGTCCATCGCCGCCGGACTGCTGCTCTCGATCGCCTACTACGCAGTGCCGGTGGAGCCGCCGAGCTCCCCCCGTTCCAAAAGGCAAAGCGGGCTCATGACGCTGATCCGGCGCCAGTTGAAGATGGAGCGCGTGGCCATCCCCATCCCCGCGCTGCGCAACAAGAAGCTCGTGTTCGTCGGCACGCCGCTCGTGGCCGCGCTGATCGGCTACTCCGCGAATCTCTTCCTGCTGCAGGAGCCGGTCAACGACATCCTGAAAGAGAACGCCGCGTTCGAAGGGATGAAAGTCTCCGCGCACTATCAGTACTACGTCGTGCCCGGCGTGGTGGTGTACGACCTCGAGGGTTTGAGCGTGCGCCAGACGCCGATCGACGTGCAGACCGCCGTGCTCGAGTTCGCGAAGAAGGTGAAGGAGAAACGCTACTCGCGCATCGAGCTCGCCTATCAGGGCGAAAAGAAGTTCAGCATCGACGGCGCGTCGTTCATGAAGCTCGGCCAGGAGTACGCGAACCGCAACTTCGATTACGTGCTCTACAAGTTCCCGCGCCTCTTCCGCGGCGAAGGCGGCAAGCCGGTGAACGGGCCGAGCGATCGCGATGCGCTGCTCGAGTTCCATCGCCAGTGGTACGGCGAGGATCCGCTCACCACGACGGTGAAGAACGGGCTATAGCAGCCCCTCACCTTCCAGCTGCCGCGTCAGCGACAGCGTGTCGATGAACTGGAACGCCTGCATCCCCAGCGATCGCGCCGCGGCCACGTTTTCGCTCAGATCATCGATGTAGACCACCTGATGCGCGAGC
>CAMPKJ010000347.1 GCA_946887105.1 uncultured Acidobacteriota bacterium | reverse complement strand
CGCCTTTCGGTCCCTGCGGACCGATCGGGCCAACCTCGCCCTGCGCACCGGCAACACCCGGATCGCCTTTCGGCCCCTGCGGACCGATCGGGCCAACCTCGCCCTGCGGACCGGCCGGTCCCTCTTCGCCTTGCGGTCCCGCGCCATCCGGATCTTCCAGGAAGTACCCGAGGAGATCGACCGTGAGGTCCGTGCCGGCGCCGAGTGACGTCAGCGTGAAGCCGCCGCCGGCGATCATCATCGCCCCTTCCTCCACGAGCGCCTCACCCTTCTGATAGGGGAGGATCGGCAGACCGGAGGTCGGGCTCCACGATGCGGGAGAGAGGTAGATGGTGCCATCGCCGTCCGGCTGCTTCACATAGATGCGGACGGCCACCGCGAGAGCATTGTTCGGTACGACCAGAGAGCATGGATTCCTCCAGTCGCCTTTTTCCATGAAACCTGTCACTTCGTATTTACGCGACTCGTCCTTCGTGAACGCCGGGCCGCCCCACGGAGCGGGATAGTGGTCCGCTTCGAGAGTGCTGATGAACTGGCACGGCGGGATCTCCTGGAACAGCGCCGGCCCCATCGAGATGAGGCGCGGGCCCCAGGTCCCCGGGACTGGTACGGCGATGTTGGAGCGGACGCGGAAGCCCTGGAACGTCATCGGCTCGTGCGTTTCGCGTCGCGCCCGGGCGTCGTCACCGAGCGCAGTGAATGCACAGAGCATCAAAACGAGCACGAACAGTGGTGGAAAACGAGTGGGTTTACCGATTCTCATGAGCTACCTCCATTCATGCAGGCGGAGGACTCGATCGGCCGGTGGATTTCGCGTCTCGGCCGTAGCCGAATCGCGTCTGCAGCGTCAACGTTGGTCCGGCCACGCCGGATGACCAGTGTCTGCATCACGCTTCCGCGTGAGGCGCCCGGCTTGGTTCGTCGCATCACGAAAAAGCGTGACGCGCGTGCTCGCGTAAGGACCGGTACGGACCGATCCCTGATGCGGGAGACGACCGCGATGGCACCCTCGACGCTTCTTCTTTGCACACTTCTCTTGTCGGCGATGATCGCGCTGGTCTATCGCCATGACATGCGTACTGCGCGAATGCGGCTTCTCGGCCGCAGCGCGCTTCTCCCATCGCCGCACGGGGAAATCGAATACGCCGTCGCCGGCCACGGCACCACCGACGTTCTCGTCGTGCACGGCGCGGCCGGCGGATGGGACCAGGCGGAGTTGCTCGCCGCGGCCATCCTGGATGAGCGGTTTTGCTGGATCGCGCCGTCGCGATTCGGCTATCTCCGCTCGAGCTGTCCATCCGGCGCATCCGCCGGCGATCAGGCCCACGCGTTCGCATTCCTCCTCGATCACCTGCACGTCAATCGGGTGGCGGTCGTGGCAATGTCGGCCGGCGGTCCGTCCGCGCTGCTGTTTGCCGCCCTGTATCCCGAACGCGTTTCGTCGCTGACGCTGCTCTCGTGCGGCGTCGCCGCCTCGTCGTCCGAGGAACAGTCGATCGCGCACAGAAGAGGGAAGGCGCTCGCCAGGATCTTCCGGAGCGATCTCGGTTTCTGGCTGACGACGCGGCTGTTCCGCAAGTCGCTACTCCGTCTGATGGGAGGCCATCCGGCGAACGTGCTCACCCACGAACTCGATGAGCAGCAATGGATCGACCGAGTGCTCGCGGAAATGCATCCCGCATCGCTCCGCGTCTGCGGAGTCACGTTCGATCACGAGGCGACGCTGCCCGGCGAACGAATCACCGCGATTCGGGCGCCGACGCTGATCGTGCACGCGAAGGATGACGCGCTCCAGCTCTATCACAATGCCGAGTTCGCAGCCGCGAACATTCGGCACGCACGACTGCTCTCGTTCGAGAGCGGCGGACATCTGATCGTCGCCACGGAGCGCAGCACCATCCGCGCCGCGGTCGAGCAGCACATTCTCAGTCAGTGCACGGAGGCGCACGGTGCGACACAACACCCGTCCGCGGCGTAGATGGCTCGTCGTCGAGCGTGGCGGAACGACGAGCGACGACGCAACCGTTCGACTTCGAAGTGAGTTCCTGATGCGGGGCTCTCATGCAATTCGCTCCCCCTACTGTCTATCCGCTGATCGGCCTGCTTCTCAGCGCGGGCGCGCCGATCGGTTCGTTTCTGATCCGCTTTCACGCGATGCCGTCGGTTCGTGATCACCCGCTCGGTGACCTCCACGCGCACGCGTTCTTCTATCTCTACGAGCTCGTGGCCACGTCGCTCGTCTTCGGAATCGCGGGCTTCTTCGCGGGACGACATGCCGATCGGCTGCGGCGGGGGGAGGCGTTCTATCACCATCTCGCCGAGCACGACCCGCTCACGGGGCTGCACAACGCCCGCGCATTCATGGATCGCTATCAGCGCGCACGGGAACGCGCCGCCTCCGGCAGCGACTCGACCGCGATCCTCCTGATCGACGTCGACAAGCTGAAAGAGATCAACGATGTGTTCGGACACGAAGCCGGGAATCAGGCGCTGATCCAGGTGGCGGATGCGCTCCGAGCGAGCAAGCGCGCGGCGGACGTCGCCGCGCGCTGGGGCGGGGATGAGTTTGCAATCCTTCTCGAAGGCGCGGACCAGGCCGCCGCCCTGCGCATCGCCGAAGGAATCATGGGCCATCTTCGTGAAGGACCGTCGCGGCTGGAGCGCGGGACGGTATCTGTGACCATCGGCATCTGCGTCATGGCGCGGCCTTCGCTGTCGTTCGACCTGTTCGCCGCCGCGGATCGCGCCCTCCTCGCGGGAAAAGCGCGCGGCCGCAACAGGATCGAAATGGTCTCCATCGGCTCGTTCGTCAGTCCACGAGCGTGAGTAGCGCCATCACCGCGATGCCGCACGCGATCAGCGCGGTCTGCACCACGAGCGCGCGCAGGCTGCGGTCGTGCTGGAGCTCGGGGATCAGGTCGGCCGCTGCGATGTAGACGAATCCTCCGGCGGTCAGCGGTACGAGCACCTCCGTCATCTGCTGGTGGATCGTCCCCGCTGCGACGGCGGTGGCGGTGCCGAGAATGGCCACCGCCGCGGAGGCGGCGTTCAGGAGTGCGGCGTGCCGGACGGTGAGGCCGCTATGAATGAGAATGCCGAAGTCTCCGAGCTCCTGCGGAATCTCGTGCAGCAGCACGGCCAGCGTCGTCGACACGCCGAGGGTAGGACTGGCCAGCCAGCTCGCACCGATCAGGAGGCCGTCGATGTAGTTGTGGATCGCGTCGCCGAGGATGTTCACGACCGCGAGCTCTGGCCGCTCGATCGGTTCGTCGTGATGGTGCCCGTGCAGAACGCCGTGCCGATGCCGCAGCAGCTTCTCCACGATGAAGAAGAGCAGCATGCCGCCGAGAATCAGCAGCGAGGCGCGCAGCGTGCCCGATCCGCGCACGTCCGCGAAGATCTCCGGCACGAGGTGGATGAAGGTATCGCCGAGAAGTGCGCCGGCGGCGAAGCTGACGAAGAACGTCGCCAGCCGCCTTACGCGCGCTTCGCTCAGCGATAGCGTGAGCGTGCCTGCCAGCGACACCGTCCCGACGAGCGTGACGCTGACGAATGCGAGTACGATCGGTCCCATCTACGACCAGATCGGTTCTCCGGCGTTGCTCCATTCCACGAATGAGCCGTCGTAGAGCATGACGTCGTAGCCCAGGTACCGCAGGACGAAGTAGGTCATCGAGGCCTGCATCCCGGTGCGGCAGTAAACGATGTTGGCCGCTTTTCGGGTGACGCCGGCGGCGTGATAGATCGCGCGCAGGTCGGCCACGGATCGCAACGCTCCGCTTACGGCGAGATTCGATCCGTACGGGACATTCACCGCGCCCGGAATGTGGCCCGGTTGCGCCACGTCGGGGCCCGCTTCGGCGCCGCAGAACTGCTCGGCCGACCGCGCGTCGATGAGCACGAGACTGGAGCCGAACTGCTCGCGAAGACGGACCACCTCGCGCAGCTTCGACAGACGGACGACCGTCTGCGGTAGTGGGCGCGCTTTGAACGATCCCGGACTGGGATGCGCCGTCTCCGTCGAGATCGCATAGCCGGCCGCGATCCAGTTCGCAAGGCCGCCGTCGAGCAACGACGCGCGACCGCCCTGACCGAGATAGTCGAGGGTGAACCATGCACGCGCGGCGTGCAATGGATCGACGCTGTAGACCACGATCCGTCCGGTCGCCCCGGCACCGGCGGAGCGGAAGATCTGCTCGAGTGCATCGACCGGCGGCAACTCGTTCGGAGTGCCGTCGCGCTGCACGAGCAACGATGAGAGCTCGATCAGCACCGCGCCGGGGATGTGGCGTGCCTCGTAGCTCGCCGCGTCGCCGATGTGCAGCACGGTCACCATGCCGAGACGGCGCTGCAGCCAGTCGGGGGAGACGAGCATCTGTTCCTGCACCCGCTGCGCCTGAAGCGGCAGCGCCAGAAGGACCGCAATGGCGCCAACAATGAAACTGCGCATGAGACACCTCCGGACGAAAGGTGGCGCCGAAGCGGAGGGGAGACACTGTCCCGCATCACAGGTCGTCGTGAGAGTGGCGGACGAAAGTGGGTAGCAGTTCCCGCTTCCGCGCCGCCTCGTTCCTGGTGCCATGTGCCGGAGAACGCGGGAGTTAGCGCATGAAGCGGTAGCTCCGTCGGTAGAGGAATCGTGCTCAGGCACGAGACTG
>CAMPKJ010000346.1 GCA_946887105.1 uncultured Acidobacteriota bacterium | reverse complement strand
CATACAACGTGCTCGGACTGATCTTCAACTGCCGCGCGGCCTTCCGCACGTTTCCGCCCGTCGCGGCGACGGCCGCGCCGACGTACTTCGAGATCACGTCGTCGAGCGGTTGGATGTCCCACTCCGCCGACGGCAGCAAGCCGGTCGACGCGGGCACGCTCGCGGCGGTGTCGAGGATCAGGTCTTCGCTGCGGATCTCCGGACCGCGCAGCATGAGCATGGCCCGCTCGAGCACGTTGCGCAGTTCGCGGACGTTGCCCGGCCAGGCGTAGCTCTCCAGTTTCTTCATCGCGTGCGCGCTCACTTTCGGCGCCGGACGCCCGAGCTCCTTCGCCAGCGGTCTCACGATCTCCTGCGTCAGAATCGGCAGATCCTCGGGGCGCTCCCGAAGAGGCGGCATGCGCAGCCGGATCACGTTCAGGCGGTAATAGAGATCGTTGCGGAAGCGTCCCGCCGCGACCTCCGCCTGCAGATCGCGATTCGTCGCGGCGATGAGCCGGAAATCGGCGCGCAGATCGCGCAGACCGCCGACCCGCCGGAAGCGCTTGTCCTCCAGCGCCTTCAGCAGCCGCGCCTGCACCGTCAGCTCCATCTCCCCCATCTCGTCGAGGAACAGCGTCCCCTCGCCGGCGATCTCGAACAGGCCGGGCTTGGTGTTCATCGCATTCGTGAACGCGCCGCGCTCGTGTCCGAACAACTCCGACTCCAGCAGTTCCTTCGACAGTCCCGCGCAGTTGAGATCGACGAACGGCGCCCGGGCGCGCGCGGAGCGGTTGTGGATCAGCCGCGCCATGACGCCTTTGCCGGTGCCCGACTCTCCTTCGATCAACACCGGCGAAGGCACACGCGCGACGTTCGTGAGGATGTCGTTGAGATGCGTGATGGAGGGCGAGATGCCGGGCAGCCGCTCCAGTTGCGCGGCCTCGTTCCGGCGTAATGCGACCAGCTCGCGCCGCGTGACGAGCATGCGCTGCACCTGTTGCAGCACCGCCTCGAGCGATCCGTAATCGAACGGCTTCTGCAGGAACGTCTCCGCGCCGAGCTTCATCGACTCGATGACGCGGTCGAGCGAATGCACGCCCGACATCATGATCACCGCCGTCGCCTCCGCGTACATCTTGAACTGATGCAGCAGGTCGATGCCGGTGGTGTCGGGCAGCTGCACGTCGAGCAGCACCACGTCGGGCGAAAACTCGCCGAACGCGATCACGGCGTTGCGCCCGTCGTTCGCGACGCGCACATCCCAGTCGTCGGACAGAAGCGCTTCGAGGCCGGAAGAAATCTGGAGATCGTCGTCGACGATCAGGATGCGGTGGCGGAGTGTGTCGCTCATCTGTCCAACAATCATACACATGTCCAGATCGAGTGCCGATACCGTTCGTTCCCAGGACAAGCTAAGTCGAATGGCGCTCACGACTTAACCAATTTTCGAGCAGTGGTACCAGCCTTGGACTAAGCGGCGGCAGGTCCACAAAGGCAGGAGAAAGTCGAATGTTGGTGCTCGCCGTAGTCCTCACAGCCTCGATGAATGTCGATCTCAACCTGGCCTCGCTGATCAAGCGGAGCCAGAAAAGCGAGCCGGCGGTGACGTGCGGCATCGTCACGGTCGGCTATCGCTTCCGCGGGAAGCCCGGTCAGGAGTTCCGCTATGCCGGCGATACGTACGAGATCCCGAAGGAAGGGTGGGTCGAGCTGATCGCCGATCGCCGCCGCACCTCGTACGCCATCAACGGCCGTTCCCTTCCACTGGATGTCTGGCCGCGCGATCCGTTCGGGTTCCGCGACATTCCTCTCCCCTCACCCATCACGTCGAACGAAGGAGCCATCCGATGAGCCGATTTCTGAACGAAACGATTTCCGACATGCGAGGCGGACGCGAGACGTGGCGTGTGTTCGTCGCACTCAGCGGTCCCGCATTCGCCGTCGCGGTCGTGCTGACGCTGATCCGCTTTTGATTCCGGGCGCGAAAGGAGAATCCCGAATGTTTCGCAAAGAACACCGCATCACCCTCATCGCACGCCAGTCCATGAAGCCGGATGTGGACTGGAACTACGCACGCTGCCGCGGCGACAAAGTGATGTTTCTCGACTCGGTCGGCGCGTTGAAATTCGCGCTCCGCTCGGCGGACCGCGATGGGCTGGACATCGAGCGGATGATCATCGATCGCGCCGCCAGCGCGGAAGACTTCCTCGATCTGCTGGCGTCCGTTCCGGCCGAGCTCGCGGGCGACATCCTGATGATCCACGACGACGGCGCCGGATTCATGAGCGCCACCGGACGAGGCGGCGATCGCCTGCTGTACGCGCTCACGCGCAACGACGTGCGGTTCTATCTCGAGACCCTCGACCTCGTGACCGGACGCATCGCGATGCTGCAGTCGGCTTGACGGAGAGGCCATGACGCGACAGTACATCCTCCTCTCCGACGACGATGAGCTGATCACCGGCGCGCTGTCGTTGACGCTCGAGCGCAAGGGGCGCACGGTGATCGTCTGCTCGGATCTCGACGCCGCGGAGGTGGCGCTGGCGCAGTTCCCGGTCACGCATCTGGTCACGGACGTGCAGTTCTCCGGCGAGTTCGGTTTCGAAGGACTGCACTTTCTCGAACGCATGCGCGCGCTCTCGCCGCACACGCGCATCGTGCTCATGACCGGCAACGCCAGCGACGCGCTGCGCCGGAATGCCATCGAGCACGGCGCATCGCAGGTGCTGGCGAAGCCGTTCGCGACCACCGAGCTCGAACGGGCGCTCGCCGCGGACGAGGGCGGCGACGACGCGCCGTACGAGGTCATCACCATTCCCTCGATCGAAGGAATCCTGTTCGGAGACCTGCTCACGATCGCGTTCCAGCCGATCGTTCAGCTCACTCCGGACGGCGCCACGACCTTCGCCTACGAAGCGCTGACGCGGGTGCAGGGATCGTGGCCGGTGGGCGGCCCCACGGCGCTGTTCGACTACGCGGAGCGCCGCGGCAAGCTCTCCGAACTGAACATCGCCACGATGGAGCACGCCGTCGATCAGGCCCGCGCGCTGCCGAAGGACGCGCAGCTGTTCATCAACATCGACCCGGTGACGTTCGGCCATCCGCGCCTGGTGCCGGCGCTGCGCCGCGCGGCCACGCGCGCAGGCATCGCGCTCGAGCGCATCGTGCTGGAAGTGACGGAGCGCTGCGGTCTCGGAGAGGGCATCGGCGACGGCGTGTTCGACGAGCTCCGCGCGTCCGGCGTCCGCTTCGCGCTCGACGATCACAACTCCGCGTATTCGCACCTGATGCACATCGGCCGCATCCGTCCGTCATTCATCAAGATCAGCAACGTGTTCGGGACGGCATTCGAAGAAGACCCGACCCGCCGCCGCATCGTGCACAACACCATCGCGCTGGCGCGCGACTTCGGGTGCGAGCCGATCCTGGAAGGGATCGAGACCGGCGCCACGGTACGTGCGGCCCTCGAAGAAGGCGTGCGTTTCGGGCAGGGCTTCCACTTCAGCCGCGCGCGTGCCGCGGCGCATTGGAGCGGTGCGAAAGCCGCCGCCTGGGCTGCATGAAATGATTACCGCGATCGGTATCCTGCTGTTCTCGGTCATCGGCTGCGCCGCGATCTTCGTCGATCGCTCGCGCGCCGAGGCGGCGCGGCTGCGGCTGCTGGTGGAACTGAGCGAGCGTCTGCAGCTCAGCACCACCATCGAAGACGCCATCGGCGCGCTTCCATCGTTCGTGGCGCGACTCTTTCCGCGGCTCGAAGGCGCGCTGTTCCTCGACCGCAACGGCGCCCTCCGCCTCGCCACGACGTGGAGCAATGCCTGCGAGCAGGACGCCCTCCCCGCGCACGCCTGCAACGCGCTGATCCTCAACACGACGTACGTCGCCACGCACGGCGGCGATCCGGTTTGCGAGCACTCGATGATGAACGCCGGCGCGGCCACGGTCTGCGTGCCGCTGCTCGATGCCGGCGAGCCGTTCGGCCTGCTGATGCTGCGCGCGCCCGGCGGCATCCTGCCGGCCGGCACCGGGCGGCTGGCGAAACCGTTCGGACATCAGGTCGCGCTGGCGCTTTCGAATCTCCGCCTGCAGGAGACGCTGCGTGCGGCGGCGGTACGCGACTCCCTGACGGGGCTGTACAACCGCCGCTGCATCACCGAGTCGCTCACGCTGGAACTGCTCAGCGGCGGCAATCCGGACGCGCGCACCGGCGTGATCCTGCTCGACGTCGATCACTTCAAGCGCTTCAACGATACCTGGGGCCACGGCGGCGGCGACGAGCTGCTGCGCCAGCTCGCGCACCTGATGCAGGACGTCTTCAGCGGCCGGGACGACGTGGTCTGCCGCTACGGCGGCGAGGAGTTCGTGGTGGTGCTGCCGAACGTCACGCCGGAGGTTCTCCGCGCGCGCGCCGACCGTCTGCTCGAGCGCGTCCGCGATCTGCACGTCAACTGCGACGGCCACATCGTCGGCGGCATCACCGTCTCCGCCGGCGTGGCCATCTCACCCAATCACGCCAACACCATCGAAGGACTGATCGCCGCCGCCGACCGCGCGCTGTATGTCGCCAAGAGCGCCGGACGCGATCGCGTCTCGCCCCCGCCGCCGCAGGCAGTCCCGCGGTCCGATGCCGCCTGAAGTCACGAAGGAGAATTCATGAGCGCAATCCAGCAACTTCTTCGGCTCAGTCTGCCTCTTCTCTCTG
>CAMPKJ010000345.1 GCA_946887105.1 uncultured Acidobacteriota bacterium | reverse complement strand
GCAAAGTCTCAAAGTCGCAAAGGACGTTGCGACGCTCTTTGAGACTTTGCGACTTCGCGACTTTGCGACTCCGCAAAGGCGCTTTCCTTGCAATGCATGAGGGTGTGCGAGAGCGCACCGGAAAGGAATCTCGAATGGCACGAAAACCAGCAAAGCAGTCGAGGGCGATCGGCCGTCTCCTCGGCGCGGCGAAGGCGGTGAAGAAGATGTTCACGCGCGGACGCGATCTGACGCCGGGCACCGAGCCGGGTCCGTCCACGGCCCCCAGCCGCATCGCGTCGAGCGAACGCGTCGCCGCGTCGCCGGCCAGCGTTCCGCGTCGCCAGGCAGACATCCCCCTCGATGTCATCGGCCAGACCTACACCCCTCCCGCCACCAGTTCGAAAGCAGGATTCCGCAGCGACGGCAGCGATCACCAACGCGATCAGGAGTTTGCGATGGGCGTCTCCGACGAGCGGTGGAACGACGAGGACCGGTTCACCAACAAGTCGGGCGATCCGCGCATCGGCACGCACCGGCGCACGTACGAGCCGGCCGAGCCGGCCGAGCCGAACGTGGGTTCACGCAAGTAACAACGAAGAAGGAGGCAACGACATGGCAGAAGACTCGAATACCACCTGGGGCACGGGAACGTCGGGAAGCGAGGGCTCGACCGGCAGCGGATTCGGCACCAGTTCCAGCGGCGCCGGCGACATGGGTGTCGGCAGCAGCACCGGCACGGCCGGATTCGGCGTGACCAGCGCGACCGATCGCGGCACCGGCAGCGAGGCCGGCACCTGTCCGCACTGCGGCCAGTCTCTGAGGGGCAACAGCGGTCTGGAGCAGCTCCTCGGCAGGCTCGGCATCACGGACGAGATGATCAACAACCTCAAGACGCAGTTCCAGAACGTCGAGATCGACGAGTACCTCAACACCGCCCGCGACTATCTGAAGGATTCCAGCGGGAAGGCCACCAGCTACGCGAAAGAGAACCCGGGCAAAGTCGCCGCCGGCGTGGCCGCGCTGGCACTCGGCGCCGGTCTGATCTACGCCGCGACCACGCGCGACAAGAGCTAGCGAAACAGCAGGAAGACTCGGAGGACGGCGGGCCCCTCGTCGTCCTCCTTTCCTTGTGCTACGCCTCTTTCTTCCACTCGCGCCACTGCTCCTCCAGCGACGACGGGAACGTGCGTCGCGGATTCCACCCCGTCTGCTCGCGCGTCTTCGCGGATGTGATGCGCTGATCGACTGCCAGAGCGTCGGCGAACACACCCATCGACTCGCGCGCCTTCTCGACCGGCACGTGTTCGGCGCGCGCTCCGGCGGCGCTCACGCATTCGTCGAGCGTGGCGTCCGTGTCATCGATCCCGTGCAGCATGCCCGCGGCTTTCTGCTCGACGATGCGCACGTAGAGATCGGCGAGATCGCACAGGTTCACCATCGCCCAGCGATTCGTGCCGTCGCCGATGAGTTGCGTGACGCGGTTCTGCTCCGCCGCGGCGAACCAGTCGGCGCACAGGCTCTGCTTTCCGCCGTACACGCATCCCGGACGCAGCACGGCACCGCCCGCGCCGAGCACGAGCTCTTCGTGCGGCGGACGCCAGGCCACGATCGGCAACGGATTCACGGGCGAGGATTCATCGGATCCCTTCGTGTTGCCGAGAACCCACACACCCGACGTGTAGAGCGTGTGGCCGCGGAGCGCGAGGAACGTGTCGACGGCGGCGCGATCGGCCGCCGAAGTGTTCTGCCGCGCCTGCGCGATGTGGATGAATGCGTCGTAGCCGGTGAGCTGATCGCGCAACGACGGAAGCGATTCGAGATCGCCGCCGATCAGCATGACGCCGATGTCGCGCAGCGATTTCGTGTCGGCGTCGGGACGCGCGAGAGCGGCTACGTCGTGATTGGATTTGCGGAGGGCCGCCGCGACCGCGGAGCCGATGTAGCCGGTGGCACCGGTGACAAAGATGTTCATGGCGCGTAAGTCTAGTCGGCGAGACCAACAACAGAAAGGCCGCCCGAAGGCGGCCTTCCGACAACTTCCCGATACGCGAACTTACTTTTTCTTCGACTCCAGCGCCTTGCGGAACGCGAGTGCCATGGCGCTTTCGCTCGACGCTTCATCGTTGCGCTCGTCCATGAACTTCGTGTACTCCTCGCGCTCGGCCGCGGCTTTGGCCGCTTCGTGGCTGAGGGAGATGCGCTTGCGGTGCGGGTCGATGCTCATGATGCGCACCAGCAGCTTCTCGCCCGCCTTGTGCAGCTCGGAGGGATCGGTTCCGGCCGGAGCGTTGAGCTCGGAGTTCGGAATCAGTCCCGTGAGTCCCGGCTCGAGCTCGACGAAGATGCCCGGCGCGGCGCCGTGATCGACGGTTCCTTCCACGACCTTGCCGGCCGAGTAACGCTGCGTGGCGGTCTCCCACGGATCTTCCACCGCGACGGCGCGCAGCGAGAGCGAAAGGCGCTTCTTCGACGGATCGACTTCGCGCACCCAGCCCTGCACGCTCGTGCCGATGGCCACTTCCGCATCGCCCGGCTTCACGCCGTGCGGAAGCTGCGAGACGTGCACGAGACCATCGACGCCCGGCTCCACTTCGACGAAGTAGCCGAAGTCGGTCGAGCGGACGATGCGGCCGCTGAACTGCGTGCCCGGCGTGTAGCGGTCGGCAACATCCGACCACGGATCGGGCTCCTGATCTTTCATCGACAGCGAGATGCGCTTGCCGTCGTTCTCGATCTTGATGACTTTGACGTGCACTTCCTGACCGATCTGGACCAGGTCCTTCGGATCGGTGACGCGGCGGCGGCTCATCTCCGAAACGTGCAGGAGACCATCGATGCCGCCGAGGTCGACGAACGCGCCGAACGGAGTGAGGGTCTTGATGCGGCCGGTGAGCTCGGCGCCCGGCACGATGCGGTTGCGCGTTTCGGCGGCGCGCTCGGCAGCCGCTTCCTTCAGCAGCGCCGCGCGGGAGACGACGATGCGGCGGCCGTCATCGGAGAGCTCGGTCACGCGGAACTCGAGAGTCTGGTTCACGAACGCGTCCGGATTCTCGATCTTGCCGAGGGCGATCTGCGAAAGCGGGCAGAAGGCGCGCAGACCGCTGATGTTCACTTCGAACCCGCCCTTGTTGCGGCCGGTGACCTTCCCTTCCACGGGGAGGCGATTCTCGAATGCAGTGCGGAGCTGATCGAGCGAGGCCTTGCCCTTGATCAACTTGCGCGAAACGCGCATTTCCCCGCCGGTCTTGACCACGGTCGCTTCGACGTGGTCGCCGATGTCGAGACCCTCGAGCTCCGCCGTGTCCATGACGGCTTCAGACGGCCCGCCGTAGGAAATGTAGGCATCATCGCCCGAGATCGAGACGATCGTGCCGCGCAGCAGTTCGCCCTGCTGCGGCGTTTTCAGGTCCAGGTTCTCCATCGCCTCGGCAAAGGACGTAGCCTCGGCGTTCTCTCTCGACTGACTCATGGGGGTTTGCGTTACCTTTCAGTGATTGGTTCTCGGTCCTGAGAACGGTTGGGGCGTGCATCGTACTGCAATTTTCGAGCGGCGTCACGACCGAGAGCTGCGGTAACCGGGGGCCGTTGGAAAAAATTTTCGGCTATTCGACCCGGAACGTAGCCTTCGCCACGATCGGATCGTTCGCGCCGTACGCGCGCAGGTTGCCGCCTTTGTCCAGCGCCTGAATCCAGGCGATGGTCCAGTCCCCTTTCGCCGCGAACTGCGGAATCTCCAGCCGGCCGACGAACGTGGTCCCGTCCGTCGACGGCATGAACGTCACCGGACGCCGCTGCCCACCCACGCCACCCGGAGGCACCGCCTGCGCGCTGAGGGTCGACGCGCCGCAGCCGCCCTCGTCGTGCAGCGTGGCCTGCACCGTGATCACGCTGGCCTGGGCATTCGAGACCACGGTCGGGTTGAGCGTGATCATGGTCATGCTCGGCGCGATCGCATCGCACGAGTCGCCGGCGATGTCGAGCGCGACCGCCTTCACGAACTGATTGTCGCCGCGGAAGGTGGACATGTTGTTGGCCTTGTCCTGCAGCTGGATCTGTTCGAGCACCCACACGCCGCAGTCGAGACACGTGCCGGGCGTGACCGGACATTCCCACAGACCGTTGCTCGAGGCGCGGCACCCGAAGCCGATGCGCGCCGCCTTGCCGGGGCTGACGAAGACGCCGCTCGCGAACGAGATGCCCGACTTTTCATCATCCGCCTGAATGAACAGCGTGTTCTTCTCGCCGGCACGCATGGCCTGGCGGTCGAGCCATACCGAGCGAAGCTGCGGGCCGGCCGAGTCGGGCGCGGACGAGTTCACGCGGAAGCTGGCCGTCATCGGCAGCGAGCCCTGCGTCTGATTCAGGTTCACGTTGTTGCTGGCGTTGTCGCTGAGGGTCAGGTACTTCACGACCCACATCCCTTCGGGTGCGTCTTTCGGGATGTTGATCCGCGCCACGAAGCGATTGCCATCGCCTTCGCGGCTGCACGCGAATCCCTGCAGCGATCCGCTCGGGCTGGTGATCACGCCGGACACGCTGCGCACGCCGGAGAGATTGTCCTGAACCAGCACCGCGAGCGTGGTCTGTTCGCCGTCCGCGACCTGCGGCGGAATGAACTCGGCGCCGATGAGCTGCGGCGGAAGCAGGTCCGTCTCGCGATCGCCTTCCGGCTGCGGAGTGCGCGGCTCGTCGGTCGTGCGCGGCGCC
>CAMPKJ010000344.1 GCA_946887105.1 uncultured Acidobacteriota bacterium | reverse complement strand
TGCAGTTCTTCGTCGCGAAAGCGCACGCCCGGAGGGATGGTGGCGTCGACGAAGACATCCGCGGCGACCTGGCTCCCGCCGGCCATCAGCGACCGCACTTGAAACTCGTGAAACGTGAATCCGCCGACGACCTGGAAGAAGCCGGTCGTGGCGTCTTTGCCGGTGCGCGGCTGCAGCCACGGCACGCCCGATTTCTGCGCGTGATTGTCCGGCCACTCGTCCCAGCGGACGTCATCCGCAAGCTTGTCGAGAATGGCCGGGATGTCGCCGCGGCCGAAGGCTTCGTAGATCGATTGGACCGTCCCGATGTGATCGTGCATGCCGGGATCTACGGTCCGCCGGCCGGATCGGACGTACGCGCAGGAAACGTCAGTAACTGTGTTCGTCGAGTACGACCGGCGTTCGGAAGTGGCGATAGATCCAGATCGTGTAGGCGACGACGAACGGCATGCCGATCAGGGCGATGGTCAGCATCACTTGCAGCGTCAGCGGCGACGACGAGGCGTTGCGGATGGTCAGCCCGAGCGTTGGGTCGCCGAGCGACGGAACCATGTAGGGGAAGAGCGCCTGTCCCATGATGGCGATCAGCGAGGCGATCGAGAGTGAGGAGAGGGCGAAGGGCCGGCCGCCGCCGTGTGCGAGCGCGATCGGGAACGCCGCGGTGCAGGCGACGAAGAGCAGCGGTGCGATCCAGGTCAGCGGGCGGTCGTAGTTGGCGAAGAGACGCGGCGCTTCCACGAATGCGAACGCGGTTGCGCCGAGCCACAGCGCGATGAAGGCGATCCACGAAGCGCGGGCCACGGCGACGGCGCGGGCGCGCAGGACTCCGGTCGTCTTCAGCGTCAGCCAGCTCGCGCCCTGCATCAGGAACATGGCCGTGGAGAGGAGTCCGATGACCACCGCGAATGGATTGAGCAGGCCGAAAAACGTGCCGGCGAACTCACCGTCACCGGTCAGCGGCAGGCCGCGAAGGACGTTGCCGATGGCCACGCCGAAGAGCAGAGCGGGAAGGAAGGAGCCGATCGCGAAGGCCACGTCCCAGCTCGCGCGCCAGCGTCGATCCTCCACCTTGCTCCGGAACTCGAGCGAGACCGCGCGCATGACCAATCCCACCAGCAGGAGCATGAGCGCGAGGTAGAAGCCGGAGAAGACGGTGGCGTAGACGCGTGGGAAGGCCGCGAAGATCGCGCCGCCCGCGGTGAGTAGCCAGACCTCGTTGCCATCCCAGACCGGTCCGATCGAGTTCATGAGCAGGCGCCGTTCGCGATCGTCTTTGGCGAGGAAGAGATGCAGCATTCCGACGCCGAGGTCGAAGCCGTCGAGAATGGCGTAGCCGACGAGCAGCACGCCGATGAGCAGGAACCAGGCTTCCTGAAGCATGTCGTCCTCCCAGAATCGTTTTCAGTAAACGGGCTGCAGCTTGCGGTCGGGCGAAGATTGCTCCTGCGGTTCGAGCGCCGGCACGACCGGCGCGGCGAGCGGTTCGGACAGAGGTCCGTGCAGGACTTCACGCCGCAGCAGGAACAGCCAGACCGAACCGAGGAGGAGATAGATGACGCCGAACAACACGATCGAAGTCACGATGGCCGGCGCGGCCACCACTTTCGAGACGCCGTCGCGCGTCTTCATCAATCCGTAGACGATCCACGGTTGTCGTCCTGCCTCGGCAGCCATCCAGCCGAGTTGAATGGCGATGTGCGGCAGCGGGATCGACCACAGCAGGATGCGTTGCGTCCGCGTGGAGAGCTCGAGCCTTCCGCGCGCGAGCTGCACGACCGCGAGCAGCGCCACCAGCAGCATCAGATTGCCGATGATGACCATGTTGTGAAACGAGAGGAACGTGACCGCGACCGGCGGCCACTCTTCGCGCGGGAACTCTTCCAATCCCTTCACCGGCGCCTGGAAGTTGCCGAAGGCGAGGAACGAGGTGAGGTTGGTCACCATCAGTTCCGGCCCCTCCACCTTGTGCGTCTGCTTCGGCGGCAGAGAAAAGAGCACCAGCGGTGCGCCGGCCTGCGTCGAGTAGAGCCCTTCCATGGCCGCGAACTTCGCCTCCTGCGTGTGCGCGACCTGCCGTGCGTGGTGGTCGCCGGTGAGGAACGAGAGAAGGATCGCGACCAGTGCCACCACGCTGGAGAGGCGGAGGGAGGCGCGGGCCACGTCGTTGCCGCGTCCGCGCAGGAAGTACCAGGCCGAGATGCCGGCCATCATGAACGCGCCGCAGACCCACGCCGAGGTGACGGTGTGCAGGTAGCGGGGCACGGTGGAAGGATTGAAGACCGCGGCCCAGAAATCGGTCAACTCGGCGCGGCCGTCGGCCACGCGAAAACCGGCCGGCGTCTGCATCCACGAATTGGCGACGATGATCCAGAACGCCGACAGCGTCGCGCCGAGCCAGACCATCACCGCTGCGAACCAGCGGACGAATGACGAGATCTTCTTGCGCCCGAACAGCAACAGGCCGAGGAATCCGGACTCGAGGAAAAAGGCGAAGACGCCTTCCGCGGCCAGCGGCGCGCCGAAGATGTCGCCGACGAAGCGCGAATAGGCGGCCCAGTTCGTGCCGAACTCGAACTCCATGACGATGCCCGAGGCCACGCCGACCGCGAACGTCACCGCCAGGATCTTCAGCCAGAAGTCCGACATGCGCGCGTACAGCGCCTTGCCCGTTCGCCAGCGCGCGGTCTCGATCATGGCGATGAGCAGCGCCAGTCCCAGCGTGATGGGCGGGAAGAGAAAGTGAAACATGATCGTGAGAGCGAACTGCACGCGAGCCAGCCAAACGACGTCCACGGTCTACCTCCGTTTTGTCGAGGCTGAGGCTATGCCGCGGAGCGGTTCGCGATCAGTGACGCGGGCCGACGAGCCGGCGTGATGCGTGTCACGCGGAGCGGCGATACGGGGTCAGGCGCCGCGCCAGCTCCTGCAACACGACCTCCGCCGCGCGCGGAACGGCCGCCGCGACGCGGGCGGACAGCTGCATGCCGCCGTCGAGCGTCTCCGGGACGATTCCGACGAGCGTCACATCGCGCGGCGCGGTGCCGGCGAAATCGAGCACGATCAACGCGTCGTTGATTGACGGCTCGTGCGGGCTGATGCGGATGCCGGGAGGGGCGGCGACGATCTCTTCGCGCGTGTAGGTGCGGATCGTGCCGGGCGGTTCGTCCGCGGCGACAGCGTCAACGAAGATCACCGAGTCGTAGCCGGCGAGGTAGCTGGGGAGATCGAGCGATGGCGTGCCGAGGTCTTCGACGGTGACGCCGGGCGGGAGCAATTGATTCGACTCGAGATAGCGGACGACGGCGGGACCAACCCCGTCGTCGCCCATGAGAATGTTGCCGATGCCGTAAATGGCGGTCTTCACAGGACCTTCACTCGCGCGACGTTGTTGCCTTTCGGATCGAACATGTGCACCGCACAGGCCATGCACGGGTCGAACGAGTGAATGGTGCGCAGCACCTCGAGCGGGTGTTCGGCGTTGGCGATCGGGTTCTGCAGCAGGGACGATTCGTAAGGACCGAGCGCGCCGCTGCTGTCGCGGGGGCTGGCGTTCCATGTGGTCGGAACGACGGCCTGATAGTTCTTGATCACGCTGTCCTCGATGACCACCCAGTGCGAGAGCGTGCCGCGCGGGGCTTCGTGGAATCCGACGCCTTCGATGGCGCCCTTCGGAAACTCGGGACGATTGAAGATCTTCGTATCGCCTTTGAGGATGTTGTCGGTGAGCAGTTGCCATTGCTTCATGGCCAGCTCGGACAAGACCGCGGCGCGGATGGCGCGGGCGCCGTGGCGTCCGAGCGTCGAGTGCAGCATCGCGGGAGTGGCGCGGATGCCGGCGATGGCCGAGACCTTGTCGAGCGCGGCGTCGGTCCATTTCTTCATCAATGGATGGCCGGACGCATAGCCGACCAGCACGTTCGCCAGCGGGCCGACCTGCGCGGGCTGGCCTTCATAGCGCGGCGCTTTGACCCACGAGTATTTCCTGTTCTCGTCCCATTCGGTGGGATCGGGCTCGGTCTCGCCTTTCCACGGATGCAGCGCGCCGGAGCCTTTGTACCAGGCATGCGCACTATCCTCGGTCACCGCGCGGCGCCACGTTTCATCCTTCTGGCCCGTAATGGGGCGCAGCTTCGAGAGATCGCCATTGGGGATGAAGCCGCCCGGCAATTCGAACTCCGTGTTCTTGCCGTCGAGCGGAAGATCGGGGACGGAGAGGTAATTGGTCACGCCCGCGCCATAAGAGAACCACTCCGGATAGAGGCCGGCGATCGCGCAGACGTCGGGGACGTAGACGTTCTGCACGAACGAGACGATTTTCTCGAGCAGCGATTTCATCTGATAGAGGCGGTCGATGTTCAGCGCGGCCTCGCTCTCGAGATTGATGGCGTTCGAAACGCCGCCGACGGCGACGTTCTGGATGTGCGGCGTCTTGCCGCCCAGCATGGCTACGACCTGGTTCGCGTAGCGCTGGTATTCGAGCGCCTGCAGATAATGCGACACCGCGAGGAGGTTCACCTCCGGCGGCAGTTTCATGGCCGGATGTCCCCAATAGCCGTGTGCGAACGGTCCGAGCTGGCCGCTGCCGACCAGGCCGGCCACGCGCTGTTTGACGGCGGCCATCTGCTTGGTCGAGTTTTCCGGCCAGTCGGAAAGACTCTCGGCAATCGACGACGCTTTCTTCGGGTCCGCTTTGAGGACCGTGGTCACGTCCACCC
>CAMPKJ010000343.1 GCA_946887105.1 uncultured Acidobacteriota bacterium | reverse complement strand
ATCCCGCGGAATGTGGAACGGTACCTCGTCCTCGGGCGACGATGCGTTGAACTCGGACCGCTCCCGATCGCTCGAGCGATCGTTCACGCGGCGCGTTTCCTCTTCATCCGTGCGGTACGTGCGAATGTCTTCCATGGCGTTTCTCCTCAGAACTGCGCTGCTTCGGTCGATCCTTCGAGAGCAGTGGTCGATGACTCGCCGGCGCTGACCACTTTCGCGACTTCATCGAAGTAGCCGGTGCCGACTTCGCGCTGATGGCGGGTGGCGGTGTAGCCGTACTGCTCCGACGCGAACTCGGCCTGCTGCAGGCGCGAGTACGCGGTCATGCCTTCTTCACGGTACTGGCGCGCGAGCTCGAACATCGCGAAGTTGAGCGCGTGGAATCCGGCCAGCGTGACGAACTGGAACTTGTAACCCATCGCGCCGAGCTCTTTCTGGAAGCTCGCGATCTCATCCGCCGACAGTTTCTTCGCCCAGTTGAACGATGGCGAGCAGTTGTACGCCAGCAGCTTGCCGGGATACTTCGCGTGCACTCCCTCGGCGAACTGGCGCGCTTCCTCGATGTCCGGCGTCGAGGTCTCGCACCACAACACGTCCGCGTACGGCGCGTACGAGATCGCGCGCGAGATGGCCATCTCCAGGCCGTTCCTGATGCGATAGAACCCTTCGCTGGTGCGCTCGCCGTTGATGAACGGATGATCGCGCTCGTCCACGTCGCTGGTGATCAGCGTCGCGCTATGCGCATCGGTGCGCGCGACGACGAGCGTGTCGACGCCCATCACGTCCGCGGCCAGACGCGCCGAGGCGAGCGTGCGGATGAACTGCTGCGTGGGGACGAGAACCTTGCCGCCCAGGTGACCGCACTTCTTCTCGGATGCCAGCTGATCCTCGAAGTGCACCGCCGCCGCGCCGGCCTCGATCATCATCTTCATCAGCTCGAACGCGTTCAGCGCGCCGCCGAAACCCGCTTCGGCGTCGGCGATGATCGGCGCGAACCAATGCGTTCCGGAGCGCCCCTCCATGTGATCGATCTGATCCGCGCGCTGCAGTGCCTGATTGATGCGCTTCACCACCTGCGGCACGGAGTTCGACGGATAGAGACTCTGGTCGGGGTACATGTGCCCGGCCAGATTCGCGTCGGCCGCGACCTGCCAGCCGGAGAGATAGATGGCCTTCAATCCCGCGCGCACCTGCTGCACGGCCTGATTGCCGGTCAGCGCGCCGAGGGCGTTGACGAATGGCTCCGTGTTGAGCAGATCCCACAGCCGTTCCGCACCCATCTCGGCGACGGTGTAGCGGATGTCGATCGAGCCGCGCAGGCGCAGCACGTCCGCGGCCGTGTAGTCGCGAACCACGCCGTTCCAGCGCGGATTCTTCTCCCACTCTTTCTCCAGGACGTTGGGGTCGCGTGCCTCTTTGAGCTTCATGCCGTCTCCTGTTTCAGCAGTTCTTCGTATGCCGGTAAGGTCAGAAAGTCCGCGAGCTCGTCCGCGAGAATGAGCTCGTCGAAAATGCGCGCCGCGGTCTTCACGTGCGGCTTGTCGCCGATGGAGGAAAGTTCTTCGTCGCGAACGCGGCGATAGAGCTCGGCGTCGATGACGCGGCCGTCGTCGAGTCTTGCCCCGTGATGGATCCACTGCCAGAGCTGCGTGCGCGAGATCTCGGCCGTGGCCGCGTCTTCCATCAGGTTGTACAGCGGCACCGCGCCGCTGCCGCCGAGCCACGCCGCGAGATAGAGCACGCCGACGTTGATGTTCTGGCGGACGCCCTTCTCCGTGACCACGCCTTCCGGAAGGCGCAGCAGATCGTCGCGCGTGATCGTCACGTCTTCGCGCCTGCGGTCCAGTTGATTCGGACCGGGCATGTGCTCGTCGAAGACCTTCTTTGCCACGCCGACGAGGCCCGGATGCGCGACCCAGGTGCCGTCGTGTCCCGCGCGCACTTCGCGCAACTTGTCGGCTTCCACTTTCTTCGTGGCGGCGTCGTTCGCGGCGGGATCGTCCTTGATCGGAATCTGCGCGGCCATGCCTCCCATCGCGTGAATGCCGCGGCGATGGCAGGTTTGGATCAGCAGGTCGACGTACGCGGCCAGGAAAGCCTTGTCCATCGTGATCGAGCCGCGATCGGGCGTGATGAAGTCATGCCGCGCGCGGAACTTCTTGATGAACGAAAAGATGTAATCCCAGCGCCCGCAGTTCAGCCCCGCGGAGTGATCGCGCAGCTCCCACAGGATCTCGTGCATCTCGAACGCGGCCAGGATGGTTTCGACGAGCACCGTCGCGCGAATGGTGCCGGCCGGCAGTCCCAGCTCCTGCTGCGCGCGGAGAAAGACGTCGTTCCAGAGCCGCGCCTCGAGGTGCGACTCCATCTTCGGCAGATAAAAGTACGGACCGGTGCCGCGCTCGACGGCCGCCTTCGCGTTGTGAAAAAAGTAGAGTCCGAAATCGAAGAGACTCGCGCTGACCGGCTCGCCGTCGATGACGACGTGCGCTTCCGTCAGGTGCCATCCGCGCGGACGCACCAGCAGCGTGGCGATGTCGTCGTTCAGCGCGTACTGCTTCGTCCCGCTATCGAACGCGATCGTGCGGCCGATCGCATCGCGCAGGTTGAGCTGGCCTTCGATGCAGTTCGCCCAAGTCGGCGAGTTCGCGTCTTCGAAATCGGCCATGAAGACGTTCGCGCCCGAGTTGAGCGCGTTGATGATCATCTTCCGGTCGACCGGGCCGGTGATCTCGACGCGGCGATCGCGGAGATCGTGCGGAATCGGCGCGACCGTCCAGTCGCTCTCGCGGATTTCGCGCGTCTCCGGCAAAAAGTCGGGCAGCTCGCCCGCGTCGAGCCGCGCCTTGCGCATTTCCCGCGCGTCGAGCAGCGCCAGCCGCCGCGGATTGAATTCCTTGTGCAACGCCGCCACGAAGCCGAGCGCCTCATCCGAGAGCACTGCATCCCACTCGGGCCGGACCTCTCCTCGGACATCGATGTCCGTCATTGCAATTGCGGGTTCCGTCATGTTGTAAAGACTATGAGCACGCAACCTGCCAGAGTCAACAAACAACAGACTGGTCAGTAGTTAGCTCGTAAATGTCTGTAAATGTGCGCTTGTAAAGCTGCAAAGAGGTGTAAAGTCCGCTGAGGCACGGCAGACGTGTAGTGAAACTGCCGTGCCAGATCGGAGCGTGTCCATGACTGCGACTCTCAAGCTCGGCGCGAAAGTGCGCGCGTTCCGCCGCAGGGAGCAGCTCACACAGGTCCAGCTGGCCGAGCGGCTGGACATCTCGGCGAGCTACCTCAATCTGATCGAGCACAACCAGCGGCCGCTGCCGGCGCATCTGCTGGTGAAGCTCGCGCAGATTTTTCACGTCGAGCTGGCGGCGTTCGCCGACGACTCGCAGGCGCGGCTCGCCGACAGCTTGCAGGAGGTCTTCGCCGACCCGCTGCTCGAAGAGCATTCGGTGACCACGAACGACGTGCGCGAGCTGGCGGAGAGTCCGGCCGCCGCGCGCGCGGTCATCGCGCTCTTCCACGCCTACAAGTCGTCCGTGCAGTCGACGCGCGACCTCGCATCGCAGCTCTACGACGGCGGCGTATTGCAGGGCATCGATCCCGTGCATCTGCCGAGCGAAGAAGCGTCGGATGTGATCCAGGAGAATCTCAACCATTTTCCGGAGCTCGAGAAAGCGGCCGAGGAAGTGATCCGCCGCGCGTCGCTGGACCGGTCGGACCTGTACCGCTCCATCGTCGCGTATCTGCGCGAGCGTCATCGCGTGGAAGTGGTGTTGACGCCGGTGAGCCGCGACCGCGGGTTCATCCGGCGCTACGATCCGGAGTCGCGGACGCTGTATCTCTCCGAGGTGTTGGCGCCGTGGAGCCGCCAGTTCCAGGTTGCGCATCAGCTGGGATTGATCGAGGCGAACAGCGCCATCGATGCGATCGTGGAGCGGTCGCAGAAAAACCTGAACACGCTCGAGTCGGTGAAGCTCTGCCGCGTCGCGCTGGCGAACTACTTCGCCGGCGCGCTGCTGATGCCGTACGACGCGTTTTATCGCCTCGCTGAAGACGTGCGCTACGACATCGAGTTGCTGCAACACCACTACACGGCCAGTTGGGAACAGGTCTGCCATCGGCTGACCACGCTGCGCAAGCCGGGTGCGGCCGGCGTGTCATTCCACTTCGTGCGCGTCGACATCGCCGGAAACATCTCCAAGCGATTCAGCGGAACCGGCATCCGCTTCGCGCGCTTCTCCGGCTCGTGCCCGCGCTGGGACGTCCACGCCGCATTTCTGACGCCGGGACGGATCCGCACGCAGTTCTCGCAGATGCCGGACGGCACCGCGTACTTCTGCGTCGCGCGCACGATCCGGAAGAGTTATGGATACGCGTCGGGCGATGCGCTGATGGCGGTCGGCATCGGCTGCCCGGTGAAGGACGCGCGCAAGCTCGTCTACGCCGACGGCTACGATCTCGAGAACCTCGACGCCGCGGTGCCGATCGGCACGACCTGCCGCCTATGCGAGCGCGTCGACTGCGAACAACGCGCCTTCCCGCCGATGCAGCACGGACTCAAAGTCGACGAGAACGTGCGCGGCCGCTCGTTCTATGCACCCGCGGAAGCAGTGGTGGCGGCGCCGGTGGCGGTGAAGAAGAAGCGGCGGTAACGCCGCAGGGGAGTCGCAAAGTCGCAAAGTCTCAAAGTGTCAAAGAGCGCGGCAACAACGCCTTT
>CAMPKJ010000342.1 GCA_946887105.1 uncultured Acidobacteriota bacterium | reverse complement strand
CCGGCGGCCGGGCCGCGGGCCCGGACCCGTCGGTTGGCCTAGCCTCCGCGACACCCCTTCGCAAGTAATCACACTGAGTCGCGGAGGCTAGGCCAACCAATGGGGTCCGGGGCCATGGCCCCGGCCGCCGGAGGCTTCTCGTCGTCTCCCCTACAATGCCCCCATGAAACTCGCGCTCGCATGCTTCCTCGCGCTCACGGCGTCTGCGCAGCCGTTCAACGTCGTTGAAAAAACCATCCCTGAGATGCAGGCGGCGCTGAAGGACGGACGCGTCACCTCGCGCGAGCTCGTGCTGCAGTACCTGGTGCGCATCGCCACGTACGAGGACAAGCTCAACGCGATCATCACCGTCAACCCGAAAGCGCTCGACGAGGCGGATGCGCTCGATCGCGAGCGCAAGGCGGGCAAGGTGCGCGGTCCGCTGCACGGCATTCCGATCGCGCTGAAGGACAACATCCACACCACCGGCATGCCCACCACCGGCGGTGCGCTGGCGTTCGACGGATTGGTCCCGCCGTACGACGCGACGGTGACGAAGAACCTCCGCGACGCGGGCGCGATCCTCATCGCCAAGACGCAGATGACCGAGCTCGCGAACTGGGTGGCGGGCGCGCCGACGCCGATGCCGACGAACTACAACGCGCTCACCGGCTACGGCTTCAATCCGTACGATCCACGCCGCGATCCGCGCGAAGCCACCGCCGATGGCCGTCCCGCGCTGGCGACCGGCGGCTCGAGCTCCGGCACCGGCACGGCCGCGAATTTCTGGGCGGCGAACGTCGGCACGGAGACGTCGGGCTCGATCCTCAGTCCCGCGAACGCGAACATGCTCGCCGCCGTGAAGCCGACCGTCGGGCGCGTGTCGCGCTACGGCATCATCCCGATCACCGCCGATCAGGACACGGCCGGTCCGATGGCCCGCACGATCACCGACGCTGCGATCCTCCTCGGCATTCTGGAACACGGCGCGGATGCGAACGATCCAGCCACCAAAACCTGTGCGCCGCCGCCGAACCGCGATTACACGCAGTACCTGAAACGCGATGGACTGAAGGGCGCGCGCATCGGCATCCCGCGCGCGTTCTATTACGACAAGGTCACCCCGCCGCAAGCCGGCGAAAAACCGGAGACGGCGCGTGGCGGCCTCAATCCCGATCAGCTGAAGGCGATGAACGAAGCGATCGCGGTGCTGCAGGCGCAGGGCGCGGTGATCGTCGATCCTGCCGACATCCCCTCCGTCGTCGATCCCGATCCGAAGAACAACCTGCTGCACTGGGGCATCTGCACCGATCTCGACGACATGAAGGAGAAGAAGTGCTCGATCGTCTTCATGTATGGGATGGAGCGCGACTTCAATGCCTGGCTGGCGTCGCTCGACAAAGCGGCGCCGCTGAAATCGCTCACGGAACTGCGCGACTGGAACACCGCGCATCAGAAGATGGGCGCGATCAAATACGGCCAGTCGCTGCTGGACGTGTCGAACGCGATGGACCTCGAGCTCTTCCGCGCGCGCTACGAGGCGGATCGCGCGAAGGACCTGCGCCTGACCGCCGCGCACGGCATCGATGAGGCGATGGAGAAGCACAAGCTCGACGCGTTGCTGTTCCCCGGCCCGTTCGGCGCATCGATCGCCGCGCGGCCTGGTTATCCGACGGTGATGGTGCCGTTCGCAACCGTGCCGAACGCGCCCACGCAGGCGTTTCCGGAGACGTTCCAGGCCAAGCCGGCGCCGTTCGGAGTGAGCTTCACCGGACGCGCGTGCAGCGAGCCGGCGCTGTTGCGGATGGCGTACGCGTTCGAGCAAGCGACCAGGCGGAGAGTGCCGCCGCCGCTATTTCCCTGACCTGTCACCGCCGTTTCCGAATCGCCGGATTTAGAATTGCGCTCATGCGCGCACTCATCCTCGCTTCGCTCGTCCTCCTCGCTTCCTCCGCGCACGCCGCCGATCCAGCGCCTGCGATCGCCAAGGCGAAGGCGGAGATCACTGCCGGAAATCACGCCGCGGCGCTGCGGATGCTGCACGAAGCGACTGCCGGTGCGGCTGCGATGACGGATCTCAGGCAGCGCTCGGCCGCGCTGTCGGCGATTCATTTCTACAGCGCGCTCGCGGCGTCGGGGCTCGGCGACAAGGCGCAGGCCACGAGCGAACTGCGGTCGTTCTTCCTGTACAGCGCCGGCAGCAAGCTCGACACGAGCCGCTTTCCACGCGAGTTCGCGACGCTCTTCACCGACGTGCAGCGCCAGGTCGAGAATGGACGCACCAGTCCGGCGTCATTCGACGACGCGTATCCCGGCTATCCGCCCGCCGTCTCCAGCAGCGCCTGGCCGCTGGAAACGTGGGGCGCGTCGAGCGAGTTCATCATCCTCGGCACCAGCGAAGAGAAAGCACAGTGGGGTCACCTGCACGATGACGCGGCGCGCCGCAAATTCATCGACGACTTCTGGTTCGCACGCGATCCGGAGCCGGAGACGAAGCTGAACGAAGCGCGCGTCGAGCTGCTGCGCCGCATCGCGTTTGCGGACGTCGCCTTCGTCGAAGGCGGTGACGATCGCGGTTCCCTGAGCGATCGCGGACGCGTGTTCGTGCTGCTCGGGCCGCCGACGCGCGTCTCCATCCGTCCGCTCGAGCGCCGCGAAGCACCGTGGTCGCCGCGCCGCACCATCGACGTCGGCAATGCCATGGAGCAATGGACCTACTTCCGCGAACAGCTCCCGAAGAAGCTGCCGCACAACGAAGTGGTGTTCCGCTTCATCAGCGACGGCGGCTCGGTCGCGCGCAAGCTGCAGCACGATTTCATGGCCGAGAAGGCGTTCAAAGACGCGCCGATCGCACTCCGCCGCGACGACTAACGCCCGCGCAAGAACGCCTGCAGTTTCGGCTGATTCGGATCGATGGAGAGCGAGCGCGCGAAGCTGCGCCGCGCGTCTTCCTCGCGCCCGAGGCACATCTCCGCGATTCCGGCGGACGCGTACGGGACGGCGTTTTGCGGCTGCAACGCGATGGCCGCCTCGAAGTCTTCGAGCGCGCCCTCGCAGTTCTGCGCTTCGATGCGATAGCGCCCGCGGAACAACCGCAGCTCGACGTCGTCCGGCTTCGCGCCGACCGCCTGTTCGAGCAGTCGCAGGCTCCGCGATGCGGATCCGGTGCGCTGATATCCGATGGCGCGGCCGATCAGATACTTGCGCCCCTCGGGTAAGCCGCCTGCAAATGCGCGCACCAGCAACGCGTCGGAGCGATCGAGATCGCGCTCGAGCTGCAGCAGGAGATCGCTGTAGTTCCAGAGCGCGGACGCGAGATTCGGATCGATGGCAATGGCTTGTTCGAACGCCGCGATCGCATCCTCGTTCTGCCTGCGGTCTTTCAGAATCAGGCCGCGATTGTTGTACCAGCCGGCCGTGTGCGTCGACTTGCCCGCGACGCTCGCGGGCGCGGACGTCGACTCCCCCGCCGCGATGTAGCCGAGCGATTTCAGTTTCGCCAGCTCTTCATCGGCCGCGGCCTGCGAGCCTGCGGCGGGAGGTTTCATCGGTACGAAATGCTTGCGATAGTCGGCCGTCGCGCTCGCGGCGGGAACGACGATCGGCGCGGCGTTCATCCGTTCGCCGCGCGGCATGCCGCCGAGGGCGAGCAGCGTTGCCGCCACCTGCGCGATGTGTTGCTCGGGACCGGTGCGGCCGCGCGCCGCGATGCCGTCGCCCCAGAGCAGATACACGCCCGCCTTGCGATGCCATTTCGCGGCCGTGCTCGCGGCGAAGCTGGACAGTTCCGTCGGACGATCCTCGAACCAGTGGAAACCATGATCGGAGGCGATCATCAGGCGCGCGCCGCGTTTCTTCGCGATCTCTTTGTGGCTGCCGAGCAGTTGATCGACGTAGCGGAAGTACGTTTCGGGGACTGACGAGTAACGCGCGAAATCGGCCTCGCTGATGTGCGGCTGCCGCGGCGCGGTGTACGGCGCGAAGACGTGACCGATGCTGTCCGTGCCCTGCAGATAGAGGACCGTGAGATCGGGCGCATGCGATTCGAGATATTGCGTCGCCAGACGATCGTAGAGATTGGTCTCGACGAGGATCCGCCGCAGCGCGCTCACCGGATGTGAATACGGATCCGTTGCGCCGCGACGCTCCGCGAACTCCTCGGCGGTCAGCGACGGCAGATACCTGCGCATGATCGCGAGATCGACGCCGTTCTCCACTTCACTGAGAATCTTCCGCGCCCACGCCTCGCGCGACTGCGGATAGACCGTGCCGGCGGGCGGCGTCGTCTCCGAGAAGAGAAAGGTGAAGAAGCGATCGGAAACGAGAAGACCGCGCACCGGCTCGGCGGGATACGTGGCCCACAATCCGAACACCGCCGTGCTCTTGCCGGCTTGCGTGGCCATGTTCCAGATCGCCGGGACCTTGCGCTCGTCGCTGGTGATCGGTTCCTTGCGGCCGGTGGCGGGATGGAAGCGCGTGAAGTCGAGGATCTCGTGCTCGAGCGGCGCGGTGCCGGTCATCATCGTGTTCCACAGCAGCGGCGAGAGCGGCGGATGTTCGGTCAGCAGATCGCCGGACGTACCTTCGCGCACGAGCGACTGCAGGTTCGGCATCGCCCCCTTGCGCATGTACGCATCGAGCAGTTGCCAGTCGGCGCCATCGAGTCCGATGAAGATCACCGGCGGTGTTTTGGTCGTCTGCGCCGCGATCTCCGCGACCGGCAACGTTGCCAGCGCAGTCGGCGGAA
>CAMPKJ010000341.1 GCA_946887105.1 uncultured Acidobacteriota bacterium | reverse complement strand
GGCTCCGGCAAGGGCGCATTCATGATGAAGCTGCGATCGATCGCCGTTGCCGCGACCGTGGCGTCCGCATCGAACTGCGGCTCCGGCGGCATGGGTTCCGGCATCGGCGCTTCTTCGACAAGCGTTGGCGTCGGAGTGGGCGTCGACTCGACCGCCGTCTCCGCGGTTACGGCCCGCATCGGCTCCGTGCCGTGTCCCGTTGGACCCGCGCTCTGCGCGCGTGCGGGCGGGGAAATCGGCGGCGGGATCGGCGTCGATCCGGCCATGGTGCGCGAGTTGTCCTGAACGCGGAAGTGGCCGGACGCGCGCCCGGGCGCGGCACGCGACGGCTCTTCGCCGGTCATGCGCCGCCGCAGCGTGCGCAGCGTCAGTTTCGAGATCAGCTTCAGCGTCTCGAAGACGCCCGCGCCGGCCGAGGCGACCGACTCGACCCATTCCGCCTTCCGTTCCGGATCGAGCGCGTCGAGCATCATGTCGGCCGAAGCGATGTTCGGGAGGTCGCGCTTGTTGAGCTGGAAGACGAGCGGGATCTCGTCGAGATTCGTCCCGATCTCGGCCAGGTTCTCGCGGAGATTCTTCAGACTCTCGACGTTCGCCTCGAGCATCGCGCGCTGCGAGTCGGCGACGAACACGATCCCATCCACACCTTTGAGCACGAGCTTGCGCGTGGTGTTGTAGAAAACCTGGCCGGGAACCGTGTAGAGCTGCAGGCGGGTCTTGAAGCCGCCGATCACGCCGACGTCGATCGGCAGCAGGTCGAAGAACAGAGTGCGATCGGTCTCCGTTTCCAGGCTGACCATCTCCCCGCGCGACTGCGGCGAGGTCTTGGCGTAGATGTGGTGGAGGTTGGTGGTCTTCCCGCAGAGGCCGGGACCGTAGTACACGATCTTCGCAGCCATCTGCATCGTTGCGTAGTTGAAGAAGACCATTGCTACGATCCTAAGTTCAATAAGGCGGCAAACGCAAACTACCGGCGAGCATTAGCAAGGAGCGAACCGGTAATCTCGGCGGCAAGCAGATCGTAGATCTCCGCGACCTTCGGATCGCCCTGCAATGCCTGGCGATGCCGCGCCATCACATCCTCATCTCCCCGCGCGGCCGGACCGGTGAAGCGTTGCCCGTCGTCGTGGCTCCGCCAGTTCTCGATGGCCGACTGCGCGAGCGCGACCAGGTCTTCGCGCACGTCCGTCACTCCGGCGCGCGCCATCAGCCGCTGCGCGATCTCCAGCGACGCGGCGACGTAGTTCGCGCCGAAGACGGCCGCGGCGTGGTACAGCGCCTTCTGGTCGGGCGCCACTTCGCAGAAGCGCGCGCCGACGGCGGTGGCGATCAGCTTCGCGGTGCGCCGGTGTTCTCCTTCGAAGACGAGCAGCGTTCCTTCGAGGTCGGACGGCGCGCCGGGCGGCGGCAGCGATTTCAAGGGATGCAGGGAAAATCCGCCGCGCAGGCTGAGCAGCGCGCCGCTGGCGTGGAAGATCAGCGCATCGCTCTCCGGAATCTGCGCGGCGACCTCGGCGATCGCGCGATCGCTCACCGCCACCAGCAGCAGCTCCGAATCGCGCGCCAGATCGGCCATGTCCATGCGCGCGGTCTCGAGCAGCTCGGAGATGTGACTGTGCGAGTCGTCGCGCAGCCAGACGCCCGACAACGGCCAGCCGATCCGCTTCCACGCGGAGCCGAATGCCCATGCGGCTCGTCCGCCGCCCAGGATGCCCAGTCGCAAGATCAGTTAACCTGTGCGCGATGCGCTACGCCGTCATTCTCGCACTGCTGGCGACCGCGACGCTCGCCGCGCCTCCGACCACCTGCGATCAGGAGGGCGAATACGAGCGCGCGCTCTGCGCGTATCAGCGCCGGAGCTTCGCGGAGGCGGAGTCGCTTTTCCGCGTGATCGTCGACCGCGGCGAGAAGGTTCCGGCCACGCTGCGCTCCACCTATTTCCTGGCCCGCACCCTGATGAAGACCGGCCGCTTCGACGAAGCCTCGGCGCTCCTGATCAGAATCTACTCGCTCGACAAGCCGTTCTATGACGCGTGGAACTGCGACTTTCTGCTCGGTGAATGTCGCAAAGCCCTCGGCCGCTGACGCTCGACGATGCCCCAAAACCAATTCGAATTACGACGCAAGCTCCTGCAGCTCGAGGCGCTCTACGACGTCGGACGCGCGCTGAACACGCTCCGTCCCGAGGATGACCTGCTCGAGGAACTGATGCACCGGGCCATCGCGGTGCTCGATGCGACGGTCGGCTTCGTGTTCTCGCTCGACGACAAGCTGCACGTGCAGACCTTCTTCACGTTCGGCGTGGAAGTGCCGGCGGCCGAACTGCTGCTGATCGAGCCGCCCATCAAGCAGGTCATCGCCTCCCGCGAGCCGATGATGGTCACCGTCTCCAGGTTCCTCGGCGGACCGGGGTCAGACCTTCTGATCGCCCCGATGATCGCCTCTGAGACGATCGTCGGCATCATCGGCGTGGGCGGCAAGGAAGTCCGCGGCGAGACGAAGGCGGGCGCGTTCATCGAGGACGACCTCCGCTTCCTCGAGTCGATCGCGTCGATTGGCGCCGCGGCCATCGACAACACGCGCCGCTTCCACCGGCTGGACATGGTACGCGAGACGCTCGCGGACGAGAACCGCGCGCTCAAGCAGCGCATGCTGCGCGACTACTCCGATCGCCTGATGGTGGGCGACTCGCCGAAGATGCAGCGCGTGATCGATCTCGTCGCGCGCGTGGCGGACTCGCAGGCGAGCGTGCTCATCCGCGGCGAGTCGGGCACCGGCAAGGAGATGGTGGCGCGTCTCATTCACGGCAACTCGCCGCGCAAAGACGGTCCGTTCGTGGCCATCAACTGCGCGGCGCTGCCGGAAACGCTGCTCGAGTCGGAGCTCTTCGGCATCGAGCGCGGCGTCGCCACCGGCGTCGAGGCGCGTCCCGGAAAGTTCGAGCTGGCCCGGGGCGGAACGATCTTCCTCGACGAGATCGGCGACATTCCGCTCACGCTGCAGGCCAAGCTGCTGCGCGTGCTGCAGGAGCGCGAGATCGAAAAGCTCGGCGGCCGGCGGCGCATCCCGGTCGACGTGCGCATCCTCTCCGCGACGCACAGGAACCTCGAAGAGATGATCGAGAAGACCGAGTTCCGGCAGGATCTCTACTACCGGCTCAAGGTCGTCGAGATCGTGCTGCCGCCGCTGCGCGAGCGCAAGGAAGACATCCCGAAGCTGGTGCGCTTCTTCCTCGACAAGTACGGCAAACGCGAGGGTCTGCACGACGTGCGCATCACGCAGGAAGCGCTGCAGAAGATCATGCGCTATCCGTTTCCCGGAAACGTGCGCGAGCTGGAGAACCTCATCGAGGGCGGTCTCGCGCTCACGACCGATCCTGTGATCGACCCGGGCGACCTCGTGCTGCCGGACGAGCCGGGTGGCGGCGGAAGCGAGCGCGAGCTGTCCGGCGACCTGCCGACGCTCAACGAGCTGGAGTCGCGCTACATCATGCGCGTGCTCGCGTTCACGAAGGGAAACATCTCGAAAGCGGCCCAGATCCTCGGCGTGGACCGCAAGACGCTCTACAAGCGCCGTGACGCGCTGTCCCAAAAATCCACACATGGGGACAATTGGGACATTCACTAGTAAGTCATTGTGAAAAAAGAAACTTGCTTCGTCGTGTTTCTCGATTGGCAATGAAGTGTGGAGAAACTCCACAGTGTCCCGGGTTGCTTCACTTTCGGGTTGCGTCGTGTAAACTACGCCGCGCCAGAAACTTAGGAGAGATTCCGCTGATCTGTACCGCGTGGCAGTGGCGTTGCTCAAGCGTGGCCCCGACAAATGAGGGGGGACACCATGAACAACGTTGCGCGTACCACCAGAATCGAATCCGCTCTTTCGGCCACGTACGTTCTGCCGGCGATGCTGGCGGTCAACACCGTCGCGCTGCTGGCGCTGGACCAGATCGGTGGCATTCCGCAGTGGGTGAAGGCCGCGGCCGCGCTTTTCCTCGCGTTCTAAGCGCCGGAGCATCTTCGAGGACGGCGAAATGACTGCGACTGCCGAGCGGCAAATGGAGCTGACGCTCCCCATGATCCCGGATATCGAGATCGCTGCCGCGCGTGCGGCCGGCAACCTCGCCCGGGAGCTCGGGATGGCGTCGGAAAGCATCGATGAGATGGCTCACGCCATGATCGAAGCGTGCATCAATGCGCGCGAGCACTCCGGTAGCGCCGATCGTCGCATCTATGTAAGAATCACCGGCACCTCACTGGGCGCGGGCAACTCGCGCATCGATATCTGGATCACGGACCACGGCAAGGGATTCAACGTGACCGAGGCTCGCTCCCGGCGCCAGAAACTGGGCGCCGTTCACAAGCGCGGGTGGGGCCTTCAGATCATCGAAGCACACATGGACGAAGTCAGCATCGCCACCAATCCGGACGGCACGACGATCCACATGGTGAAATTCGGGAGGAGTAGCTCTTGAGCCCGACGGCTCATCAGCGCGAAGGAACAATCATGACGGACGAACTGAGAGTCGCGGTCGACCGCCGCGGCGCCGCGGGTGCGGTCCTCTACACCAAGGGTTACATCAACAACGTCGGCGGCGAAGAGATCGCCAACCGCGCGTACGAGCTGATGGACGGCGGCGTTCGCACGCTGCTCCTCAATCTGCGCGAGACCAAGATCGTCAACTCCATCGGCATCAGCATCCTCATCGAGATCATCGAGAAGATGATCGA
>CAMPKJ010000340.1 GCA_946887105.1 uncultured Acidobacteriota bacterium | reverse complement strand
AGTCCCAGGCGAAGATGAAGTCCTGCGTCGACGAGACCGGACGGCTGCCGGAGTCGGCGGAGTTGTTGTTGTCGGTGTCGAGGTAGGCATCGACGTTGTTGCCGATGGTGGTGTTGGTCGTCACCCAGCCGGCCGGCGACTCGGTGTTGCCCGTTCCCGGGCCGCTCACGACCGTCTGCGCGGTCGAGCCGGGATGGATCGGGAAGATGAAGTACGAGTCGGTGTTCGTGCGCGATTCTTCGAACGCGACGGCGCCCGAGGCGTCGATGACCGTGTGCCAGAGCTGATTGCTCTTCTGTTCCCACGTTTCGACCAGGAAGCCTTCTTCGACCGCGTCATCGGCGGTCGGGACCATCACCGCGGTGACGGCCGGCGCGCGATAGAACGCCGGGGCGGCGCTGTTGCCGTAGCGGTGCGCGAGTGCGGCGCTGAGCGCGTCATTCGAGGAGAGCGACGTGCGCGTGACGCGGGCGTTGTCCGCGACCGTGTTGTCGATGATGCTGACCAGACGGCCGTTGCCGTCGACGCTGGCCTTGACGTACGCGCCGTAGACGGGAAGTCCGCCGATGGACTGCTCCATCTGCACGTGCTTCGCGCCGCTCTTGCCGCGGAACTCCTTTTTCGCGGAAACGGTGCGCTTGTCCTTCAGATAGCCCTTCACGACCTCGCTGGCAGCAGCGCTCGAGGGTGCGGTCAGGCCATCGTCGGAGCGGGAGACTTTCGGGTTGTGGCCGCGATAGTTCGCGGCCGACACGGCCGTCGCGAACGTACAGACGAGCAAAGCTGAAATCCAAGGGGTAAATTTGCGCATGGGCAGACGTTTCTCCTTTTAATCGTTGCTCCGCTCAGAGCAACCGTGCCGCCATGTCGCGCTTTGTGCAGTTTCAATAAGTTACGGCACGCCGGAGTGCTGAAGGGGTGAGAAACTGAGCAAATCCGTCTCGGATGAGGGTCAGTTGTGCAGCCACTGCGTCAAAATTGACCCAACGTGTCGATAGAATTCCGTCAATCCCGATCTGCCCAGGTATGAATCAGATGTCGTGAAATCCCTAATGCCGACGGCGGCAGGACGTCGGGATGACTGCCGTCGAGCATCGCCTGCGCCTCCTCGCGGTTCAGCCAGCGCACCTCCTCCATCTCGATCCCGTCCGCCACCGCCCGGTCGCTGGCCACCTCGGCGAAGAGGCCGATCATGAGCGACGACGGGAACGGCCACGGCTGACTGCCGAAGTAGGTGATGCGTGTGGCGAGGAGCCCGGCCTCTTCCTTCACCTCGCGCGCGCACGCTTCTTCGATGGTCTCACCCGGCTCGACGAATCCCGCCAGCGCCGACATGCGTCCCTTCGGCCAGCCGAACTGGCGGCCGACCAGGCAGCGCCCTTCGAACAGCGGCAGCATGATCACCACCGGATCGACGCGCGGGAAGTGCTCGGCGTTGCAGGATGGACAGACGCGCTGCCAGCCCGCCGCCGCGATGCCGGACGCGTGACCGCAAACGGAACAGAACGCGTGGCGCCGGTGCCATTCGAAGAGACTGCGCGCGGTCGCGGCGATCGCGGCTTCATGTTCGGGGAGGGTGAGAATGACGCCGCGGAAGTCCTCCGCGCCCGCGTCCGACTCTGTTTCGATGGCGAACACGGCGGCATCATTCGCGTCGATGCCGAGGAAGATCGGATGTTCGACTGGTGCGGTGTCGAGTCTCGCCAGTGCACCGTCGCGCACGATCGGTTTGCCGTCGTACAGACCGATGACGATCGTCGACGGATCGTCGAGCCGCGCGCGCAGCCATGCGCTGTCTTTGCGCTTTTCAGCGATGCGGTCGAGCGGCGTGTTGGTGAACGGGATCATCTGTTCTCGTGAAGACCCGGCGTTGATCTTGCGAGCATGTCCGGTCGGAGGACACAACGCAATGGCCAAAGATCGCACGAATGCAGGCGGCCCGACGCAGGCGCGGAAAGATCAGCCCACCGCGGATCGCGACTTCCGCAAGGCGCAGAGCCGCGACGAGATGAAGGAGCGCTCCGTCAAAGGCGAGCGTCCCGGACGCGGCGCGCGCAACGGCAGCGACAAAGCACCGCAACACTAGTTAGTTGGTTCTTTACTCTGAGCGAAGCGAAGAGTCAGCTTAGCCCCAACGCCGCCCTGCGGCACGCGCAGCGTTGCGGCTAACTGACCCTTCGCTTTGCTCAGGATTGTAGGCGTTACGGCGGTCCGCTTTGCTGCCTTCGCCGTTGTCTTCGACGGCCATCAGCGCGCGCGTGCCGACATACGGCGCATAGGTCGAGTCGGTGACCACGCCGCTCATCGCCGCGCGGTTGCCGTCGAGGCGCAGGCAGTCGAGCGACACGGTCAGCGTGACGTCCGTGAGCGCGGGAGCGCTGCTGCCTTGCGTGCGGGCGTCGTACTCGATTGCGCCGGTGGCCACGCAATCGGGTTCCCAGAATGTTTCGGCCTGCCGCGGGCGTTGATGCGCGCGATGAAGGTCAAGCGTGCAGCAAAGTACGGGTTCTGCTCCGGCGTACGCATCGCCGATCTGAAAGTGAAGCGCTTCGCCGCCGGCGGCGGCCGCGGCGCGATCCTCGGCCAGGTCGTACACAACGAACGCGTGGTCGAGGAGATGGAAAAACTCGGCGTGCGCACGATCCATGAGATCGCCGCGGTCGAAGAGCCGACCGTCGTCTTCTCCGCGCATGGCGTTCCGCCGTCCTTCCACGACGCCGCGCGCCAGCAGGGGCTGCAGATCCTCGATACCACCTGCAAGTTCGTCTACGACATCCATCGCGAGGCCAAGAAGGCGCTCGAGTCCGGCTTCCACCTGGTCTTTATCGGGGACCCGCAGCATCGCGAGGTGATCGGCTACACGCACGATCTCGATCCGTCGACCTATCACATCGTCTCGAAGATGGAGGAGGCGCAGTCGATCGACTGGTCGCCCTACCGCGCCATCAAAGTCTTCTATCAGACCACGCTGAATGCCGAGGACTTCGAGGACGTGGTGCGGACCATCGAACGCCGCGCCACCGGCGTCGAGCGTGGCGACACGATCTGCTACGCCACCAAGGAAAATCAGGACGCGGCGCGAGTGCTGGCGGATGATCCGGAAGTGGACGTGATCATCGTCATCGGCGGCAAGAAGAGCGCGAACACCAAGCACCTCTGGGAAATCTGCCGCGAGGCCAAGCCGTCGTTCCTCGTGCAGGGCGCGGGCGACATCGATCCGGCCTGGCTGGCAGGCGCGAACGTGGTCGGGTTGACGGCGGGCTCATCGACGCCGGACTATGTGATCGACGAGGTCGAGACGGCGCTCGCGGCGCTGTGACCGGCCGCGAATATCCTCCGAAAAATCAACGTTCTCCTTCGCGATCATGAACATTATTCGTAGAAATGCTCCCGCGGCTCTGGTCCTTGCTCTGATGACGGCTGTGTCTGGCTCGGCGTATGCCGCCGACCTGACCTGCAACAACAATCTCGGCAATGTCGAGGAGTTCCGCTACTCGTGGCGGCTGCGGGGCGGCGTCCGTTTTCTGGCCGGGCTGTTGTTTCCGACGAGCGGCGTCGGCAACCTGCGCAATACATACGGCGACAAGCTGCACAGCGAGCTGCTGATCACGGCTCCGAACGGTAAGCGGGGCGGTTACTACGAATACGCGTCCGACATCGATGGGAACGGCAAGACCCTGATGACCTCGCATGGCTATGCGTGGGGCAAGAAGGCGCGCAACGAGCGCACGATCTTCGACTACGTCAAGGGATTGGCGCGCATGCGCAAGCAGACCCCGGAAGAGGTGGAAAACCGCGTCAAGAAACTGCCGGCCGGCGAGGACGAGTTCCGCGACATCCTCACCGCGATCCACTTCCTCCGTCAGAACGCCAACACGCTGAACAGCCCGGTGCAGACCACCGTCTACTCGGACGGCAAGGAGTATCCGGTCGTGTTCAAGCCGGGTGCGCGCAGGACGTTTGCCATCGAAGGAAAGCAGACCGTCGCGCGCGCGTTCGAGATCGTCGATGCGCCGGGTGGCAAGAAGTGGCCGGGCGGCGTGACGGTGTGGCTCACGAGCGATGACCGCCGCGTTCCGGTGCGCATCGAGATCAAGCAGAGCGTGGCGTCGATGCAGCTCGATCTGCAGAAGATCGAGTCGTGCGCGACGCTGGTGGCGGACGCCGGCTTCGGCGCTCGCTGACTGACCCGCGTCAGATGGTGACGCCGCGGGCGCCGGTCACCGGCGTCCCGAGTCCGCAGAACAGCCCCACCATGTCCAGCAGCTCGGCCACGTCGATCGGCTTCTTCAACACCACGGCCGGACTGAGCTCTTCGTCCGCGGGCTCCAGTTTGTAGCCGCTGATGATGATCACCGGCGACTCGTGCCGCTGCGCGCGGAACCAGCGCAGCCACTGCCGTCCGTCCATCTTCGGCATGGAGAGATCGAGGATGACCAGCTGGATGTCGGGATTCGTGTCGACGAGCGGCATGGCCTGCTCGCCATTGAACGCAAAGAGGATCTCGAATCCGTACGGCGTCAGGAGCTCGCGGTAAAAGCCGACCAGCTTCTCGTCATCATCGATGACCAGGAGCTTGCGCATCTTGAACGGGGTACGGCGGGCCTTGATCAATGTCGGACTCCATCTCCACGGCGATGCAAACGTAGCGGGCGCTGCAAGGCCCGCGCCGTTTGGAGTGCGGCGGCCGTAGCCGCCGCTTTCGCACCGGCGGCCGCAGCCGCCGGTCAGCCTGTCGCGGCGGCTACGGC
>CAMPKJ010000339.1 GCA_946887105.1 uncultured Acidobacteriota bacterium | reverse complement strand
AGACGCGTCGCGCTCGCATCACTTTTGTGGAGACTTGTTCAGAGCTTCCTTAGAGTCTTAGAGTCTTAGAGTCTTAGAGAAACGGCGGCGCGTGCCAACTTGCGCCTCTAAGACTCTACGACTCTAAGACTCTAAGACTGCTCCCGTCCTACCGCCGCCAGCGCAACACCGGCTGCCGTGCAGCCCGCGCCTCGTCCAGCCTCCGCACCGGGGTCGTGTGCGGCGCGCTGCGCACGAGCTCGGGGCGTTCCTGGCTTTCGCGGGCGATGGCGATCATCGCTTCGCAGAAGGCGTCGAGCTCTTCCTTCGGCTCGCTCTCGGTCGGCTCGATCATGAGCGCGCCGGAGACGATCAGCGGGAAGTAGATCGTCGGCGGATGGAATCCGAAATCCATCAGGCGTTTGGCGATGTCGAGCGTGTGCACGTCCTTCGGCGTCTGGTTCTTGTCGCTGAAGACCACCTCGTGCAGCGTGGGCGCGTCGTACGGAAGGTGGTAATGCGATTTCAGCCGCGCGCGGATGTAGTTCGCGTTCAGCACGGCCAGTTGCGCGATGCGGCGCAGGCCGGTCGGCCCCATCGAGCGCATGTACGTCAGCGCGCGCACGAGCACGTTGAAGTTGCCGTTGAACGCGCGCATGCGGCCGATGGAATCGGGATGGTCGTAGTCGAGATAGAACGTGCCGTCTTCACGGCGTTCTACAGTGGGTGTCGGCAGGAACGGCAGCAAGCGCTCGCTCACGCCCACCGGACCCGCGCCCGGACCTCCGCCGCCGTGCGGCGTCGAGAAGGTCTTGTGCAGGTTGGAGTGGATCACGTCGATGCCCATGTCGCCGGGCCGCGCGATGCCGACGAACGAGTTCAGGTTCGCGCCGTCGCAGTACAGGTACGCGCCCTTCGCGTGCAGCAGGTCCGCCATCTTCCTGATCTCGGACTCGAACACGCCGAGCGTGTTCGGCACCGTGATCATCAGCGCCGCCACGTCTTCCGTGACCGCTTCCGCGAGCACGCTGAGATCGACCGTGCCGCGGTTGTTCGATTTCAGTTCCTTGATCTGATAGCCGGCGAACGCCGCCGACGCCGGGTTCGTGCCGTGCGCCGAGTCAGGGATCAGGATGTACTTGCGCGCGTTGCCGCTCTTTGCGAGCGCCTTGTGCACCATCAGGATGCCCGCCAGCTCGCCGTGTGCGCCGGCGACGGGCTGCAGCGTCACGCGCGGCATACCGAAGATTTCCTTCAGCGTCTGCTCGAGCCACCACAGCAGCTCCAGGTTTCCCTGCACCTGATGTTCGGCCTGCATCGGATGCGAATGCGCGAAGCCGGGCGTGCGCGCGATCTCTTCATTGATGCGCGGGTTGTGCTTCATCGTGCACGAGCCCAGTGGGTACAATCCTGCATCGATCGAGAAATTCAGCTTCGACAACCGCGTGAAATGGCGGATGACGTCGACCTCGGAGACTTCCACTTCGTCCGCGATCTCGCTGCGGCGAAGCGCCGCCGGAATGGCGTCATCGAGCGATTGCTCCGGCACGTCGAGATCGGGGAGTTGGTAGCCGCGGCGGCCGGGTCGCGAGCGCTCGAAGATCAGTGCCTCCAGCGAGGAAGGCTTCGTCTCGCGCGTGACTTCAGGGACGTGCTCCACGACAGGGGTAGTGGTCATCGGCGCTCCCGGGAAATCGCCGCGCTGAGTGCGGCGGCGTACTGATCGAGTTGCTCGCGCGTGTGCAGCTCGGTGACGGCGACGAGGAAGTCGCGCTCCGAGCCGGGGAAGAAGTCGCCCAGCGGAATCCCGCCGAGGATCTTCTCGTGCTCGAGATCCTTCAGGATCTCGGCGGCGGGGAACGGCGTCCGCACCACCATCTCGTTGTACACCGGACCGCGGAACGGCAGCTCGATCGATGCAATATCCTGCAGCTTCTTGCGCAGATAGGCAGTTTTCTGCACACACTGCGTGGCCACCTCGCGCAGCCCTTCCTTGCCCATCAGCGAGAGGTACATGTTCGCCGCGAGCGCGATCAGCGCCTCGTTCGTGCAGATGTTGGATGTTGCCTTGCCCCTGCGGATATGTTGCTCACGCGTGGCCAGCGTCAGCACGTACGCGCGTTTCCCGTCGACGTCGATGGTCTCGCCGACCAGGCGTCCCGGCATGTGGCGCTTGAGCGCATCGCGCACGACCATGAATCCGACGTACGGGCCGCCGAACTGCGTCGGGATGCCCCACGCCTGTCCTTCGCCGACGCAGATGTCGAAGCCGTGCTGTCCCGGCGGAGCCAGAATCCCGAACGAAGTGGCCTCGGCCACGACCGCGATCTTCGTCAGATCGGGCACCGCCTTCGTGACCGCGTCGTAGTCCTCGATCACGCCGAGGAAGTTCGGCGACTGCACCGCCACCGCGAAGGCGCCTTCTGCCGCCGCTTTGAGGGCGTCGAGATCGATGCGTCCATCCGCGCCCCAACCCACTTCCTGAATCTCGAGGCCGAGGTTCTGGATGTAGGTGCGCACGGTCTGCAGATACTGCGGATGAATCGACTTCGCGAGAACGACCTTCTTCTTTCCTTTGGTGAGCCGCTCCGCGAGCAGCACCGCCTCGCAGAGCGCGGTCGATCCGTCATAGAGCGATGCGTTCGCGACGTCGAGCCCGGTGAGCAGGCACTGGTGCGTCTGGTATTCGAAGATCGACTGCAACGTTCCCTGCGAAACCTCCGGCTGATACGGCGTGTACGCCGTCAGGAACTCGGAGCGCAGCAGCAGTTGATCGATGCACGCCGGCTGATAGTGCGCATACGCGCCGCCGCCGAGGAACGAGACGTGATCGACAGGCGAGATGTTGCGCGCGGCCAGAGCGCGGAACCAGCGCCGCGTCTCGATTTCCGACCAGGGGCCGGGGATGTCGAGCAGCTCTTTCAGTTTGACGTCGGCGGGAATGGTGGTGAACAGGTCGTCGATCGAATCGACGCCGATCACCTGCAGCATCTCCCGGATGTCTTCCCCGGCGTTGGGGATGTAGCGATGGGACGAATGAGGGTCGGTTGGATCGGGGAGATTGCTCATCGTTGTCCGCCGGCAGGCGAGGGAGCGGTCAGTGTCCTGCTTCCTTCTCGATGTACTCGTCGTACTCTTCGGCGGTCATCAGCTCGTCGACCTCGGTGACGTCGCTGAGTTTGATGCGCACCATCCAGCCGTCGCCCCACGGATCCGTGTTGACGAGCGCCGGATTGTCGGCGAGCGCTTCGTTGACTTCGATCACTTCGCCGGAGACCGGCGAGAACAGCTCCGAGACGGCTTTGACCGACTCGATGCTTCCGAGCTCGTCGCCCGCCTCGAGCTCCGAGCCGACCTGCGGCAGTTCGACGAAGACGACGTCGCCGAGCTCTTTCTGTGCGTATTCGGTGATGCCGATCGTGCCGGTGTTGCCTTCCACGTGCACGTACTCGTGGCTCTTGGCGTAACGGTTGTCTTCAGGAGTGGCCATTCGATTTTCTCCTCAGTCTGTGTCGGGCGGTGAGGTAGACGCCGCGGTCACTTGGCGCGTTTGTAGAACGGGGTTGGGACGACGCGGGCCCTGGTCTCTTTGCCGCGAATCAGCACCATGAACTCGGTGCCGGCCGCGGATTTGTCGAGCGGAAGATAAGCGAGTCCGATCGCCTTTTTCAATGTCGGCGAGTGCGTGCCCGACGTGACGACGCCGATCTCGTCCTTCCCGTCGACGACCGGATAGCCGTGACGGGCGATGCCGCGGTCGATGATTTCGAAGCCGACCAGCTTGCGCGGCGGTCCTTCCTTCTTCTCTTTCTCGAGCGTGTCGCGGCCGGCGAAGTCGCCCTTGTCGAGCTTCACGATCCAGCCGAGGTCGGCCTGGATGGGCGTGGTGGTGTCGTCGATGTCGTTGCCGTAGAGCGCCATCTTCGCTTCGAGCCGGAGCGTGTCGCGCGCGCCGAGTCCGCACGGCTTCACGCCCGTATCGACGAGCTTCTGCATGATGCGCGGCGCGTGCTCGGGGGCGATGTAGATCTCGAAACCGTCTTCGCCCGTATAGCCGGTGCGCGAGACGATCGCCGGCGCGCCGTCGACCTGGCCGCGATCGAAACGGTAGTACTTGATGTCCGCCAGCGGCACGCCGGTCATGGTCTGCAACACGCGCTCCGCGTCCGGTCCCTGGATCGCGAGCTGCGCGTAATCGGCGCTGACGTTCTGCACGTCGACGTCCATCCCCTGCGCCGACTTCTGCAGCCACTCGAAGTCTTTGTCGGTGTTCGACGCGTTCACGACCACGAAGAAATCGTCAGGCGCAATCTGATAGATGAGGATGTCGTCGACGAAGCCGCCGTTCGGATAGAGCAGGCCGTTGTAGTGCGCGCGGCCGTTCGCGAGCTTCGCCACGTCGTTGCACGTCGATTTCTGCAGCAGCTCCAGCGCCTGCGGCCCGCGCACGGTGATCTCGCCCATGTGCGAGACGTCGAACACACCGGCGCTCGTGCGCACCGCTTCGTGTTCGTCGAGGATGCCGCTGAACTGCACCGGAAGCTCCCATCCGCCGAAGTCGACCATCTTGCCGCCGAGCGACTTTTCGACTTCGTTGAGGGGAGTTTTCTTGAGCGGTCCAGTGGATTCAGACATGCCGGCCTCCGGTGGGAGGCGTTGGCCTCCGTGGGGCGCGTAACGTAGCACAACCTCGAGTTCCTCGGAGTGCCTCGGTTCCTCGGGTTCCTCGGAGTGAAAAGCGGCGGCGGCGCCCCCCGAGGAACTCCGAGGAACC